>URJL01000022.1 GCA_900548115.1 uncultured Eubacteriales bacterium
CGATGGTCGGAATTCGATTTCACATTATCTTTGTTATGTTGATACCTCGAGGGGAGGGCTCGTGTGCGCTCGACGTTAGGTCAACATAGTGTGAGAATGAATTCTGACCATCGGAATTCATTCTCACGGCAAACGCTCGCCGCAGGCGCTACTTTGTTTCTTCTTCCTGCTTCGTACAATTTCTTGCCCGAAGGGCGACGAAGGGTGACGAAGCGCGACCCGTAATTGCGGCGACAACAAACATCCCGTTCTTGATTGAGCGTAACAGCTCTGTACAATGAGGGGGATTTTTAAGGGCGCAAGCCCTTAAATTCCCTTTCTTTTCGGTTTCCTTTTCTTTCGGAAACGAAAGGGAAGAAAACTCCGCCCGAAGGGCAAGACCGCCTGTTTGCGGGCGAGAGCGAAAGAGGGGTACAGCGAGAGCGGCTGCACGCAAGGTTTTTTTGCCTTGCCGAAAATTGTCATCGCGGCACAGGCGACCGATGGTCGCCCCTACGATTTGAACGATTTTTACCTCAACCAAACTTGTTATCACAGCTCGCCCGCTTCGCGGGCGCACGGCAACATTTCATCGCAGATAAAATTTGTCACACTTCGCGAAGCGATGTGTTACTTTGCGAAGCGATGTGTTACTTCGCGAAGCGATGTGTTACTTCGCGGAGCGACGTGTTACTTCGCAAAGCGATGTGTTACTTCGCAAAGCGATGTGTTACTTCGCGAAGCGATGTGTTACTTCGCAAAGCGATGTGTTACTTCGCGGAGCGATGTGTTACTTCGCAAAGCGATGTGTTACTTCGCAAAGCGATGTGTTACATCCACCGCTGACGCGGTCCTCCTTCCCCTCGATACACTGTGACCTTCGGGTCAAGTTGCACTGTGATTTTCGATCAAGTGCGGAAGGCTCTGTTACGCATCAAAATTTTATGTAAACATAACACGGTTAAGTCAAATTATCACCGACATAACAAAGGTAGGGTGAAGTTGAATTCCGACCATCGGAATTCAACTTCACGGCAACCGCTCCCCGCAGGGGCGCAGGAGGAGTTTTGTGACGGAAAAATCAGAACGAATAACCGATACGCTTTCGGTTTATCAGGAAAAAGGCGTGTTTTTTTACGGCACCGACGCGGTACTGCTGTCGGCTTATACCGCGGGAAAGCTGTCGAAGAGCCGTCCTCTTTGCGGGATGGAGCTTTGCTCGGGAACGGGCTTTATCGCGCTTTCGCTGCTCGACCGTTTTCCGCTTCTTTCCTTTTCGGCGCTGGAGATCAACGAACACGCGGCGGCTCTTTCGCAAAAAAGCGCGGCGCAAAGCGCCCTTTCCGACCGTTTTTCCGCCGTATGCGGCGATCTTTGCCGCATTCGGACGCTTTTTCCGTCCGAGCGGTTCGATTTTGTCGTCTGCAACCCGCCGTATATGACGGCAAACTGCGGCAAGATGTGCGCGGAGGATTACAAGACCGTCGCACGGCACGAGATTTTTTGCACGATAAGCGATGTTTTCGCCGCCGCGTATCATCTTCTCGGCACGGGCGGAAGTCTTTTTCTCGTTTATCGTCCCGACCGTCTCGCCTCTCTTTTTTCGGGGGCGGAAAAAAACGGTTTTCAGATAAAAAACATGACCTTTGTTTCCTCAAGACCGTGCTCCGCGCCGAATCTTGTTCTTTGCGAAGCCAAAAAACAAGGGCGCGAGGGGCTGATTTTGTCCCCGCCGTTTTTCGTATACGGTGAAAGCGGGGAATACTCGCCCGAAATGATGACCGTTCGTGAAAAAGGAGAATACCGCTTTGGCAAATGAAATAAAAAAGAGCAGTTTGTATATCGTAGCGACCCCGATCGGGAATCTTTCCGATCTTTCCGAGCGCGCTTTAAAGACCCTGCGCGAGGTCGATTTTGTCGCGGCGGAGGACACGCGCGTTTCGGGGCTTTTGCTCAATCATTTCGGCATCAAAAAGCCGATCGTCAACTATTTCGAACACAACAAACGCGCGGCGGGCGAAAAGATCCTTTCTGAGCTTTCCGCCGGCAAAAGCTGTGCGCTCGTGACCGACGCGGGCACGCCCGGCATATCCGACCCCGGCACCGAGCTTTGCCGCGACGCGCGCAAAAGCGGTTTTTCGGTCATTCCGATCCCCGGTCCGAGCGCGGTTATAACAGCGCTTTCGGCGTCGGGCTTTCCTTCGCGCCGCTTTACCTTCGAAGGATTTTTGCCGCAGGACGGCGGAAAAAAAGAAGTGCTCGATTCGCTTTTGCACGAAAAACGGACCGTCGTTTTTTACGAAGCGCCTCATCGCTTGAAAAAAACGCTTTCCGAATTATACGACGCGCTCGGCGACCGCGCGCTTTGTCTTGCCCGCGAGCTTACCAAGCTCAACGAGGAATTTTTCGACACGACGCTTTCGGCGGCGATCGCGCATTACGAGCAAAACGAGCCGCGCGGCGAATATGTTCTGATCCTTGCGGGCGCGGAGGAGACCGAAGAGGTCTTTTGGAAAGCGCTTTCGATCGGCGAACACGTCGAATTTTACAAGAATCAAGGGCTATCCAAGATGGACGCGATCAAGCAATGCGCCAAGGATCGCGGCGTGGCGAAAAATGCGATCTACAAGGAGCTTTTGTGATGCTGTATCCCAACAACAAGCGGTATAACACGCTGGACGGCTATTTCAAAACGCGTTTCGGCTGCAAGGTCGCCAAAATTTCACTCAACGCGGGTTTTTCCTGTCCCAATCGCGACGGAACAAAATCCTTTGGCGGCTGTATTTATTGTTCGCCGTCGGGCAGCGGCGATTTTGCGGGCGATCCGAAAAGGAGCATTCGCGAACAGTTCGAACAGCAGACGGCGCTTATGCGCAAAAAATGGCACGACGCGAAATTTCTGCCGTATTTTCAGGCGGGAACGAATACTTATGCGCCCCTTTGCCGTCTGCGCGAGGTCTACGAACAGGCGCTTGCGCTTCCCGACTGTGTGGGGATGAGCATCGCGACGCGTCCCGACTGTATTTCCGACGAGACTCTTTCGTATCTTGCCGAAATTTCGGCGCGGACCTATCTTACCGTGGAATTGGGGCTTCAGACGGTTTTTGACGACACGGGCGAAAGGATCAACCGCCGCACGACGTACGCCGAATTTCTCGATTGCTACGCGCGGCTTTGCGAAAAAAATATTCCCGTCTGCGTTCATTTGATAAACGGGCTTCCGGGCGAGGACAGGGAGCGGATGCTCGAGAGCGTCCGCCGCGTTTCCGCTCTTCGTCCCCATTCGGTAAAGCTGCATATGCTGCACATTTTAAAAGACACGCCCTGCGCCGAAATGTATGCGCGGGGCGAGATCAAAGTTTTTGAAAAAGAGGAGTATATCGAGCTTGTCTGCGACGAGCTGGAGCTTTTGCACCCCGACATCATCGTTCAGCGCATCACGGGCGACGGCAGTCGCGACACCCTGATCGCGCCCTTATGGAGTATTAAAAAGTTCGACGTCCTGAACGGCGTCGACCGTCTCCTTTCCCTCCGCAACACCCACCAAGGCACCTACGGTGAGTATTGCCGCCCCTGCGGGGAGCGGTTGCCGTGAAGTTGAATTCCGATGGTCGGAATTCAACTTCACCCTACCTTTGTTATGTCGGTGATAATTTGATTTAACCGTGTTATGTTTACATAAAATTTTGATGCGTAACAGAGCCTTCCGTACTTGATCGAATATCACAGTGCAACTTGACCCGAAGGTCAAACACCTCCCGTTTGCGGGCGATAAAAAAAGAGGTATACAGTGAAAATGTCGTCACCGTCACGCCCTCATCCGAACGCTCTCGGGGCTACGTCAGCTAAACTTGTTACTGCGCATCCGCCTGCACCTTCAGCGCGGGCGCACGGGAATATTTTGCCGCAGGCAAAATTTCTCTCACTTCGCGTAGCGATGTGACGCATTCGTCACGGCTTCGCCGTGCCACCTTCCCCTCGCAACACTTGACCTTCGGTTCAAGTTGCACTGTGATCTTCGATCAAGTGCGGAAGGCTCTTACGCGCTCGACGTTAGCTCAACATAACACGGATAATGTGAAAAGGGATTCCGACCATCGGAATCCCTTTTCACGGCAACACCCGCCGTAGGCGCGGGCGACTGGTGGTCGCCCCTACTTTTCGTTTTTTCTGCTTCGTACAATTTTTCCGACCCAAAGGGCGACGAAGCGCGACGAAGGGCGACCCGTAATTTCGATGAAAACAAACATGCCGTTCTTGATTGAGCGTAACAAATCTGTACAATAGGGGGATCTTTAAGGGCGTAAGCCCTTAAATACCCTTTCTTTTTGGTTACTTTTTCTTTCGGGAACGAAAGGGAAGAAAACTCCGCCCGAAGGGCAAGCACCGTCCGTTTGCGGGCGATAGCAAAAGAGGAATACGGCGAGGGCGGATCTCACGACTACACACAAGGTTTTGTCTCGTCAAAAGTGCTATTGCGGCGGACAGATTGTCAAGTAAGTGCAACAAAAATTTCGGCAGGAGACTTCCGCCCGAGGCACTTGCGCGGACGGTTGTTGATGAGATCGACAACGGTATCGAGCTGTGCCTGAGAGATCGTGCGGAAATCGAAGCCTTTGGGGAAGAAGAAACGCAAAATATCGTTGGTGTTTTCGTTCATGCCGCGCTGCCAAGGTTTATGCGGCTCGCCAATGGTGATAATGGTAAGCATTGTCGCTTTTGCGCTTCGGCAGATATTTGGCGCAGTTGCGCCTCACCTCGCGGCTGATTGACGAAGGATTTCTTCCCATCAAGGAAGCGATTTTCCGAAAAGATTTTCCCTCACTTAAAAAAATCTGTAGACAAATGCGTTCATTTAGTGTAAAATGTGCGTAGGATGACATAGCAATCTCCTTTGCGTAATTTGTTTTCAGCAAATCCATTTTACACAAAATTGCCTCGGGGGGAAGGCTTCGTTGCGCATCGAAATTTTATGTCAACATAACGTGGGTAGGGCAAAATTTTGCTGACATAACATAAATAAGGTGAAGTGAGATTCCGACCATCGGAATCTCACTTCACGGCAAACATCCGCTGTAGGCGCGACCATCGGAATGCAACTTCGCGGCAATGCTCGCCGCAGGCGCGGCAACGCTCCCCGCAGGGGCGGTAACGGCAAACACACCGTTCTTAATTGAGCGCGGCAAATCTGTACAATAGGGGATTTTTAAGGGCGCAAGCCCTTCAATTCTCTTTCTTTTCGGTTCCTTTTTCTTTCGGGAACGAAAGGGAAGAAAACTCCGCCCGAAGGGCAAACATCGAATCCATTTTTTTCATTTTGGGAGGTAAAAAACCATGTACATGAAATTTCCGGGTCACAAGATCAAAACGCTGACCCTAAGCTACGACGACGATACGGTGCATAATGCCCGCCTTATCGAGATTATGAAAAAATACGGGCTTCGCGGCACGTTTAATCTCAATTCGGGCTGTTTTGCCGCCCAAAGCGGCGAAGGACACATGACCGAAAAAGAGGCGCTGGAGGTCTTTTCTTCCGCGGGCGACGGAATCGAGATCGCCATGCACGGCGTTCGGCACGGATTTCTTCACGAAATGTCGCCCGCACAAAAAAGCTATGAGCTGGTCGGCGACAAGGCGGCGCTTGAAAAGATGTTCGGCGTGATCATCCGCGGCGGCGCGTATGCGTTCGGTCAGTATGACGACATGAGCCTTGAGATTTTGCGAAATGCCGACATTTGCTATTTCCGCACGACCGTTTCGACCGAGCGCTTCGATCTGCCGAAGCATATGTACGACTGGGTAAAGCTCCCCGCGACCTGTCATCATGAAAACCCGCATCTTTTCGAGCTTGCCGACCGTTTTGCCGAATTGTCGGTCGATCCGATCGAATACCGCAATCATCCGCAGATGTTTTATCTCTGGGGTCACAGCTACGAGTTCAATAACAATCACAACTGGGACCGCATCGAGACCTTTGCCGAAAAGCTCGGCGGGCGCGACGACATTTGGTATGCGACCAATATCGAGGTGTTCGATTATGTAAACGCCTATCACGCGCTGGTCACAAGCGCCGACGGCAAGCGGCTTTACAATCCCTCGGCGCAGACGCTCTGTTTTGCGCACGGCGGAGTCGATTATACCCTCGGCGCGGGCAAAACGCTTCTTTTGGACTGAAAAACACAAATGCAAAGGAGAAAAACATGAAACGCTATCTTTTGCCGCCTTATACGCAGTATAAAACCAATCTCCACTGTCACAGCACCCGGTCGGACGGAAGTCTTTCGCCCGCGCGGCTGAAGGAGCTTTACCGTGCGCACGGCTATTCGGCGGTGGCATTCACCGATCACAACGGGCTGTTTTATCACGACGAGCTGACCGACGCGGAGTTTATCGCGCTTGCGGGCTTTGAGATCGATTTCGGTGAGGACAGACCCGACGCGCTTGACTGGACGCAGAACAAGACCTGTCATCTCTGTGCGATCGTCCGAGATCCGATCACAGCGTCCCAAAACGGCTTCGGTCCCGCTCCCTCCGACCGCCCCTCCGTTCTTTGGAGTCAAGATGAAAAAAACCGAAAATTGATCTTCCGCGACGATACGGTTTTGTTTGCCAAGGATTATGCGCCCGAATCGGTTTCGGAGGCGATAAAGGTCTTGAACGAACGCGGATTTTTGGTGCATTACAACCATCCGCGCTGGTCTTTGGAAGAATATCCCGATTATATCGGCTATAAGGGGCTGCACGGGGTCGAGCTTTACAACCACGGCTGTTTTCTCGAGGGCTACGACGAATATAACGGCGATGTGTACGACGCGCTTCTGCGCTCGGGACAGCGCCTTATCGCCCTTGCGACCGACGATAATCACCGCGATATTTCCCATCCGCAGCACGATATGTTCGGCGGCTTTACGATGATCGCGGCAAAGGAGCTTTCGTACCGCGGTCTGATCGGCGCTTTGGAAAAGGGCGACTGCTACGCTTCGACCGGTCCGCTTATCCGCGAGCTTTCGTGCGAAATGCTCGCCGAGGATCACGGAAGAGTTTATCTTGCCGTCGAGGGCGCGGTCGATTATATTCGCATGACAGCCGATATCCGCGCGGCATCGCTTCGGTATAACGCAAACGGCGAAAAGATAACCGAGGCAACCTTCGATTTTGATCCGCATTATGTAAAATATATCCGCTTCGAAGTCGGCGACGGCATTCGCCGCGCTTACACGAGAGCGTATTTTACTCCGTCTTTGTCATGATATGCGACAGCGGAAAGTCTGCTTTTCTTCCTATTGATTCTTATTGAATCAAATGCCGAATCGGATGAAACGGAATAAACAAAGAAAAATCCACCCGCAGAAGCGGGTGGATTTTTCTGTTTTGATGCTTATTCGTCGCTCACTCACGGCTTATTCGTTCGTTTCGGAATTATCCGCCGTCTCGGTTTCGACTACGTCGGCGTTTTCTGTTTCCGTCTCGGTCGTCTCGGTCGTTTCCGCCGTTTCTTCCGTCTCGGTCTCTTCCCCGTCCTTTTCTTCCTCGGGTTTTACGGCGGCAAATCCCACGATCGTCACGCCGTCGGACACCTTCATGACCGTAACGCCGCCGGCGCTTCGGCTGTAGGTGTTGATTCCCGCGACCTTCACGCGGATAAGGGTTCCGGTGTCGGTGATGAGCATAACGTCCTCCTCCTCCGAAACAGCGGCGATCCCGCACAGCTTTCCGTATTTTCCGTTGACGTTCTGGCAGATAACACCCTTGCCGCCGCGGTTATGCAGCGGAAATTCCGAAGGCTCGACGCGTTTTCCGAAGCCGTTTTCGGTGATGAACAGGATCTTTTTGCCGTCGCCCTCTTTGGTCGCGGCAGCACCGACGACATAGTCGCCCTTTGCAAGGGAGATGGCGCGGACGCCGCGTGCGGCGCGTCCCAGAGTGCGCGCCTTTTCCTCGGTGAAGGAAGCCGCCATGCCGTTATGGGTGGCGACGGTGATGCGGTGCGAACCGTCGGTCTTGAGAACGAACAGCAATTCGTCGCCCTCGTCGAGGTTCAGCGCAATAAGACCGTTGCGGCGCGCGTTTTTATATTCGGTAAGCAGCGTGCGCTTGATAACGCCGTTGCGCGTGATCATAGTGAGATATTCGTTTTCGGCAAAATCCTCGATCGAAAGATAGGTCGTGATCTTTTCGTCAGGCGAAAGCTCCAGAACGTTGACAAGGTTTGTTCCCTTCGAGCCCTTGGACGATTCGGGAATCTCGTAGCATTTCTTGATAAAGACCTTGCCGAGGTTCGAGAACAGGAGAATATAATTGTGGCTGTGCGAAACAAACACGTTTTCCACAAAATCCTCTTCTTTTGTGTGCATTCCGATCACGCCCTTGCCGCCGCGGCGCTGTGCCGAATAGGTGTCGGCGGGCATACGCTTGATATAACCGGCGTGCGAGAAGGTAATGACGCATTCCTCGCGCTCGATGAGATCCTCCATCAGAATTTCGTTCTCGACGGGGATGATCTTGGTGCGGCGCTCGTCGCCGTAGCGGGCGCGGATTTCCAAAAGCTCGGTCTTGACGATCTCGCCGACCTTCTTTTCATCGGCCAAAATACTTTCGATTTCGGCGATCTTGGCGTGCAGCTGTTCCATTTCGTCCATAAGCTTTTCGGTTTCCAAACCGGAAAGGCGTCCGAGCGGCATCTGCACGATCTCCTGCGCCTGAATATCGGTGATCTCAAAGCGCGCGATCAAGGTCTCTTTGGCGTCGGGGATCGACTTGGAGGCTTTTATAATGGCAATGACCTCGTCGATATTATTGATGGCGATCATCAAGCCCTCGACGATATGCGCGCGCTTCTTTGCTTTATCAAGGTCAAAGCGCAGACGGTTTTCGACGACGTTCAGCTGGTGACGGATATAATGCTGAAGAATCTGCTTCAGCGTCAGCACCTTCGGTTCGCCGTTGACAAGCGCCAGCATGTTGATGGCGCAGGTGTCCTGCATCTGGGTATATTTATACAGTTGATTTAAGAGGATATTGGCGTTGACATCGCGGCGCACATCAATGACGATGCGCATACCGGCTCTGCCCGATTCGTCGCGCAGAGCGGTGATGCCGTCGACGCGCTTTTCCTTGGCAAGGTCGGCAATGCTCTTGACAAGCGCGCTCTTGTTGACCATATACGGAATTTCGGTGACGACGATCGAAGTTCTGCCGTGCTTTTCCTCCAGCTGTGCCTTGGCGCGCACCATGACGCGTCCGCGTCCCGTGGCATAGGCTTCGTAAATGCCCGCCGTGCCGTAAATTTCGCCGTAGGTCGGAAAATCGGGGCCCTTGATAAAGGTCAGAAGCTCGTTCAGGTCGGCTTCGGGATGCTCCAAAAGATGAATGGTACCGTCAATGACCTCGGTCATGTTGTGCGGCGGGATATTGGTCGCCATACCGACGGCGATACCGACACAGCCGTTGACCAAAAGGTTCGGGAAACGGGCGGGAAGCACGGTCGGCTCCTGCAGTTTGTTATCGAAGTTGGGCATGAAATCGACGACGTTTTTGTCGATGTCCGCCAGCATTTCGTCGGATATTTTCGCCATGCGGGCTTCGGTGTAACGGTAAGCCGCCGCGCCGTCGCCGTCGACGTTGCCGAAGTTTCCGTGTCCCTCGATCAGCGGATAGCGCAGCGAAAAGGGCTGTGCCAGACGCACCATCGCGTCATAGACCGCCGCGTCGCCGTGCGGGTGATAATGACCCAGCACGTTACCGACCGTCGTTGCGGATTTGCGGAAGGGTTTATTATACGTAAGCCCGTCTTCGTGCATCGCAAACAAAATGCGTCGGTGTACCGGCTTTAATCCGTCGCGCACATCGGGCAGCGCACGGTCGATGATGACCGACATGGCATACTCGATAAACGAGCGGCGGACTTCTTTTTCGATCTCCACATTTAAGATCTTGTCGCGAAATGCGGAGACCTGTTCTTCTCTCTTCTCTTCATCCATTGTTGCTTTTTCCTCCGAATGTTGTATGGGATAACTTTTTTATTTTCCGTGATGTCAGCGAAAGTGCCGTGCGGACGCGCCGCAAGGGGCATCGTAAAGCAGAAGCTCCGCCCTTTATTCGGGATACGCAAAATCCTTTGTCGTAATGCTCCGAAGCACTTTTTCGTAGGCGCGCGCCGCGGCTTTGGCGCCCGCAAGGTCATGACTCAGATAATTTCCGCACTCGCGCTTTTTCGCGCCGGGGACTTCCGTTCCTTCAAAATTTGCGGCGAACGCGAAAGCGTCGCGCAGAAGCGCAAGCGTATCCTCCTCCGACAGGGTATCGAAGGTGACGAGATAAAAGCCCGTCATACAGCCCATCGGGCCGAAATAGACGATGCCGTCGCCCTTGTCGGAATTGCGCAGATACATGGCGCAGAGATGCTCGAGCGTATGGGAAATGGCGGGGGTCAGATAATCGCCGCCGTTCGGCTTTTTCATGCGAAGGTCATAGGTCACGGTGTTTCCGTCGCGGCGGGAGACATAAAGCCCCTCGCACAGCGTGTCGTGATTGACGGTAAAGCTTTTGATCAATTTCATGATAAGTCCTCATTTAAACCCGTAAAAAATTTCTGTCGTGTAAAGAAGCGTTTACAGCTCCCTCAAAAGTCCCGCAAAAGGGGGCGCGTATCGCGCATTTCGTATCCGTGCCAGGCACAGGCAAAGCGCCGTTTGCGCGAAAAGCACAGCATTTGTCCGCACATTCCGCCTTTGGCATATAAATCGGTATTCTCAACGCGGTGAAATTCATAGCCGCGCGAGAGAACCAGCTCGACCCATTCGGGAGAAAGGATTCTTTCTCCGTCGTACATTCCGTCGTTTGCGTAAACGCTTCCGAGCTTTACCATGTCCTCGGTGCGCAGAAAAAGTCCGGTCGCACCGATCGTATAGCCCCTCGGACACGTTCCCCACGCCATTTCGTGAAAGCCGAGCTTTTCGAACAAAACGGGGCGCAGAAAATCGTCCGCACGCTTTCCCGAAAGCTCGGTCACGATGACCGACAAAAGATAAAAAGCGGCGTCGGTATAGCAAAAATGCGTTCCGGGGGTGTGTACGATGGGTTCGGAAAGGGCAAGCTTTATAAAATCATCGTCGGGATATTTTGTGATGTCCTCGGCGTCGATATCCAAAAATCCGCGGTCGTATCCCGCCTTGTGGGTGAGAAGATGCTCGACGGTGACGTCCTTATAACGCGGGTCGATGCGGCGCGGCAAATGCCGCTCCAAAAGCTCCGTGACTTTGTCCTCGGGACGGATTTTTCCCGCCTCCCACAAAAGTCCGATCGCCGTGACGATAAAGGCTTTTGCGACCGAATAGCTGTTATTGCAGGGGTTGGCGGGGAAAACACAGGCTTTTTCCTTGCCTTCTTTTCCCTCATAAGCGACCGAAAACAAATGAAGCCCGTTTTCTTTTGCCTTCAAAGCAAGGCGTTCGGCGGTGTTCATCCCTGTGTTTCTCCTTCTTCGATATCGCCTTCGTTACGCATGTCCTCCTCGTAGGCACGGCGGTTTTCCTCCTCCTCGGCGCGCCGTCTTTCCTCTTCGGCGGCGACGAGCTTTTCTTCCGCCGTGATGTATTCCGACGCAAGGCGTTTGCCGCGCGAATGATTGGTAAGATAAAGCGTTGCGACGTTCATCTGCGAATCAAAATAAACGTACTTGTCTTTATAGCTGTTGATCTGCTCGGTCATCGACGCGACCATATCGAAGGTCACGGTGTCGAGCGGCGCTTTCTCGCGCATGATAAGCGCGCGATAGATATAGATCGCCGCTCTTGTGGAGGAATCGCACAGCCCGTCGATCGCGTCGGAGCGCAAAAGCCCCAAAATGCCGAAGCGCTGCTCAAGCGCAAGAGTCGCGTCGTTCCGCGCACCGTCGGTGATCTCAACGAAGTTTTCGCTGTTGAAATGCGAAAGCCCCGTGGGAAAAGCGTATTTTTCGCGGGTCAGCGGGATATATACGTCGGGTTCAAGTCCCTTTTCATTATAGGAGGAAAGATCGGTGCGCAGGAGCTCGAAGGAGGTGATGGTGAAACGGTCGCCGTTGGTGACGGTGTACGCATCCTGTCCGACCGCCTTTCCGTAAGAGGTCTCCCCGATGAGAGCGGCGCCGCATTCGTTGTGCAGAATGTAAGCGAAAAGCTCGGCGGCACTTGCGGTGTTTTCGTTGATCAAAACGACATATTCCGAGAAGGTGTCGCCGATATAATTGTTTTTCGAATAGGTCGGCTGTGCCTCCTCGCCGCGCGAGCGGGTATAAAACATGACCTTTTCGCCGTCGGTGAAGTAGCTTCCCAATTCCTTTGCCGCTTCGAAATATCCGCCGGGATTGTCGCGCAGGTCGATGATCAGTTTGTCACAGCCGTCGTTCTTTGCCTTGTAAAAAGCCGCGAGAAAATCGTCGGCAATGCTCGTTTCGTCAAAGCCCGCGACGGTGATGATTCCGTAGCCGTTTTCTTTGTCAAGCGCATACGAAACGTCCTGCTTTTTGGCGATCCCCTTCGGAAGCGAGGTCGTATAGAGCGACTTCGAACCGTCCGAAAGCGTGCGTTCGAAGGTCATGGAGACCTCTTTTGCGGGGTTCCAGTTGAGCTTTTCGAAATCCGCATACCGCTCGGGGTCATAGATCTCGTTCGAAAATTCGAGAAAAACCTTCGAGAGCGAGGGGTCTTTGTCGGCACTCGGCATAAGCTTTAAAAAATTTTGAATGCCCGCCGAGGAAAGTCCCTCGACGTTGACGCCTTCGACGGCAACAAAGCGGTCGCCCGGCAAAATGCCCGCAAACGCCGCATTCGAGCCTTTGATTACGTCGCGTATGTAAACGCCCGGCGCACGGTTGTCGTCTTCGTCAAAGCCGTCGCTGTCCTCGACGATAACGCCGTATGCCTTGGAGGAATCCGAAAGGAATCCCGAATCGGCAAGATAATAGGCGCTGTACGGGTCGTTTGCCGACAAAAGGGCATTGGCAAGCGACGCAAGCGCGAACGGGTCGGACGCAAGATAATTGTACAGCATGGTGTTGATCAGCGTCTCGCGGTCGCTCTCGTAAAGGCTTGTCTCAAGATAAAGGTCGATGATGTCCTGCAAAAGCGAATAGCTCATCTCGGTCGACACATCGGAAAGGCTCGACGCCGACGCATTCGGCGTGTAGGAAAGCAGAAGCAGCGCCGCCAAAAGAGAGGCGGTGAACTTTTTGAAAAATCGTTTCATTAGATTGAACCTCGCAAAAAAGAGTGATTGACATAACGTGGTGGGGGCAAATTTTTCGCCGCCATAACACAGATAGTGTGAAATGAGATTCCGACCATCAGAATCTCATTTCACGGCTGCCGCCCCGCGCAGCGGCGCAACTTCGATGGTGAGCGTGGTTTTTTCACAAAAGGTTGTCCCGACCGAGAGAACATAGCAAAGCTCCAGAACACCGGGCGCGTCCTCGCGCAGGGAACAGAAAAAGTGCTTTGTCAGCACGACAAAATCCAGGATGATCTCCTCGGGCGGGGAGAAAAAGTCGGGCGACGGGAGCGAATAAGGCATCGACTGCAAGACCGCCCGATCTTTTTGGAAGGAAAGCTCGTTAAAGGGCGAAAAAGGAAGATTTGCCGACGCACAGTCGTTTGTGACGCAGAAAACGCACGGAAGCGCCGCGCCGTATTGCAAAATCAGCGAATCGTTTTGGCGGGAAAGATTGCCCTCGAAGGTGCAGGATATCTGCCGTTCGCCGCCCGAGCGTTTCGCGTCGCTTTCTTTTTTCAAAATATAGCGCGGATCGATCTGCCGCATAACGGCGCTCGCGGTCTTGGGCGGGGGAAGCTTGACTTTTTGTTTCGGAACCGTGTCGCCCGTCATCTCCTCGAAAAGTCCGGGAAGATCGGCACACGCGGGGGCAATATACGGATTGTCTCCGAAACAGTCGGGCGAATCGAAAAACGAAAGCCCGTAAGGGTTGGCATAAAACGCCCGATCGGCAAAATAATGCTTCCCGCTCACTTTTACCGTGCAATTGGGAACAAAATTTTCGTCAAACAGCGTTTGGTTTTCAGAGGTCATATCGTAAAAGTTAACCTTTCGTTATGCTCGCTATGCGTTTTGCGCGCTCAGCTGCCGAGAACGACTTTTTGGACGTTTTCCGCGGGCTCGCCCAAAAAGATGGAGGCGACGGCGGTGAAATTCTGCGTTTCGTCGCTGACAAAATAGCGCACCGAACCTTTTTCGGCACTGTCGTTTAAGACGTTTTTCGCGTTCAAAAGTTCCTTCGCGGCAAGCGCCGCTTCATAGCCCGCGTCGATGATGCGGGGCGATTTCCCCAAGACCTCGGCGCTGACCGAAGCGATCAGCTCGCGGATGATGGGATAATGCGTACAGCCGAGAATCAGCGTGTCGATGTCGGCGCCGCGCAGCTTTTCAAGATATTCCGCCGCGATGAGGCGCGTTACCGTACAGTCGGGCGCGATGTAGCCGCCCTCGATGAGCGGAACGAACATGGGGCACGCAACGGGAAAGACCGTAACGCTGCGGCAAAGGCGGGAAAGGGTGATCTCAAAGGCTTTTTTGCCGATGGTGGCGGGGGTCGCAAAAACGGCGATTTTTTTGTTTTCGCTCTCTCTCAGCGCCGTATGACAGGCAGGCTCGACCGCTCCGATGATGGGAAGAAAAGGAAAATTTTCCTTGAGCTTCGGCAGCGCGACCGAACTGACCGTGCCGCAGGCAACGACGGCGGCTTTGATATCGAAGCTTGAAAGAAAGCGCATGTCGTCGTCGGCATATTGCAAAATGGTCTCCTGCGAGCGCGTTCCGTACGGCACACGCCCCGTATCGCCGAAATAGATAAAATGCTCGTGAGGCAAAAGCGCGCGCAGCTCCTTTAAAGCCGTAAGCCCGCCCAGCCCCGAATCAAACACGCCGACGGCGCTGTATTTATTGCACATAAGAACTCCGTATTCTTAAAAACTTATATCATATAATTATAATATTCCATGTTTTTTATTATAGCACAAAAGAGCGCTTCTGTCAAATAAATCTTGCAATTTTTTGAACGCGGCACGGCCTGCGGATTTTTGAGGATCCGGCATGGCTGAGTCGAGCTTTTTTCGACATAACATGAGCGGGTCAAATCATCGCCGGCACAGCAAAGATAAGGTAAGGTGAAATTAAATTCCGATAGACGGAATTTAATTTCACGGCAATCGCTTCCCGCAGGGACGGCAATGTTCACCGCAGGCGGCGCAGTAGGTGAGAGGAATCGTAAAAGCCGCAGGCGACGCTCACCTCGGCAACCGAATGATCGGGCAGCATTTCAACCGCCGCGCGCATACGGCGTGCCAAAAGATAATGGTGGATCGTATCGCCGACCTCTTTTTTGAAGCTGCGCGAAAGATACGATTCGCTCACCCCGCAAAGCGCCGCAAGCGAGCCGACGGTTATACGCTCGCCGTAGTGTTCGTCGATCATGCGCAAAACAAGCGCGGTATTGCGGGAGAGCACGACCGGTTCGGGACGGACGGGGTCGGAATAAATTTGATTCAGAAGGTCGACAAAACGAATCGCACCGGCAAAAGCCGCCGCGCGATTTTTCTCGGAAATTGCCTGTTCGGTCTCGCGGCAGAGAGAAATTGCCCTTTCGATGTCGGCATTTTTCGGGCGGACGAACGGATTTTGATCCTTGACTCGTCCGCAAAGTCCTTCGAGCAGCGCTCCCCCGTCGGGAACGCCGTCAAAAGCCGAAAGACCGATGTCAAATTGAAAATAATCAAGCGCCGTATCCTTCGGAATTTTGCCGTAATGCAAAGTGAGCGGCGGCAAAAAGCAAATATCGCCGTAAAGCGGCCGAAATACCCGATCGCCCACCGTGACGGAAAAATCGCCCTTCATAAACACATTGATCTTGCAAGCGCCGAGAAAGATCTTTTTGTTTTCGTTCCAGCTGTCTTTTTCGCCGATGCCCGCTATATGACAAAATTCCGTGCGATGCGCATCGTCGTCCTCTTTCCGTATCGGGTGATGCCGATAGTCCATAAAACGCCCTCCGAAGGTTCTGTTTTTTCCTATTTTTGTGTCGAATTTTCCTATACAAGGAAAAAACGGAAGTATATACTGGAATTGTATCGTAAAGTGCGGCGTTTGTCAAGCCGCGAAACGAAAAAACGGAGGTGTCGTATTCTATGACCTATAATCCCCTTCCCGTTACCGAGCGTATTCTTTCTTTGCGCGAGCAAACAAAGCGTTCGCTTGTCGCAGGCGAAGCCGATCCTTATACCGACAAAGAATATCGCATGTTTTGTACGGGCGACCGTCTTATCACCCTCGGGTTTCTCGAAGGGTGGAGAAAGCACAAAGATGCGCCGACGACCAAGCTTCGCCGATCGTATGCCGAGGCGGAGGAGCTTTATGCGGCAAAGCCCGTTTTTTACGACGGCGACCTTTTGTGCGGAAGGCTGTATCTTCCGCATTTTACGCCCGAAGAAAAGGAGCGCTACGACGCCTTGTGCGACGCTTTCGAAAGCTCCCCCTTTCCGCTTCATTCGAGCGGCGCGCGAAAGGATCACATTGCGCTCGATTTTCAAAAGCTTTTGTCGGTCGGCGTCGAAGCCGTTTTGAACGAGCTTTACGAAAAGCGACGCACAATGGAGGAAAACATTGAATTTTTTGACGGCGAAAGCGTAACGGGCGCCGAATTCTGCACCTGCTGTATCGTCGAGCTGGAGGCGCTGCTCGATCTTGCGGGGCGTTATGCCGCCGCCGCGAAAGACCTTTCCGAAACAACACACGGCGCACGGAGGGAGGAGCTTTTGCTCATGGCAGCCGCTCTGGAAAACGTGCCGAAAAAGCCCGCCGCGACCTTTTTCGAGGCGGTCATGAGCGTTCATTTTTTCCTTTCGAATCTTTTCGGGCTGTATCCTCTCGGACGTCCCGACCGCTATCTTGCCCCGTTTTACGAGAGGGATATCGAGAACGGACTCCTCACGCGGGAGCGGGCGCAGGAGCTGATCGACTGCCTGTGCCTCGGCATCTCCGACCGCGTGTTTTCGCGCGCCGCGTGCGGCTTTATGGTCGGCGGAACGACCGAGGACGGAGAGCCGTTTGAAAACGAGCTTACCTACATGTTTTTAACCTCTCTCGAACATCTTCGCCTGGCCGACCCGAACGGTGCTCTTTGCGTGAGTGAGAAAACGAGCGATTCTCTTTTGCGTTATGCTGTGGAAATTCTCGCCGAAGGCGTTACGCACCCCGCCTTTTTCAACGACGACCGAATCGTTTCTTCATTGAAGCGGCTCGGCTTTTCGCCGCGCGAGTCGGTCGATTACATCCATTCGACCTGTGCGGAGATCACCCTTTCGGGTTGTTCACGCGGGCACACCACGGCGGTGACAATCGACCTTCCGCGACTGCTGTGCGAGACGGTTTTCGAAAATCCGGACCTCTCGGAGAAAGAAACACTTCTTTTCCTGTACGGCGAAAAGATCCGTCGGGCGCTGAAAAACGGACTTTCGGGGTATGAATATAAGATATCGGAAGCCGCGCGCAGCGGGAACGAACCGATGCGCATCTGCTGTTTTGTCGGCGATTGCACCGACCGTCTTCGCGGGCTTTATGACGGCGGTGTGCGCTATGAATTTATTCAGCCGATTTTTGTCGGCTTTGCGACGGCGGTCGATTCGATCGCTGCGATCGAAGCGCTGTGCTTTGACGAAAAACGCCTGTCGCTCCCCGATTTTTGCGACATCGTTCGGCAAAATTACGAAGGAAACGAGCCCCTTCGGCGCTACATCGTAAACCGTCTTTCTCATTACGGAAACGACGATGTACGCGTCGATTCGATCGCCGCGGCGCTTGCGGGCATCTTGGAAAAAATATCGTTCCGAAAGCTTTCCGACCGCCGTTTTCTCATTCCCGGGACGTTTTCCTACATCAATCATGCGACGCGCGGCGCGGCAATGGGCGCCACCTTTGACGGACGGCGGGCAAACGTCTCCTATTCCGACGGATGTTGTCCCGTCCAGGGGCGCGACACAAGCGGTCCGACCGCCATGATCGGATCGCTCACCTCGTGGGATCAGTCGAATTTTCTCGCCGGCATGGTGGTCAATATGAAATTCGAAAAGCGCACCTTTGACGAGAAAAAGCGCGGGAATCTGGAGCGGCTCATCCGCGTCTTTTTCGCGCGCGGCGGAATCGAGCTGCAAATCAATTCGGTTGACCGCCGGACGCTTGAGGACGCTCTTGTTCATCCCGAAAACCACCGCGACCTCTTGGTTCGCATCGGCGGCTACAGCGATTATTTCGTGCGCCTTTCCCCGACGCTGAAGCAGGAGATCATCGAAAGGACGCCGTACTGATGAAGGGCGCGGAGACGAAAAAAACCGAAGAGAAAAACGGCTGCGGCGAAACGGAGGGAACGGTCTTTTCGGTCGCGCGCTGGTGTCTGGACGACGGCGACGGGATCCGAACAAACATCTTTTTAAAGGGCTGTCCGCTTCGCTGTGCGTGGTGTCACAACGCCGAATCGCAAAGCTTCGGGCGGGAGCTGTATTTCGGAGGCGAGTGCCTTTTTTGCGGCGAGTGCCGACGCGTTTGTCCCGCGGGAGCGCATGTTTTCCGGGGGACAGAGCATATACTTTTGCGGGAAAACTGCACGCTGTGCGGAAAATGCGCGGCGGTGTGTCCGACGGGTGCGCTCCGCACGGTCGGCGAGAAAAGGACGGTGCGGGAGCTGTTCGGGCAGATCCTGCGCGACCGCGATTTTTACGGCGCAGGCGGCGGAATCACCCTCACGGGCGGCGAGCCGATGGCGCAGGCGGATTTTTGTCTTGCGCTGGCAAAGTACGCGAGCGAGGAGAAAATCTCGGTTACGATGGAGACAAGCGGCTTTTGCGACGCCGGAAAGCTTCTTGAAATTCTTCCGTTTGTCGACCGATTTTTATTCGACTGCAAGGCGTCGGAAAAGGATCATGCGCGTCTTGTCGGGGCGGATGACCGCAAAATAACGGAAAACCTTGCGCTTCTCTGTGAAAACGGCGCGCATATCACACTTCGCTGTCCCATCGTTCCGAACGCCAATCTCACCGACGATTTTTTGCAAAAAATCGCATCGCTTGCAAACCGTTTTGAGGCGATCGACTCGGTCACACTGCTGCCGTATCACCGAACGGGCGCGGACAAATCGTCGGCGCTCGGAAAAGCGCCGCAGACGGTATTCCGTGTCCCCGACAAAGCGCTTCTTGCGAAAATCGCCGCGGTTCTTTCGCAAAAAATACGGCAGCCGATCGAAATTTTACACTGAAGCCGTTTAAAACTTCCGAAAAGTCTTTACAAAATCGCCGCCTCACGATATACTGACAGAGGTATACGGATAAATCAAGCTGATTTTCGGAGGAAACATATGAGCGCTTGCCGACACGAACAAAACGGAATATTATATTACACCTCGTCGCTTTTGGATTCTTTCTCCGTGCCGCACCTGTTTGCGGGACGGCACGGAGGAGTGAGCGCGGGAAGCGGCGCTTTTTCGTCGCTGAACGTCTCGCAAAGCCGTGCCGACGCCGACGGAAAGCGCGACAGCACCGAAAATGTCGCGGAAAATTGCAGAAGGGCTCTTTCGCTTCTCGAACGAACGCCCGAGACGTGCGCCATGATGAACCAGATCCATTCCGACGCGGTTTTGGCGGCGAGGGAAGCGGAATCGATTTCCGCATGCTTTGCATTCGGGAAAAAAATTCCCGATTGCGACGGGCTGATCGCGAAAAAGGGAGAAAAGATCGACACCCTCGGGGTCAAGACCGCCGACTGCGTGCCGATACTCTTATACGATGTGAAAAACGACATTGCCGCGGCGCTTCACGCGGGTTGGCGGGGAACGACCGCGGGCATTGCGGAAAAAGCGGTGCGAAAAATGCGCGCGGCGGCAGACAGCGCGGACAGCCGTATTGTCGCCGCGATCGGACCGCGTATCGGCGCTTGCTGTTATGAGGTGAACGACGCGGTTTACGACGCGTGCCGAAGCCTTTCGGAGTGCGAGCGCGAAGCGTGCTTTCCGTGCGCTTATGTGCGCGGCGGCGAGCAAAAATACCGCGCCGATCTCGGCGAAATAAACCGCGTTTTTCTTCTGCGCGCGGGGATTTCGGCGGAGGATATCGATCTTTTGCCGCTCTGCACCCGGTGTCTCGAAAAGGACTTTTTCTCTCACCGCGCCTCGCACGGCTTTTCGGGAACGCAGATCTCGCTGATCGGCTGTCGGTAAAACGGAACGGATATGTAAAAAAGACAGGGCAAGCCCGCAGGAGCTTGTCCTGATTGTTTTTTAAAAAGCATTATATCCGCCCCGTTCGCGCGCGGATGTCGGCGTTCTTTTGCGAAAAAGCCGAAAAGGTTCGAAATTCGGAAATTTTCAAAAAAATTTCCAAAACCCCTTGACAAATAGCTGTATTAAGTGTATTATATGGAATAGTACAGTTAATACATGAAAGGAGACCGTTATGTTTCAGTTGGATATCGGCGATCACCGGCCGCTTTACGAGCAGATCAAGGAAAAAATGAAATTTTTGATCATCGGCGGTATGCTGCACGACGGGGACAGGATCCCCTCGGTGCGTGAGCTTGCCGTGGATATGACCATCAATCCCAACACGGTCGCGCGGGCATACCGTGAGCTTGAAAGCGAAGGCTTTATTTATTCGCAGAAAGCAAAAGGGTATTTTGTCGCCCCGCGCGATCACACCGAAAAAGGCGCGCACGACGAGCTTTTTGCCCGTTTCACCGACGCGGCGCGCGAGCTTATGTATCGCGGGACGACCTGCGAGGCGCTTTGCGGCGTACTTTACGATCTATATAAAGGAGGAAGCGAGAATGGAAATGATAAGCGCGAAGAACGTAACGAAAACCTTTGACGGCAGAGCGGCGCTGGACGGTCTTACGCTTCATGTGGACAAAGGCTCGATCTACGGACTGATCGGTCCGAACGGCGCGGGCAAAACCACGTTTATCAAAGCGCTGATGGGCATTTACCGCCCCGACGACGGCGATATTTTGCTCACGGGAAAAAGAATTTATGAAAACGAACCGGTCAAAGAACAAATCGCCTATGTCGGCGACGATCTTTTCTTCTTCACGACCTACAGCATTTTACAAACGGCAAAGCTTTATGCGGGACTTTACCCGAACTGGAGCTGGGAGCTTTTCAACAAGCTGCACGAAATTTACAAGATCGATCTTTCCCGCAAGGTGGTGCGCCTGTCCAAAGGTATGCAAAAGCAAGTCGCCTTTTGGCTCGGGCTTTCGGCGCAGCCGGAGGTTATGATCCTCGACGAGCCGATCGACGGTCTCGACCCCGCTATGCGGCGCAACACATGGAAGCTGATCTTAAACGAAGTGTCGCTGCGCGATATGACGGTGCTGATCTCCAGTCACAACCTGCGCGAGCTTGAGGATGTGTGCGACCATGTGGGCATTATGTTCGGCGGAAAGGTCGTCATCGAAAAATCGCTCGACGATATGAAGGGAAACATCCACAAGATCCAGCTTGCTTTTCCGCGGACGGCGGACAAAGAGGAGGGAGAAGAGCCGCTTTGGAAAAAAGCGACCGAATCGCTCGAGGTTCTTCACGAAAGTCATGTCGGAAGCGTCACAAGCCTTATCATCAAGGGCGACGCCGACCGAATTCGCTCCGCGATCCTGCCGCACCGTCCCGCGGTATTCGATGTTTTGCCGCTGACGCTGGAGGAAGTCTTTATTTATGAATTGGGAGGAATGGGCTATGAATTTGAAAATATCCTTATCTAAAGGTCCCGTAAGCGGCGCGCTTTTGCGCTCGAACCTCCGCACCCACTGGGGCTGGCCCTGTGTTATGGCGATCCTTTTGTGCTTCAATGTGCTTGCGGTGCGGGATAATTCGGCAGTTGACGTCACAACGCCGCGTTTTCTCGGATGGTTTTATGTTTCGTTTGCTTTCGGCATCCTCTACGCGGTCATGACGGCGGCAAAGCTGTTTTCGTATCTCGACAAACCGAATTCGGTTTCGTTCATGCACGGAATCCCCGTCAGCCGTTTAAAGCTTTATGTGACGAATTTATTGTCGGGCGGCATTATTGTGATGATTCCGCCGGTCGTCGCCTGCGTTTTGATGCTGATCTTACAGCTCTGCCGCGCCGCAACCTGCTTTCGGTTATATTCGGTTCTCGCTTTTCTCGGAGTTTATGCCGTTTATACCCTCATCGCGATGGCGATAACGGTCTTTGCCATGGTCTTTTGCGGAAATGTCATCGTGTCGCTGCTTCTTTCCTGCGGGATCGTTGTTTTGCCGGCGGCGGCGCTCTTCTTTGTGATCTATGTTTTGAGTAAAAACCTTTACGGTTATCTTCCCGCAGAGGGCGTGGACAAATTTCTCGAAAAGCTGTATGTTTTCCCCGACCGTATTTTGTCTCTTGACTGCCTTGTGTACATTATCGGCGGACTTTTGTTTCTTGCCGCGGGCTATCTTATCTATGCGTTCCGTCCGCTCGAAAACGCGGGCGAGGTGGTCGCCTTCCGCAAGCTGCGCATGCTTTTCACGGTTGTGGTAGGTGTTGTTCTCGGTATGATCAGCTATCTGTTTTTTGTCGGAGTTTTCAATATTCAATCGGTTCTGTGGATGCTGCCGCTCGGGCTGGTCGGCGTTATCGGTGCCAACATGATCGCCCGCAAGACGGTGGGTCTGCGCGGAAGCGGGCCGCACATTCTTGCATATGTTCTGCTGACCCTGCTTATCAGTCTTTCGCTTAAGGGCGACTGGTTCGGTTATGTTCACCGCGTTCCCGAGCTTTCGGACGTAAAGTCGGTGACTATTTCGTCGGATGAATTCGGCACGGCCCGTCTGACCGATCCCGAGGGAATTTCCGCCGTCCGCGAACTGCACACGGCGCTTGCCGATCAGGCGGGCAAGGAAATGACCTTTGATTACGAAAACAGAAACACAGATCCCGAAGCGTATCAAGGCTGCAATATTTCCTTCTCCTACACCCTGCGCAGCGGGCTTGTTATGCGCCGCAGCTATGATTATATTCAAAACTTCAATTATACGCATTATATGCAGCCGCTTCTCGATTCTCCGTCGGTAAAGATTGCCTCCTTTGACGTTCTCGACGACACGGTAACGCCGATCGGCGCGACGATCTACGACGACCGTATTTCAACGCCTGCCGAGACCTACGGAGCGGATGCCGCCGCAAAGCTTATCGAAGCGCTGCGCCGCGATGTCGTCGAAAACACCGCAGACGAGCTTTCGGCAGAGGACAGCGCGCTGTATGTCCGCTTCGAATTTTACGACAGCAACACCGACAGGTACACGCGCGGACGCGGTTATTCGATCGACGAAAAGGGCAAGCGTATTTGTTACAGCACGATCCATTATAACGGAAATTATACGAATCTCATCGCGGCGATCGACGAGCTTGGGTATGATATTTACAACGAAGCGCTTTTGAATACCGTCGACGAGCTTCGGATACGGATGTATGATTACTATTCGCCGGGCTACGGTTATTATTCCGAAAAAAGCGCGCAAGAGACAGAAGGCGTAAGCACCGAGCTTGCAGACATTGAGACAGCCTATAGCTTTTATGAAGAGGGCGGTATACCGATCGCGACCGTTACCGATCCCGATACGATTCGTTTTTATTACGGAAAGTGCGGCTTCGGATGGAACAACGACGAAAAGCTTAACGGCGGATATGCGGTTCTCGAATTCTCTTTCATCGATACCGATGCCGAGGATGAAAACAAGCGGATCGTCTTTTTAAACACTTATGAGATCGCCGAAGACCGTATGCCCACGGAATTAAAGGGCTATGTGCAAAAAGCGGTTTCAAAATAGAAAACGCAAAACGGTTAAAGAAGCTCCGAACGCGGAGCTTCTTTTTCTGTGCTTCGGGTGAATTTTCGTCCTGCTGCTGCCGTTTCACCGCGAATACCTCTAACTCGGACACCTTTTCCCCTCCGTCACGAATACCCGACGGAAATTTCCGAATATACTGAATATCAAGTGCTGAATAAAAACATTCCCGCCCGTGCGGGAAAACGGAGGTCTTATGCGATTTTTCGATCTTCATTGCGACACGCCGTACCGTATGTTTCACGAGCATTTGCCGATCACAAGTCCCGCGCTCGACTGTCCGCTTCCGTCGCTTTTGCGTTTTGAACGCGCGGTGCAGGTCATGGCAGTCTGGTCGGACGCCAAAAAAAGCGAAGAGGAAAATTTTGCCGACTTTTTCCGCATTGCCGAATATCTTCGAAACGAGATCGAAAAGCACGCCGACGTTTGTGCGCTTGAGACCGATCTTCGGAATCTTTCGGATGTTCACGAAAAAACGCCGCCCGTGCGGTATATTCTCGCCGTCGAGGGCGGTGCGCTTTTAAACGGAAAGCTCGAACGCTTGGAGCGGCTTTATCGCGAGGGCGTGCGGATCTTCACGCCGATGTGGAAGGGGATAAATTCGCTCGGCGGGGCGCATGATACAAAGACGGGGCTTTCGCCCTTCGGAGAAGAAGCGCTCGCGCTTTGCGACGCGCTCGGCATTACCGTCGATGTTTCGCACATGTCCGATCCTGCCTTTGAAAAGACAAAAACGATTCTTTCCCGCCCGTTTATCGCATCGCATTCGAACAGCCGCGCGGTCTTTCCCGCGTCGCGCAATCTGACCGACGGGCAATTCGACGCGATCCGCGCGGCGGGCGGGCTTGTTGGGTTGAATCTCTATCCGCCGTTCGTCGCGGACGCGGAGACGGAATCCGATTTTTTCGCGGCGCTTGCGCGTCATGCGGTATATTTTTTGCGGCGCGGCGGGGAAAAGACGCTCTGCCTCGGCGGCGACCGCGACGGAATCCCGCGCGTTGACGGGTATACGCCTCTTTCGTGCGTGCAAAAGCTGTATTTCGCCCTGCTTGCGAACGGAATTTCCGAAGAAACGGCAAACGCGATCTTTTACGACAACGCCGCGCCTACGGCGGGTGTTAGCCGCGAAGGTGCATTCTGATGGTCAGAATGCACCTTCGCCTTACCCACGTTATGTTGACATAAAATTTCGATGCGCAATGAAGCCTTCCCCTTGAGGGGAAGGTGGCACGGCGAAGCCGTGACGGATGAGGTGCGCCCGCGAAGCGGGCGAGCCTCAATAGCAAATTCGGTTGACATAGCACCGAGCGCGTCGGATGAAAGTGCAACGGTGACAACATTTTTGCCGCCCCCTTTTGTTATCGCCCGCAAACGAGCGTTGTGCCCTTCGAGCGAGAAATTGTACGAAGCGGGAAAAACAAAAAGAATTTGCAACGATATAACGTCGAGCGCACACGAGCCTTCCGCACTTGATCGAAGATCACAGTGCAACTTGAACCGAAGGTCAAGTGTTGCGAAGGGAAGGGGAACCGCGTCAGCGGTGGATGAGGTGCGCCCATGCGGCAGCGTGGGCGTATGCGTAACAGCAAATTCGGTTGACATAGCGCACTGCCATCCCCCGCAAACGGGCGGTGTTTGCCCTTCGGGCGGAGTTTTCTTCCCTTTCGTTTCCGAAAGAAAAAGGAACCAAAAAGAAAGAGAATTTAAGGGCTTGCGCCCTTAAAAATCCCCCTCATTGTACAGAATTGCTACGCTCAATCAAAAACGGCATGCTTGCCTTTGCCGAAATTACGGGTCGCGCTTCGTGCGGAAAAACTGTGCGAAGCAGAAAAAACGAAAAGTAGGGGCGACCATTGGTCGCCCGCGCCTGCGGCGGGCATTGCCGCAAAATACGAATTCTGATGGTCAGAATTCGATTTCGCCTTGCTCTTGTTATGTTGACATAACGTGGGTAGGGCAAAATTTTGCTGACATAACATAGATAAGGTGAAGTGAGATTCCGACCATCGGAATCTCACTTCACGGCAACTGCGGCGCCGCAAGGCGCGACCGGCAGAATTCCCTTTCGCGGCAGCGCTTCGCACAGCGGCGGCAATGATCGCCGCAGGCATGAGAATGATTGTGAAATCGTTAACGAATTATGCCAAAACCTTAAATTTTCAAAAATGAATCAAAAAGGCTTGCTTTTTTCACGAAAATGACGTATAATCATACTGGTACAAGATTGAGGAAGTGTTCCGATTTTAACGAACAAATTCTTTCTTATGCAAAATCAATCTTGCGCTTATGCAAAAAGCAAAAAAATGACAGGAGGAAATAAATCATGACCAACAACAAGTATGTACTCGATTGGGTAAATGAGATGGCAGCGCTCACCACGCCGGACAAGATCGTTTGGATCGACGGCAGTGAAGAGCAGACCGACGCTCTGCGCAAGGAAGCCGTTTCGACCGGTGAAATCATCGAGCTCAATCAGGAAAAGCTTCCCGGCTGTTATCTCCACAGAACGTCGATCAACGACGTTGCCCGCGTTGAGGGCAGAACCTTTATCTGCACCAAGAAAAAAGAAGATGTCGGCGCCACCAACAACTGGATGGAATCCGGCGAATGCTACGAAAAGCTCGGAAAGCTGTTCCGCGGCTCGATGAAGGGTCGTACCATGTACGTTATTCCTTATTCGATGGGCGTTGTCGGCTCCGACTTTGCCAAGACCGGTATCGAGCTTACCGACTCGATCTATGTCGTACTCAACATGCTGATCATGACCCGTGCGGGACAGTATGTTCTCGACAATCTCGGCAATCGTTCCGACTTTATCAAGGGTCTTCACTCCAAGGCTCAGCTCGATGAAGAAAATCGTTATATCTGCCATTTTCCGGAGGACAACACCATCTGGTCGATCAACTCCTGCTACGGCGGCAACGTTCTTCTCGGCAAGAAGTGCTTCGCGCTTCGTATCGCCTCCTACCTCGGCAGAAAAGAAGGCTGGCTCGCCGAGCATATGCTCATTTTGGGCGTTGAATATCCGAACGGCGAAATTCATTATGTTTCCGCCGCATTCCCGTCGGCTTGCGGCAAGACCAACCTTGCCATGCTCATCCCGCCGGAAATCTACCGCAAGAAGGGCTATAAGGTTTGGTGCGTAGGCGACGATATCGCGTGGATCCGCGTCGGCAAGGACGGCAGACTTTGGGCTGTCAACCCCGAAAACGGCTTCTTCGGCGTAGCGCCCGGCACGAGCGAAAAGTCCAACCCCAACGCGCTTGCCACGACCAAGTGCAACACCATCTTCACCAACGTTGCTCAGAACCTCGACGACAACACGGTTTGGTGGGAAGGTCTCGACAACAATCCTCCCAAGAACGCGCTCAACTGGAGAGGCGAAAAGTGGGATTACACCAAGTACGACAAGCACGATAAGTCCACCTGCGCCGCTCATCCGAACTCCCGCTTCACCGCGCCCGCAAAGCAGTGCCCGTGCGTATCGCCCGAGTTTGACAGCCTGACGGGTGTTCCGCTCGACGCAATCGTATTCGGCGGCAGACGCGCAAAGACCGCGCCGCTCGTATATCAGTCGAGAAACTGGCAGCACGGCACGTTTGTCGGCTCCATCATGGCTTCCGAGACGACGGCAGCCGCTTCGGGCGCAGTCGGCGTTGTTCGCCGCGACCCGATGGCAATGCTTCCTTTCTGCGGTTACGACATGGGCGAGTATTTCGGTCACTGGCTCGAAATGGGCAAAAAGATCTCGAATCCTCCCAAGATCTTCCACGTTAACTGGTTCCGTACCGACGATGAAGGCAACTTCATCTGGCCCGGCTTCGGCGACAACTTCCGCGTTCTTCTGTGGATTCTGGATCGCTGCGCTGACAAGGTAGACGCTGTGGAGACGGCGATCGGTTATGTTCCGAAGGCAGAGGATATCGATATTGAAGAGCTGAACATCTCGCGCGACACGATCCGCAATCTTCTGTCGGTCGACAAAGAACACTGGCTCGAGGATATCGACAACATCAAGGCATTCTACGACAAGCTCGGCAAGTCGGTTCCTGCAGAGCTTCGCGAAGAGCTTGCAAAGCTGGAAGAAAACCTCAAGAAGTAATAATCCGCCGCAAGGCGAAATTGAAAGAAGCCCGCCTTTGCGGGCTTCTTTTTTGATTCGTTTCGGATTTTCCGTTTCTTCGATCGCGCAAAATCCGTTTTTTCGCCGCCGAAGCGCCCTCCGATGCCGTTATTGCCGAGAAACGGCCGGAATTCGGCGCTTCGGAAAAAGGAGGAAAGAACGGCTTTTTTCTGCGTCACATTTTCAAAACAGGCAGATACGTCACCATTTCGCTCTCCCCGCGGTTGGCGAAAGCAAAATACGGGATCATACGCAGTGTCCCCGCTGTCTTTTGCGGCGGCATTTCGGAATACAACGCGTCGGTGAGTGAATAGCGCACGCCAGAAACGCAAAGCTCGGGAACGCCGAAGCGCCCCTCGGCAAATTCGATCGGCTCGTCGGTGTTTGCCGCAAAGTTTTCCACACCGTCATTATCAACATTCTCGGCGCAGTAAACGATCGGGCCGTACATCACGGCGGTGCGGCCAATATTGTCGTAAAGACGGGTGTTGGCATAGACGAAGCGCGGAGAAAGGTCGAAGCAAAGCTCAAGCGTGCCGCCGGCGGCATCGAAAAAGGCGTAGCCGTCGCGCAGGGTATAGGCGGCGTTTGCGGTAAACCCACTTGCATAGTAGGGAATTCGAACAGCAATTTGCTTAACACCCGACGCCGTTATGCGAATTTTTCCGTTTGACGGGAACTCGGTCTCAAGCTTTGCCGAAACACCGTCTTTTCCGACTTCGGAAGCGATATACTGGTGGACAAACAACGTTTCTTTGTCCTCCGACAGTGAATAGATATAGCCGCCGACCGACGCGATCAGCCGCACAATATTGGGCGGACAGCAGGAACAGCCGAACATTTTTTGCCGAACGCGCGGAGCGCGGTGGACTTGACCGTTAAAATCATAGTAATTAAGTATGTAATCCTCGTCGCGCATCTCGAGCGGGTTCTCGTAAAAGAAAGAATCGCCGTCGACCGAAACGCCCGAGAGGATTCCGTTATACAAAGTGCGCTCGACAACGTCGCCGTAACGGCTGTCGGGACGATAAAGCTCCATGCGTCGGGCATACATGGCAAGTGAGATAGAGGCGCAGGTCTCGGCATACGCCGACTTGTTGGGCAAATGATAATCGATCGTATATCGTTCACCCGCCGCGCTCGAGCCTTGCGCACCCGTGATATACATGCGTTTCTCGGTCGCGTTGCGAAAAACGCGGTCGCATGCCGCAAAAAGTTCTTCGTCGTCGGTTTCATAGGCAAGATCGCACGCGCCCGACATAAGATAATTCAGGCGCACACAGTGTCCCTCCGCCTTTTCCGAGCGTTTTACCGGGATTTCCGACGCATACAGCGGGTCATGGAATAAAGGCGTGTCTTTTTCGCTGCAGCCGCGCATTTCAATAAAGAAACGGCACAGCTCACGCCACTTTTCGTTGTGCGTCGTGCGATACAGCGTCATCAGCGCAAGCTCAATCTCGGGATGTCCGGGTGTGTCGAAGCAAGCGCTGTGTTCCTCGACAAAAATACGATAGAGCAGCGAGGCAAAATCCTCCATCCGATGCAAATATTTGTCTTTCCCCGTTGCCTTATAATATGCGCACGCCGCTTCGAAATGATGTCCCGCGCAGTAAAGCTCATGCATGTTGCGATCGGTGAAGCGATTTTGCAGACAAACGGGAATAAAGTACAAATTGTAATACCCGTCGTGCGTCCGGTTCTTCTCAATCTGCTCCACGATCCAATCGATGCGTTCCTCCAGATCGGGACGCTTCTCATGCATCAGAATATACGATGCCCCCTCGATCCATTTGGCAACATCCGAGTCCCAAAAGTAGTGGGGCGCGGGCTTATCTTCCGCATTCGGATTAAAAACACACTGAAACGCTCGGATTCGACCCGTCTCGTCGAAACGATCGTACACCGCCTTCTCGGTAACAGTCTTGTTGATATCCTGCCGCTTTTTCCAAAATCCGTCGGTCAAGATAACGTCCTTGCAATCGATCGGGATCAGCTTCATAAAATTTCACACCTTTCTTTATTTTCGGTTGACAATTGCATAGGTTTGTTGTACACTACCAGTATACAATAAATATCGGTGTTTTCAACAGCAAAAACCGATAGAAAAGTGAGAATATCCGACATGTTTCAAAGTGTATCGCACGAAGCGCACCCTCTTTTTTTCGAGTCTTGCGGAGAATTTGTATCGCGCGGAGAGTGGATCCACCCGTGCCGTACCATCGATTCCTATGAAATCATCGCCGTTCTTGCGGGAAAAGTGTACCTGAAAGAAGGCGCGGACTCCTATGTTTTGGAAAAAAATCATTTCCTGTTGCTTTCGCCCAACGTCGAACATGAGGGTACGCGAACGAGCCGTGATGTTTCGTTTTTTTGGCTGCATTTTCGAAGCGATGCCGTCTTTGATCAAAAGCATTTTGTCTTTTCCGACACCGATTCGGCGTCGCTTCTTTCTCTGTTTCGCATTCTTTTGCATGATGTCAACACGCCGTTTTATCCGCAAAGCTCTGCCGAATATTTGACGCGTCTGATACTCAACGAAATTTCCTACCTTTCCGATCGGAATAACTCCGAAAACGCCGTTGCGCGCAAGGCTGCAGAATTTATTGCCGCCAATCTTCGGCGACGTCCGACCGTCGCCGACATCGCCGCGCGTTTCGGATATCATCCCGACTATTTTACGCGCTTGTTTCGCAAAGCCTACGGGCAAAGTATCGGCGCGTTCATTGCCGATCAAACCATGAAAAGCGCCAAGGCACTGCTTTGCACGTCGGGTAAGAGCATTTCCGAGGTCGCGAATGAGCTCGGATTTGAAAATGCAAATGCCTTTACCAACTTTTTCAAATATCACGAAGGTATAACACCCACCCGCTATTCGACGCTTTATCCCAACACGCACATCAACCGCGCATGATTTCGCGTTGAATGTGCTCGCACAATTCAAATTTTGTTTGAGACATAGTTCATTGAATTTTTTCATACTGCAACTGTATGTTTTGTTTGTACCCGCTTTCGCCGCAATACATGTGCCACTTTGAACAAAAAAGCGCACCGTAGAGCGGTGCGCTTTTTCATAGCATTTTAATAGGTAATGTTCCTTTATCGTTCCAAAACATCCACACTGTCAAAAATCAAATCGGGCTGTTGCTCTTCGGAAACATTTTTAAGCATATCCCATGTCGTTTCCCCGCTCATGACCAAAAGCGCGAGCATACCGTTTTTCTTGCCGAGGGCGATGTCGGTATACAGTCGGTCGCCGACCATGACCGACTCTTTGCGCGAAATGCCCGAGAGCGTCTCGATCATTTCAACCGTTTCGCCGTAGGGCTTTCCGAAATAGCGCGGTTCGACGCCCGTCGAAAGCGTGATCGCCGCGCAGATCGCGCCGCTGTCGGGGATGAACCCGTCGGCAGTCGGGCAATTGATATCGGGATGGGTCGAGAAAAATTTAGCGCCGTTGCGGATCAGCGTACATGCGTGCTCCAATTTATCATACGTCAGCGTCAGATCGAAGCTGACGACAACGATATCCGCATCTTTCGAAAGCGTGATCCCGCCCTTTCGAAAGCTTTCTTCGAGTGCGGGCGTGCCGACAAGGTACACAGGCTGACGGGGAAAATAGCGATTCAGATAAGCGATCGTAACATCGCCCGACGTCACGATCTGGTCGCGCGTACACGGGAAGCCCATGCCGACAAGGCGCTTCACATAATCCTCGGGGTTACGCGACGCGTTGTTGGTGAAATACATCAGCTTTTTCCCGTTTTGCAATATCCGATTGCAAAAATCGATCGCGCCGTCGATCGGGCAGTCGCCGAGATAAATAGTACCGTCCATATCCAAAACGTACAGTTTCGTCTCGGACAGCAGTTTCAATTTTTCGGGGGTGTTTTCGAAGTTCTTCATTTTGATTCCTCTTTGCTTTACCGTGTTCGTTTCCCGATCTTTCCGAATCGCGACCGAGAGTCATTCTGTTATTCCGATAGATTTTCTATGTTTTCTATGCAACCGATCGACACGGATAATATTATAAAGGAAAAACGGAAAAATTGCAAGTCTTTTTGTGACCGGTCAGCGATATTCGAATTGATTTTTCAAAATAGTCGGAGCAAGAGCGCGGTACAGCACATAAAAAGCGACCGCCTCCAGCCCGCCCTTGATAAGATTAAAAGGAAACGCACCGTACAGCACGAAGTTTTTCACTTGTTCGTTCAGTCCGCCGAAGTACATCGGGCCGATGAGGAATGTGTTCGACAATGCCGCCGCAGCGTCCATCACCAGAACCGAGAGCGGCAGTGTGATCAGCAGTTTTTTTCGCATAAGCATTTTGGGGAAGCATTTTTGCGACAAAAAGCCCGCCGACAGCACGAACATACTGCCGACGATGAAATTGGAAAGCTCGCCGATGAAGGAGGTATCGGAAAAGGGCAAATGGATCGCGTTTTTCACGAGTTCAACCAGTACGCCGCTCAGCGGGTGGATTGTCAGCGCCGCCATGAGAGCGGGAACATCGGAAAAATCGGCTTTCAGAAATGGAAATGCCGCCAATATCGGAATATGCGGAAAAAACATCAGCACGCTTGCAAGCGCCGACAAAAGTCCGACAAAGGCGATTTGTTTTGTGGATAGTTTCATGATATCTCCTCCTGTTTTGCATTTTACAGATGCTTTAAAAGTTCCCCTACTATTTATGATTTATGCTTTTGATTTTTATTTCGCCGCCCCGCGGCGACCAAAGGGCTCTGACCTTTGGATTCCCGCAAGCCCTTTAAGAAAAGGGCTTGACCCGAAACTTATTCCTTATTACAGTGGGGTTACTTCGCTGTAATTGTTCGCTCTTTTTGCACTTTGCGCAAAAATTGCTGTTTGGGCTTTTTATTTCGCCGCCCCGCGGCGACCAAAGGGCTCTGCCCTTTGGATTCCCGCAAGCCCTTTGAGAAAAGGGCTTGACCCGAAACTTATTCCTTATTACAGTGGGGTTACTTCGCTGTAATTGTTCGCTCTTTTTGCACTTTGCGCAAAAATTGCTGTTTGGGCTTTTTATTTCGCCGCCCCGCGGCGACCAAAGGGCTCTGCCCTTTGGATTCCCGCAAGCCCTTTGAGAAAAGGGCTTGACCCGAAACTTATTC
>URJL01000023.1 GCA_900548115.1 uncultured Eubacteriales bacterium
GTTGCAGAACCCGCCGCCGAAGCCCCTTTCGACCGAAGAGCTTGACCGCGTTTATGCGCTTCCCTTTACCCGCATATGGCATCCGCGCTACGACGCCTGCGGCGGGATTGCCGCGCTTTCCGAGGTCGAATTTTCGATAACGCACAACCGCGGCTGCTTCGGAGCCTGCGCTTTCTGCGCCATCGCCTACAATCAGGGACGGAACGTCCTTTCCCGCAGTGCCGAATCGGTGGTCGCCGAGGCAAAAATGCTTACGACGCTTCCGCGCTTCAAGGGCTACATACACGACGTGGGCGGCCCGACCGCCAATTTCCGCCACGGACCGTGTAAAGCGGTGCGAGAAGGAAAAAAAGGAGTCTGCAACAACCGCCGCTGTCTTTCGCCGACCCCATGTAAAAATCTGATCGCCGACCACACCGAATACGTCGACATTCTGCGTCGCGTCTCGGCGCTTCCGAAGATAAAGAAAGTGTTCGTCCGCTCGGGCGTGCGGTTTGATTACGTCATGGCGGATCCCGACGGGACGTTTTTGCGCGAGCTTGTGGAAAAGCACGTCAGCGGGCAGTTAAAGGTCGCGCCCGAGCACATTTCCCCGAACGTGCTTCGCTATATGGGAAAGCCCGACGTGAAGATCTACAACGCCTTTTGCAAGCGCTATTTCGAGACCACAAAGGCGTGCGGATTGGAGCAATATCTCGTTCCGTATCTCATGTCGTCCCATCCCGGAAGCACGCTTTCCGACGCGATCGACCTTGCTTTGTATCTCAAAAAGGAGCACATCCGACCCGAACAGGTACAGGACTTTTATCCTACGCCCGGCACGGCGTCGACGACGATGTATTATACGGAGATCGACCCGTTTTCGGGCAAGAGCGTATACGTTCCGAAGGATTACGAGGAAAAGAAAATGCAGCGCGCGCTTTTGCAGTACAACCGCAAGGAGAATCGCCCGCTCATCGAAAAAGCGATCCGCGAATCGGGTCGATACGATGCGGCAAAGGCGCTTTTGGGCGTGAGTCTTTTGCCGATGGAAAAGAACACGAAGAACTCGGGAAAAAAGAGAGAAAACCCGAGAAACGACCGTCGTGCGTCGGCAAGCGAACGGACGAAAAACGGTGCGGTGTGCCGCCCCGTCAAAAAGCTTGACCGTTCGGACAGCACAAAGGTCTACGGCTTCGGCGCGACGAGGCAAAAAGAAACCAAAGGAGGAAAAAAGAAAAAACACGGACGGTGATGGACATTCCCGCATTTTGGATGTATACTGTAAATATCGTAAGAAGAAACATACGGAGGTATTATTATGAAGCGTTTATATAAATCCCGCACCGACCGCAAAATTTTCGGCGTGTGCGGCGGAATTGCCGAGTATTTCAATATCGATTCGACCGTGGTGCGGCTGATCGCCGTGATCTTGGTGTTCGGATGCGGAACGGGAATATTGGCGTATCTTGTGGCGGCGCTGGTCATGTCCGACGAGCCGTAAGAAAAAACGGTTCGAAAAACAAATCGGTGAAAGTGATCCGAAAAAGGGAACTTTTTCGGATCTTTTTCCGTCTTTTTCGGGGGTGTTTTGCGAAAAAGTGTGCAAAAGGAGCAAAAATATCCGCTCGGGTGCTGACAATTTGTTCACATTATCCTCTTTAATTGCCTTCCTTTTTGTGGTAGAATAATTCTGTATTGATATGCGTATGAGTGCGCAAAAAAAGCGCACGGGACGATAAAGAACCGAAAAATTCAAGAATCGGAGGGAACCGTATTGATCGAATTTAAAAACGTATGTAAATCCTACGGTAAGGATGCGACCGTATTAAAGGATCTGAATCTTAAAATCGAAGACGGCGAATTTGTTTTCATCGTCGGACATTCGGGAGCGGGCAAAACGACGCTGACAAAGCTTCTTCTGCGCGAGGAAAAAGTGACCTCGGGCACGCTCCATATCGATAAATACAAGCTGGAAAAACTGCGCAATTTCCGCGTTCCGTATTTCCGCCGCCGCATCGGCGTCGTTTTCCAGGATTTCAAGCTTTTGCAGAATAAAACCGTTTACGAAAACGTCGCTTTTGCGCTCGAGATCGTCGGCGTTCCGAAAAAATTCATCAAGGAGCGCGTGCCGTATTTTCTTTCTCTGGTCGAGCTTCAGGACAAGGCATCGTATTTTCCGCGCCAGCTTTCGGGCGGCGAAAAACAGCGCGTCTGCCTTGCGCGTGCGCTCATCAACAAGCCCGAGATCATCATAGCCGACGAGCCGACGGGAAACCTCGATCCCGATCTGAGCTTTGACATCATGGATCTTTTGGTGCGCATCAATCAGGTGACGGGACGAACCGTCATTGTGGTAACGCACGAAAAGGAATTGGTCGATCATTTTAACAAGCGTGTGGTTCTCATCGAAAACGGCACGGTGGTCAGTGACCGAAAAGCGGGAGGATACGACGATGCGCAGACGATATAGTATTTCTTATTTTTTCTCGACCGGCTTTAAAAGCTTTTTCCGCAACGGCTTCATGAGCGCCGCCGCCATCGTTATTTTGGTGTGCGCCATGCTGATCTGCGGAAGCTTTCTTCTTTTGCTGGTCAACATCGATTACAACATCGAAAAGATTGACGACTTTAACGAGGTCGTGGTCTTTGCAAAGCTGGACGCAGACGAGGAACAGATAAAACAAATCGAAGCCGAGATCGGCAAGCTCGACAAATATGTCGCCTCCTGCACCTTCATTTCCAAAGCCGAATCGCTCGAGAGCGAACGAGAAAAATACGGTACGGAATATGCCCATCTTTTCGACCGTTACAGCGAAAACGAAGAGGAAAACCCGCTTCCCGATACTTTTCGTGTTGAATACAAAGACGTAAACGACGTGGATGTTCTGGTCTATTCGCTCGAGCAGATCGACGGCGTGGACAAGGTGAAGGACCGCACCGATATCGCAAGCAACATCGACAAGCTGAAAAAGGTCATCATGATCGTTTGCCTTGTGCTGACGGGCATGTTGCTCGTCGTTTCGCTGTTCATCATCATGAACACCATCCGCCTGACCATGAAGTCCCGCGAGGTGGAGATCACCATCATGCGCTACATCGGCGCGACGAACACCTTCATCACGCTTCCGTTTATCGTAGAATCGATGGTGGTTGCCGTTCTTTCGACGGTGATCGCGTTTCTCCTCCAGACCTATTCCTACAGCTATATAACCGGTTCGGTCATCGCCGATTACGGCATTGTCGAGACCGTGCCCTTTACCGACGTGCAGTGGTATGTGCTGGGCGGCTTTGCCGCCGTTTCGACGGTGCTCTGCATCCTCGGCACGATCCTTTCCACCCGCCGCTATATGAAGGCATGACGTTTATCCGAAAAAGACGAAAAAGAACCGAAGTAAGGAGGAACCTTGCATGAACGAAACGAAAAAACGGTTTTTATCCGTACTTTGTCTCGGGGCGATTTTGCTCACGGGTGCGCTTTTCGGCGCAAAAAACGAAACACTTGCCGCGGGAGACGATCCTGCAACGCAAATCAAAAATCTTGAAAAAGACCTTGCCGGTGTGCGCAACGAGCGCAGTGCCGCCCAGCAGGCACTTAACCGTGCCAAGAGCGGAAAGAGCGCCCAGATCGCGCTCAAGGAGCAATATGACCGCGAGATCGTCGCCATTGACGAACAGCTGCGCACGACCGACGCTTTGATCGAGCAATATGAACTGAGCATTTCCGAAACACAGCAGAACATCGAAGAGCTTGTCGCCGAGCAGGGAAGTCAGCAGGAGCTTTTCGACGAAATGGTGCGTATGTCCTTCGAATACGGAAGCGACAGCTATCTTGAGCTTTTGTTCGGCGCGGAGGATTTTTCGGATTTTCTCTCGCGTATTGATCTTATTTCCTATCACCTCTCGTACAACCGCAGCGTCATCGAAAAAATGAAAGAGGTGGAGGACAATCTGCATACGAACGAAGAAAATCTTCGTTCCTCCAAAGAAAATCTTGAAAACTACAAGCAGTCTAAGGAGACGCTCCGCGAGGAATTCGAAACCAAGAGCGCCGAGTCGACCGCTCTGATTTCCCGTCTTGCCGACGATGAAGCCGAAGCGGCGGCGGCTCTCAAGATCATTCAGGAGTCCGAAAAGAAGCTGCAAAACGACATTGAAGCGCTGACCCGCGAGCTGAACAGCACGTCGACCTATTCGGGCGGGAAATTCAAATGGCCGCTTGCCACGAGCGGCACCAATACCTCCGGTTGGGAATGGCGAACCAATCCGATCACCAAAAGAAGGGAATTTCATAACGGTATTGACATCGCCGCGCCCAAGGGAACCAATATCTATGCCGCCGCCGACGGAACCGTCGTGAAGTGCGAATGGTACGGCGGCTACGGAAACTGCGTTATCATCAATCACGGCGGCGGAGTCATGACGCTGTACGGTCATTGCAATTCGCTGAACGTGAAAAACGGACAGTCGGTCAAGGCGGGCGATGTTATCGCCTATGTCGGCACGACGGGACAGTCGACGGGCTACCATCTGCATTTCACCGTTTACGAAGGCAAGACGGCGGTCAATCCGTGGAACTATCTGAAATAAAAATGTGCGTCAACACGGAAAAGAGGTGCCTTTTTTGAAAAAACGAAGAATTTCACCGAGCGTGTGCCTTGTATTGATGATCATTGCGGCGTTTGTGTCCTTTCAAATAACCTACAGCTTTCTCACCAACCGCTACGAAAGCACGATCTACGGCTTCAACAAATGGTCGCAGGTCAACTCGTCGCTTGACGACATCGAAAAGATCGTGGGCGAGGATTCCGACGGAAAATGGCAGCGAATTTATACGACCCTTGCCGAGGTCGACCGCTATACGCGGGCGGGCTATGTCGGGACGCTGAACGAAGAGGATCTTTTGACCCATACGCTCGACGGCTACGTTTACGGTACGGGCGACAAATATGCCGCGTATATGCCGCCGTCGGAGTACGAGGCGTTTACAAAATCGTCGGTCGAGGGTTCGATCGTCGGTATCGGCGTTCGCATCGCTTACGATAACACGTTCGGCGGCATTTATATCACCGCCGTCGTCCCCGATTCTCCCGCCGAGGCGGCAGGTCTTGCGGCGGGCGACGTTATTGTCGCCGTCGAAGGCAATAATGTTTCCGAGTTCGGCTATTATCAGGCGTATAATCTCATAAAGTCGGGTGCGGAGGGCGAGAACTGCAATCTTACCGTTGCGACGAAGAGCAGCGATTATACCGACCGCGTTGACGTGACGCTCTCCCGCGCGGTCGTCAAGACCAAAACCGTGACGACCCGCATGCTCGATGCCGACACGGCGTATGTGCAGATCATCGAATTTGATATTCCCACGACCGAAGAGTTTACGACGGCGATGGACGCGCTGATTGCGGACGGCACCAAGCGCTTCGTCTTTGACGTGCGCAACAACCCCGGCGGAAATGTGACGGCGGTGTGCGGCGTTCTCGATTATCTGCTTCCCGAAGGTCCGATCATCCGAACGTATACGGGGTCGGGCGAGGAAAACACCGTAAACTCCGACGCGAAGTGTCTTGACGCTCCGATGGCGGTGCTGATCAACGGAAACACGGCGAGCGGCGGCGAGCTTTTCACCGCGGCGCTGCGCGATTATAACAAAGCGACGGTTATCGGAACGACCAGCTTCGGCAAGGGAACCATGCAGACGGTCGTCCCGCTTTCAAACGGCGGAGCTTTGAAGATCTCCACCGAAATGTACAATCCGCCCTACGGTGAGAACTATGAGGGCGTCGGAATTACGCCCGACAAGACGGTCGAGCTTTCCGAAGAGGCGCTTGCGAACTTCTACCGCCTGACCGACGAGGAGGACGTACAGCTGATGGCGGCGCTGGACGAAGTGCGGAATATGCCGCTGCAATAAGCCCCTTGCCGCAGAGAACGAAAACCATTAAACAAGGAGAAAAAATGGCGGAAAAGAAACAGGAAAAGATCGCCGCGCAGAATAAAAAAGCCTATCATGATTTTTTCGTCGAGGAGACCTATGAGGCGGGGATCGCGCTTACCGGAACCGAAGTCAAAAGCGTCCGCGCGAGCGCCGTCAATATGAAGGATTCCTACTGCTATGTCGAAAAGGGCGAGCTTTTCTGCACCGGCGTACACATCAGCCCCTATGAAAAGGGCAATATTTTCAACCCCGATCCGATGCGTGTCCGCAAGCTTTTGATGCATAAAAAAGAGATCTTAAAGCTTTTCGGGCTGGTCGGAAAAGAGGGGTACACTCTTGTGCCGCTGAAGCTCTATTTTTCGGGCTCGCGCGTCAAGGTTCAGGTCGGACTTTGCAAGGGTAAAAAGAATTATGACAAGCGTGATTCCGAGGCGAAAAAGCAGGCAAATCGGGATATTGAGCGCTATACGAAGGGAATCAATCGGTGAGCGGGACCATGAACGGGACAAAAAACGAGCCGACGGGCGGCAATGTGGTTTTACGTTTTACAAAAGGACTGCTTGACAAAGACAGTTACCGCCGCATAAAGGAGCAAGTCGCCTCCTTTTCAACGGGACATAAGGTCTTTGTCATGACGGTTGAAAACGACGATGCCGATACACTGGCAAAAATGGTCACACCCGCAGCGATTTTTGTCGATTTTGCCGTGATGGAGTCGATGGACGAACGGGAAAGCACGCTTCACATGCTCAAAAGGCTTTCGATTCTCACGCGGCAGATCCTTTCGCATTACAAAACCGTGACCGAAAATCCGAAGGACGGCTCGAAGACCGAGGCGGACTGCCGGCTGAGTATTGTCACGCCGTCGGCGCACATTCATCCCCCCGAAAACGTTTCGGACAAAAAATACGAGCGCTGTGTGCGCGAAGCGCTTCTCTGCGCTCGACGTCTTGCCGAAGAGGGGAAAAGCGATATGCTGATCTATTACGGAAACGACGGCATGCTCCGCACCGAGAGCAAGGAGGATTATGTCCGAAGAGTCTACGCGGGCATAAGCGCGGACGAAAACGAGAATGAGTTCTGAAATTGTTGATGCTTTTTGAATAAATCGCACTTTTTTGAACAAAAAACAGCTAAAAAAGGTTGACAAATTCGGATTCGTTCGGTATAATAATATCGTAATGTACCGTACGCTTCTTTCGGAATGAATGAAAAAAGGAGAAACGACTATGAAAAAGTTTTTATCTGTCCTGCTTGCGGGGCTTCTGACCTTGGGTATGCTTTGTTTCACGGCCGCTGCCGAGACTCCTTTGGGAGTTGGGTCGGTTACACTGAAGGATGTTGCGGAGAGTGAAGATCTTGCAACCCTCACCTTCCGCTGTGCCACGAGCGAGGATATTCGCTATATGACCGTCCTTCTCACCACGGTAGAGGTTACTGCCGGTATGAGTGCTCTTCCTTTTGACGATATTATTCACATCGATCAGGTTGAGCGTAATGCCGAGGGAATTTATTCTTTCAATATAAACCGTGCGCGCATCCCCGAGGGCACCAAGTCGCTGTACCTCAAGGTGGGCGGCACGTCGGTCAACGAGCCGTATGACGGCGTGATTGCACTCAAGAGCGTTCTGAAGGGCGACTGCGACGGAAACGGAACGGTCGAATCGACCGATCTTATCGTTCTTCGCCAGTATCTTGCCGGTCTCGGCGGAGTTACCATTGATTTGGAAGCCGCCAATGTCGACACGAGTGACGGAACCGACGCGGTCGACGCAAAGGATCTTGCAAAGTTGAGACAGTTCTTTGCCGGTCTTATCAGCTCGCTTGACTGATGAGAGGAACATCACGGTGCTTTGCCGAGAGAAAGGCTTTTGAAATTTCATTTTCGAATCGGTGTTTGTCTCGGCGGTTTTGATGTTCAAACAACGAAATTGTGTCCCGCATCGCCGAAAGGCGGTGCGGGATTTTTCTGCACCGATTCCGCGTGACTCCGCGCGGATTTGTGCGGAAACAAAAAGCACGTTTGTAGTTTCGCGATTTTTCGGAAAGGAAGCATTATGAAAAAACGTTTTTCTCCCGTTTTTCGGGATTTTCCTCACATTGTACACGGCGCGGATTATAATCCCGATCAGTGGCTGTCGCGCCCCGACATTTTGTCGGAGGATCTGCGACTGATGAAGCTTGCCGGCATGAACAGTGCGACGCTTGCCATTTTTGCATGGTCGGCGATCGAGCCCGAAGAAGGCGTTTTTCGCCTCGAATGGCTGGATAAGATCATCGACGAATTGTATGCGCAGGGGTCTTATGTCGTTTTGGCAACGCCGTCGGCAGCGCGCCCCGCGTGGCTCGACGCAAAATATCCCGAAGCGATGCGCACCCACGCCGACGGACTGAAGGAAACGCACGGCAGACGGCACAATCACTGTATGTCCTCCCCGATTTTTCGTGAAAAGGTGCGCATTATCGATACGGCTTTGGCGGAGCATTACAAGGATAATCCCGCCGTGAAGCTCTGGCATATCTCCAATGAATTCAGCGGGGAATGCTTCTGCCCGCTCTGTCGTGAAAACTTTCGCAAATTTCTGCGTAAGCGTTATCACAATGATATAAACCTTTTGAACGAACAGTGGTGGTCGGCATTTTGGAGTCATACTTACACAAGCTTCGATCAGATCGACCCGCCTTCGTATCTCGGCGAGACGAGTCTTTACGGGTTGAATCTTGACTGGAAACGCTATACTACGGATATCACCTGTGATTTTATGCAGGCGGAGATTGACACGGTAAAGGCGATAACCCCCGACATTCCCGTGACGACCAACATGATGGGAACGTACCCCGGCATCGATTATTGGAAGATGGCAAAGCATCTGGATGTTGCTTCATGGGATGCCTATCCACAATTTGACGGAACGGCGGGCGTATCGGACAGCGATCTTGCGACTTCGATCGGCATGGTTCATTCGCTCACCCGTTCGCTTCTGCACAAGCCCTTCATGATCATGGAGAGCACACCTTCGGCGGTGAATTGGGTAAAACCGGTCTGCCGTATGAAGCGCCCCGGGGTGCATTATCTTTCCTCCATGCAGATGATCGGTCACGGCTCCGATACCATTCAGTATTTTCAATGGCGCAAAAGCCGCGGCGGCGAGGAAAAATTCCATGGTGCGGTCGTCGATCACGAGGGAAGTGAGCATTCCCGCGTGTTTCGCGAGGTGGCAAGGCTGGGCGAAGATCTGAAAAAACTGGATGAGGTTGTCGGAACCGATACAAAATCACAAGCTGCCATCCTCTTTGACTGGGAAAATATGTGGGCACTTGATACCTTTATGGGGCTGCGTACATACAGAGGGTATGTTGAAACCGTGACCGAATGCTTCGGCGGATTTTTCAACCATGCCGCAAACGTCGAATTTTTGCCCGCCGACGGTGATTTTTCAAGCTATAAGTTGGTGGTTGCTCCCATGCTGTATGCCCTTTCGGAAGAGACGATCGATAAGCTTGAGCAGTATGTTCGCGGGGGCGGAACGCTTGTTGCGACGTATCTTACGGGGTATGTCAACGAAAACGATCTGTGTTATCTCGGCGGATTTCCGGGAGGAAAGCTCCGAAAGGTATTCGGCGTTTGGAACGAAGAGATCGACTGTCTGCGCGACGACCAGACGGTAAGATGCCGCTATGAAGAAAACGAACTCGGACTTTCGGGCGAGTTTTCGGCTAAGCACTTCTGCGAGGTGCTTCACCTCGAAGGGGCAAAGACAATTGCTTCCTATGAGGAAGACTTTTACGCCGAAATGCCCGTAATAACGGTCAATTCCTACGGCAGGGGAAGAGCCTATTATATCGGCGCGCGCCAATCGAAAGAAGAGCTTGAAAAGCTGATCGTATCTGTTTGCAGCAAGGAAAAAGTAGTACGCATTGTTCCCGACACGCTTCCCGAAGGGGTCAAGGTGATTTCTCGAACCGATTACGAAAACGAATATATTTTTATTACGAACTACAACACCGACAATCGGACGGTCGACCTCGGCGACCGCGCGGGAATCGATCTTTTGACGGGTCGGCACCTTTGCGGAAAGATCGAAATTGCGCCGCGCGGCGTGTTTGTTCTGAAGTGTCCCTGCCGCCCCGAATAAAAAGGGTATGCCCGCTTCGCGTCAGGCGAAGCGGGCGCAAAAGAAAGAAAAAGAAAAAAATCGAGAAAACACTTGACAAACGCCGAAAACTGTGGTATCATAATGAGGTCAACAAAGCAGAACCATGTTCTCACCCGGCGCTTACGGCGCAAGGTCAATCGGGAAAACGCCCTTTTTGCGGCGTTGCTGAACTGTGTTTTGCGGAGCGTTGGCTTCGCAATTTTTTTTGTTTCGGCGCGTTTTCGCGCGGTATCTTTTGGAGGTGTTTTGCATAGGAACAACGAAGGATATCTCCATCAATGAGGAGATCAGAGCGGCTGAGGTTCGGGTTGTGGACGCAGACGGTTCCCAGCTCGGCGTTATGAAGTCACAGGAAGCGAGAAAGCTCGCGTTCGAAAAAGGTCTTGACCTTGTCGAAATTGCCCCCGGGGCAGAACCGCCGGTTTGCCGTATCATGGACTTCGGCAAGTACCGCTTCGAAAAGGAAAAGAAAAAGAAGGAAGCAAAGAAAAAACAGCAAAAGGTCGATATCAAGGAGATTCAGCTTTCCTGCCGTATCGATACACATGATTTCGAAACCAAGCTCAATCATGCCCGCCGCTTCCTGGATGCCGGCAACAAAGTCAAGGTATCGGTTCGCTTCAAGGGACGCGAAATGAATCATACAGCCATCGGTCTTGAGGTTATCAACAAATTGGGCGAGGCGTGCTCCGACATTGCCAACATCGAAAAGCCCGCAACTCTTGACGGCAGACAAATGCTGATGTTCCTGGCACCGAAAAATGCAGCGGCAAAGGCAAAGAAAGAAAAGCCCGCCGCAGAAGAATAAGTCGATTCCGAAATGACCGCCGTGCGGTACGTTTCGTTATTGTTAAATTTAGCATCGAAAGGATGAATTATCGTGGGAAAGACTAAGTCACATAAGGCCACCGCTAAGCGTTTCAGCATCACAAAGGGCGGCAAGGTAAAGTTCAATCATCTTAACAGAAGACACAAGCTCGGCAAAAAGACTCCGAAGAGAAAGCGTCAGCTTCGTACCAACGCTTACATCAGTGAGTCCTTCGCACCCATCGTAAAGAAGCTCATTCCTTACGCATAAGGTTCGTGCGAAAAGTACAATTTGATTCAATTCGGAGGTAAAATAAGATGGCAAGAATTAAGGGCGCTCTCATGACGAGAAAGAGACGCAATAAAATGTTAAAGCTCGCAAAGGGCTACTGGGGCTCCAAGAGCAAGCACTTCAAGATGGCAAAGCAGGCCGTAATGAAGAGCGGCAACTACGCTTTCGCCGGCAGAAGAATGAAGAAGAGAGATTTCAGAAAGCTCTGGATCACTCGTATCTCCGCTCAGGCAAAGGTAAACGGTATCAACTATTCGAAGTTCATGAACGGACTCAAGAAGGCGGGCGTAACGCTTAACCGCAAGATGCTTGCCGAGCTTGCCGTTTCCGATAAGGAAGCTTTCGCAAAGCTCGTTGAAACCGCAAAGGCTGCATTATAAGCACTATACTTGCAATAAGGATGAAAAAAAGAACCGCGTGGGCGGTTCTTTTTTTGTTTACCGGTTTACTTTCGTATAGAAATGATGTCGGAATGATGCCAATGCCGAGGATAACGCATATATTGAGGACTTACCACGCAATGGTGAAAGTGATCTCCACGTTATCGTACCTTCCGTTGATCTCCGCAAAAAGCTCAACGCACATAGAAGTCGGTTTATCAATGTTTAGGTCGTTGAGAGGGATTTCCAATGTAAAGGCTTGTGCTTCGCCCGCTTTCCATTCTTGTTTGCTGTATTTTGCATAAACCGGTACGGTTTTCTCATAAGTGTCGTTAACAGAAGCTGTTCCGATCAAATACCCCTTGTTGTAGTTGTCGACCCACTTGACATTTGCCGCAAAAACGACATTGGAACAGTTTATATACAATTTATCTTCGGAAATGTAGGGATTATAAAACTCCCAAGTGTCCTGCCCGTATGAAATGTTGTGCCAAGATATGCGTGAATCCGAAGATAGAATGTACGATGGACCTTTGGATATATAAAGTGTTATTTTGGAATTTGGCTCTACGGTTTTTCCGATTGCAGGACGCGTACGAATGACACAGCCCTTTTCAATTTGATCATCGTATTCGTATTGGACATTTGGAATAAGCAGTGCGGAAGCGAGGATAGTTTTCGCAGTGGCTTCGTCGACGCCGACTATGTCGGGCACGGTTAACTTCGGACCGTTGGAGACATAAAGTGTGACAACCGACCTTTTTTGAACAGAAGAGCCGAATTCGGGTTTACTTCGGATAACACAGCCTTTTGCAACATCATCACTGTATTCGTAACGAATTGCGGCGGTCAAGTCACTTGACGTCAGAATATTTCTTGCCGAAGATTCGTCGATATCTGTAAGCTGTGGGATTTTTGTTGATGTGCAGGAGGATAAAAATAAGCTTACCATCGACAAGAGCAAAAGAATTCTCATGATTTTTCTCATCTCATCACCTCATTTGATTGTAATAAGATCTTCACTTAATTTTACTGTATTTGTCGATAATTGTCAACATAACAGTTGAAAATTGCGTGTTGAATTTGAGTGTTGTCTCGCTTTCTCCGCTCGATAAAAGAAAAGTAAGCATAGTTTTCTTCTGTTTTGATGAAAAAAAGCCTTTCGCGCGGCAAAAAAACTTTGCGAAAGGCTTTTGTTTTATTTAGTTTTATCGGTAATATTCGAACTCCACACCATAAAGGCTTACGATATCGCCCTCTTTGATCCCCTTTTCTTCCAGCGCCGCAATAATGCCGGATCGGCGCAGGATTTTTTGGAAATACGCAAAGGATTCGCGGTCGGTGAAGTTGATGGAATTGATGACGTTGATAATGCGCTCGGCCTCGACCTCGTAAACGCCGTTATTGTTGCGCACGATGATCTCTTCGCTCGGGAGCGCGTCTTCAATGTCGTTTATGTTCATTTCGGATTCGTATACCTTCAAAGGCGGAAGATCGCGAAGCTTTGCCGAGACTGCCTCGATCAGCTCGCGTACGCCCTCTCCGATTCCGGCGCACATAAAGAACAGCGGCAGATCGTTCTCTTTTGCATAGGCGGTGAGCCGCTCTTTCGTTTTGTCGCTCATCATGTCGATCTTATTTGCGGCAAGAAACATCGGACGGGAAAGCAATTCGGGGTTGTAAAGCTCAAGCTCGCGGCGGATGGTCTCGATATCCTCGAGCGGGTCGCGCCCCTCCTGACCCGAGGCGTCCACAACGTTTACCAAAATGCGGCAGCGATCGATGTGACGCAAAAATTCATGCCCCAGTCCGAGTCCTTCGTGCGCGCCCTCGATCAGTCCCGGAATGTCCGCCAGAACAAAACCGCCCGCTTTGGCGTCCACAACGCCCAGAATGGGGGAGAGGGTGGTAAAATGATAGTCGGCGATTTTCGGCTTTGCGGAGCTTACCATCGAAAGGATCGTGGATTTCCCCGCGCTGGGAAGCCCGACCAGTCCCACATCGGCAAGCATTTTCAGCTCCAGCGCGATGTTCATTTCTTTGCCCTTGAGCCCCGCCTTTGCAAAGTTCGGCGCCTGCCGGGTGGGGGTTGCAAAATGCGTGTTGCCGAAGCCGCCCTTGCCGCCGCGAAGAAAAACGTATTTCCCCGTTTCCTTCACATCCGCATCGGACATATCTTTAATGATCCGTCCCGACTCGGGATCTTTGATGATGGTTCCCGGGGGCAGGGGAATATACAGATCCTCGGCGTTTTTGCCGTGAAATTTGGAATTTCCGCCGTCGCCGCCGTTGGGGGCGACGAATTTGCGGCGGTATTTAAAATCCAACAGCGTGTTTTTTCCCTCGTCGATCGTGAAAATAACATCGCCGCCGCGCCCGCCGTCGCCGCCGTCGGGACCGCCGTGCGAAACGTATTTTTCACGGCGGAAGGAAACACAGCCGTTGCCGCCGTTGCCGGCTTTTACATAAATCGTAACTCTGTCAAAAATCATATTTCATACTCCTCTCGGGGCAGAAGATTCGGCTTTTTGTGAAAAAAGCGCCGCCGATACCGCACGTTTTGTGCCGACACGGAGAAACAGCCGCAAACGTCTGCGTTCGCGTTTGCGTTCGCGCTTACGTTTGTGCTTGCGCTTAAAGAAAAGTGCGGAACACGCAAAACGGCTGTCCTTCGGACAGCCGCATTGCGCATTGCGCGTTACACTCATTAAGCCGATCGCAGCGCCGAAAAACGCGCGATCCTCGCAGCGAACTTACGCCTCGTAAACGCTTACGCGCTTCTTGCCGCCGCTGATATGCTCAAACTTTACCTTGCCGGCAATGAGAGCATAAATGGTATAATCGGTACCGATACCGACGTTGTTGCCGGCATGGATATGCGTGCCTCTTTGTCTTACGATGATGTTGCCGGGGATAACACCCTGACCGTCCGCCTTCTTGACGCCGAGACGCTTGGATTCGGAATCTCTGCCGTTCTTGGTAGAACCGACACCCTTTTTATGGGCGAAAAATTGCAAACCTAATCTCATTTGTTTACACCTCCGTTATAGTACATTTGAGGAATCGGGAATACTCGTCCGCCGTGTCCTTCATCGTGCGGCAAAAGCCGTCGAGCAGAGAGTGGACAATATCACGCGATTCGTTTGTTGCCTCCGACGCAAAGGAGATCTCACAGCGCACGGAAGCGGATTCGGGGTCGACCGTACAATCCGTATCGCAGCCGAAGCCGTCGAGCTGATTCAATATAAGCTCGGTACAGGCGGAAACGGCGGCACAGACGATGTCGCTGCCCTCGTCGGCATAACCGGAATGTCCGCTGACGGAAAAACCGATAAAGCGCGAGGAACGATCCCGAAAAAAGACAACGTGTGTCATTGCCTCATTAAAGTGCGATCTTGGTGATCTGCAGCTTCGTATAGGGCTGTCTGTGACCCATCTTCTTCTTTTCGTTCTTCTTGGACTTATACTTGATGATGTGGATCTTCTTGCCCTTGCCGTTCTTTACGACGTTGGCTTCGATCTTGGCACCGGCAACATAAGGAGCGCCTGCGGTAAAGCCCGCATCGGTCTCTGCTGCCAGAACAGTATCAAATGTAACGGCGTCGCCGTCGTTTACGTCGAGCTTTTCAACGTAGATAACGTCGCCTTCCTGAACCTTGTACTGCTTTCCGCCGGTAACAAAAATTGCGTACACGAAAAGCACCTCTCTTTCTTGTAAGTCTCGCTGAAACAAGGTTTTTTGTGCAAAAGCGCACAAAAATTAAGCCACCTTTTTCATGCGGCTTCTTATTATAGCATGGTTTTCGGTCTTTTGTCAAGGGTTTTGCGCAAAAAAATGCGGAAAATCCGATTGCAAAACGTTTTGCCGAATATTATGCGCCGAAAAGAAATAAAAATGAATGGTCTTTTGGAAAAAGGGTTTACTTGTATTAAAATGCATGTTATAATAAGATAACATGGCAAAGCTGTTTTGTAATTTTCGGGCATTTTCCCACAACCGATATGTGAAAGGATGATACGAAATGAAGAAACGATTTTGGGCTTTTATGGTTTTATCGACGGTTTTGTGTACGGTATTCCCGACGTCTGCCGAGAATGCGAACACGATCGACGGTTCATGCGGCAAAAACCTTACGTGGGTATATGATTACTCGACAAAAACGCTTACGATCAGCGGCGAGGGCGATATGCCGAATTATTCGTACAGCAAAGCGGGCGGACTTGCGCCGTGGGTCAATTCCACAAGCATAAGCAATGGTCTTGAAACGGTCGTGATTTCCGACGGAGTGACGGGCATCGGCGAATATGCTTTCTACTATTGCGACAGCCTGAAAAACGCAGTCATTCCGAACAGCGTGAAAACCATCAATGAAGGTGCGTTTTACCATTGCGACGCCTTGACGGACATCGTGATTCCGGGCAGCGTAACAAGCGTCGGAGAGGATGCGTTTTCCTTTTGCAACGGTATAACGAGTATAACGATTCCGGGCAGCGTGACAAGCATCGGCGACGGGGCATTCTCTTATTGCGATAGTCTGACGAGCGCCGTGATTCAAGACGGCGTAAAGAATATCGGTATGCAGGCATTTTACCGTTGCGGCAGCTTGTCGGACATAACGCTTCATGACAACGTGGAAAGCATCGGCGAAAATGCATTTAAATTAAGCGGCTATTATCAGGACGAGTCAAACTGGAAAAACGGTGTGCTGTATATCGGCCGTCACCTTATAAAAGCGGGCGACGGCGATCTGGATCAGTCCGTGTCGGGGGCGTATTGTGTAATTCCGGGCACAAGGAATATCGCCGACGGTGCGTTTTTCTATTGTGACAGCTTAACAAGCATAGAGCTTCCCGACAGCGTTGTTTGTATCGGCAATCATGCGTTTGACAACTGCAACGGCTTATCGAGAATCGATATTCCGAAAAGCGTGACAACAATCGGGAGCGAAGCGTTTTATGTCTGCTTTGATCTGGCAAGCATAAACGTCGATCCCGACAATACCGCGTACTGTTCCGAAGGCGGCGTCTTATATAATAGGGAAAAAACGGAGATCATCCGTTTTCCCAAAGAAAAAGCGGAAATTTCGTTTGCGATTCCGAACGGTGTAACGAAAATTGCCGACGGAGCGTTTGAATTCTGTGAAAATTTAACGGGCGTATCGATTCCGAACGGCGTTGAAATCCTCGGCAGCGACGCGTTTTTGGATTGTTCGGGCTTGACCGGCATAACGATCCCCGAAAGCGTGACAAGCATCGGAAGCAGTGCATTCTCGGGGTGCTCGAATTTGACGGATATAGCGATTCCGGACGGTGTGCGGTGCCTTGCCGAGAAAACCTTTTTCGAATGCAAAAAGCTGAAAAGCATAACGATCCCGAACAGCGTCACGGCAATCGGAAGTCAAGCGTTTGATAATTGCAGCAGGTTAACGGACGTTTATTACGTCGGAAACCCAAATGACGGAAATGATATTTTGACCTCGTACCCTCTGGTGTATAAAACGATCTATTACCTCAGCGGAATCAGCGCAAAACGCACCGATGACGGCGTCGCGGTCGAGCTGTTGAACATAGATGTCGGCAAGACGGTCATCCTCGCTCTTTATGACGGCGATAAATTGGTCGAGGTGCAGCGATCGAGCGAGTACGGCGAAAACGACGGTAAAATTATTTTTACGCCGACAAAATCCTATACGCACGCAAAGGTCATGGTTTGGGAAAGCCTGAACACCCTTTCGCCCGTGTGCGGCGGCAAAATCGTAAAATAATAATAGATAAATAAGATAAATACAAGCGGAAAAAGTCGGAAAAGCCGGGCGAAAAATTCAGCGTTCGCCCGCTTGCAATTTCAAAAATCGCCTTTGTTTTCTTGTGTCATACCAAAAAAGACAAAAGGCAAAATACGGAGGAAAAAATTATGCTCGATCTTCACTATCTTACCGAATCTTATGACGAAAAGATCCGTCGGATCAAAGAAATCGCCGCACCGCTCAATTTTATATTTTTCACCGATGCGCACAATCGTCTCAGTCAATTTGCCGCGGGAACAAGCGGAACACCGTATGAGCTTCCCGTAAATGCCGTTTTGTCCATGCAGTACATTTTGGAACGCTGTCCCGAAATTTCGTTTTTGGTTTGCGGCGGAGACAGCGGAAACGATTATAACCCCGATCCCGATAAAATGCGCGAGGCGTTTCACGAAATCATGGATGCGCTTTATTCGCTTCCGATCCCCGTACACTGCTGTATCGGAAATCACGACGACGGAATCGGAAACGCGATCGATAACGGGTGGGATACGGTGAAAGCCGCGATCCTGCCCGACGAAATGCATGCGCTTTGCATGAAGTATAATCCCACCGAGAAAAATTATTATTATATCGATATGCAGGTCGAGGGATATGCGAACGGTTGGCGTATGGTTTTCCTAAACACGAGCGATAAGCCGTATTATCTCGATAACGGACGCTATACGCACGGATGGTGTAACGAGGTCTCGCATGAACAGTCGGAATGGTTTGAAAGAGAGGCATTAAACACCGATCGGAACATCATTGTTTTCAGCCATGCGCCGCTGACCAACAAAGGGGTGTTCGGCTCTGAGGGAATGCCGTGGGGCATAAAGCCTTACGACGATTTGCGCGGCGGACCGCGCTTGTTTCATGCGGCAAAAAGCTGCCGGAACGTAAAGCTTTCGGTTGCGGGACATGTCCATTACGACAATATGCTTTATTACGACGGCCTTTGCTCGGTGACATCACTCAGCGCGTTCGGTCATCGATGGGCGGAAAGTGTGCCGGATCGTGTTCCGGGAACCTATACCGAGACGGCTTTTGATGTTTTTTCCATTAAAGAAAACGTGCTGTATATCACGCGCTTCGGAGCGGGGGAGGATCGGCGGGCGACCCTTTTACGGCTTTGAAACAAACCGAAAAAAGAATTCCCCGCGTTCAAGCGGGGAATATTTTTGTCACAGCGTGCGCAAATGGTTGCGGTTCATTTTCGAGCGGGGATTGACAAGCTCGCGCCAATCAAGACTCCCTTGATCCAGCGCCAAAATCAAGGCTTCGGCGGTGGCGATGTTGGTGGCGAAGGGAACGTTGTGAACGTCGCACAGGCGCAGAAGGTTCGCCTCGTTTTCGCTGAAGCCGCCCGCACTGCGGGTGTCGCGGAAGTATAAAAGAATATCGATCTCGTTAAAGGATATACGCGACGCGATCTGCTCCTCGCCGCCCTGCATCCCGGCAAGCAGACGCTCGATATGGAGTCCCGTTGCCTCGGATATGTATTTGCCGGTGATGTCGGTCGCATACAGGTTGTGCTTGGATAGGATTCCGCAATAGGCAATGCAGAACTGAGTCATAAGCTCTTTTTTTGTGTCGTGCGCTATGATGGCTATTTCCATAGTCGATTCATCCTTTCTTGTTATAGTTTTCGGTGCTCCGCCGAAAAAGTCAATAAGGGAGTAAAATGTGCGAAAAAGAAAAAGCTGAAAATGCGGGTCAGATCAGCCGTGATTTTGCCACATCCAACTTTACGCCGGAAAGCAGCGGAACCTGCGTTTCGGTACAGCGGGAGGCAATATTCCGTATGGCGCGGTTAAAGTTGTTTTTGCCGCCCTTTATCTGATAGGCAAGCAGCCCGTTTTCCTGACCGCGTGCCATTTCCTCATCGTAGGGCAAAACACCGAGCAGCTGTACCGAGGTCTTGCCGATCACGTCATAAATCGACGGACGAATCCCGCAGACCGCGTCGCGCGCCATAAAGCTGTTGATGATGAGCCGAGTCTTGAGACTTTTGGTAAGATACGTACAATTCAGCTCGTCGCGGTTCAGCTCCTCCAGCGCCATGGCGGTCTTTTCGGCAGCGCGGATGGAGGCGGCGGTGTGCAGCGAAATTACGAGCGCATAGTTGCAATATTTCACAAGTGCCTTGTAAAGCTTATCGGGGCGGGCGGGAAGGTCAAAGATGACAAAGTCGTATTCGAGCTTTAACTTGATGACCAAATTGCGAACCTGCTCCTCGGTGAAGGAAAAAGCGTCGTTGTCGGACAGTGAAAAATACGCAGGTGCCGCGATGAACGAAAGATTCGGACAGCGCGGGTCGTGGATGGCGGCATCCTCGATCGAGCATTTTTCGGTGACGACTTCGCAGATGTTGTAAAGAGAGGTGCTCTCAAGCCCGAGCGCGATGTCGAGACAGCGCGACTCGAGGTCACAGTCGACGGCGAGAACCTTAAAGCCCATGCGCGCCAGCGACATGGCGAGATTGGCGGAAACGGTAGTCTTTCCGACGCCCCCCTTAAAGGACGTTACCATAACGGCTCTGCCCAATGATCGTACCTCCTTTTTGCCCGAAGAAAAAAGAAATCCCGGAAATTACCGGAAAAACCGTGTCGGACAACAAACCTTGTGTGTATTATAGCAAATTTTGAAGCGTTTGTCAATGTTTGGGAAGAAGATTTTTCGAGAAAAAACTGGATAAAATATACAAAAACACAGAAAAATAGGGTAGATGTATGTGCAAAATCCCTGTTTTCAAAAAAAGGCGGTCTCCGACTTTTACCGAAATGTGCCGTCGGAAAAGGAGCGTTGCGGGAGAATTTTCAAAACGGGCGGTAAAATCGTTCGCTTTCCCCTTGCAAAAAGATCCCGCTTGTGATACAATAATAGGGATAAAAGGTGGAATTTTGCCCTTTTCGCAGTCATTACGCAAGGAGGACCTGTAAAAATGAAATTTTCCGTATTACGTTCCGAAATTCTGCGCGGCGCATACGACGCCGCTTTCCGCAAGCTTTACGGTGCCGACTGTGAGCTTGAAAAGATCCGCGCGCGCTATGCCGGTGCCGCCGAAGGCTTTGAAAAACAATACGGCGCGCTGATCGACGAAAACACCGAAGTGTCGCTTTTCTCGGTTCCCGGCCGAAGCGAGATCTCCGGAAACCATACCGACCATAACCACGGCAAGGTGCTTGCCGCTTCCATCAGCCTCGATATCATCGCCGTTGCCTGCCGCAACGATAAGGGAGAGATCCGCGTAAAGTCCGAGGGCTTTCCCGAGGATATCGTGTCGCTCTCCAATGTCGAAACGGTTCGCAAGGAGGAGTTTTTCAAGGCGTCCGCCATCATCCGCGGCATGTGCGACGGTTTTTGCAAAAACGGGTATGCCGACGGCGGTTTTTACGCCTACACCACGTCGAACGTTCTGAAAGGCTCGGGTCTTTCCTCTTCGGCGGCATTTGAGGATATGATCGGCAACATCCTCAACCATTTCTTCAACGGCGGAAAGGTGGACAATATCGAGATTGCCAAGATCGCGCAATATGCCGAAAACGTTCATTTCGGCAAACCCTGCGGTCTTATGGATCAGATGGCATGCGCCGTCGGAGGCTTTGTTGCGATCGACTTTAACGACCCGAAAAATCCGATCGTCGAAAAACCGAATTTTGACCTTTCGTCGCACGGCTACTGCCTGTGCATCGTCAATACGGGCGGAAACCACGCCGATCTGAACGAGGATTACGCTTCCATTCCCGCCGAGATGAAGTCGGTTGCGGCGTTCTTCGGCAAGAGCGTTCTGCGCGAGATCACCAAAAAAGACGTTCTGGACAACATCGCGGCGCTCCGCGAAAAATGCGGCGACCGCGCCGTTATGCGTGCGCTTCACTTCTTAAACGAAAATGTCCGCGTCGACGCGGCGGTAAACGCGCTGAAAAACGACGACATCGGCGGCTTTTTGAAGGCGATCCGAGCGTCGGGGCTTTCTTCGTCCTGTCTTCTTCAGAATACGTTCAGCACAAAGTGCGTGACCGAACAGGGAATCGCGCTCGCGCTTGCCGTTGCGGGCGAGGTGCTCGACAATAAGCCCGGAACCGCTTACCGCGTTCACGGCGGCGGCTTTGCCGGCACGATTCAGGCGTTTGTTCCCAACGAATATGTCAACGAGTTCAACGCCGCCATGACGCACGTCTTCGGCGAGGGAAGCGCGTATGTCTTAAAAGTTCGCCTCATCGGCGCGACCATGCTCGACGCGCTTTTATAAGTCATGGCAAAAAAGACCTTCCGCGTCGAGAGCAAACGCGAACAGAATAAGAAACTTGCAATAAGGCTGCTCATCGGCCTTATTGTACTTATGAGCCTTTATTTCGGCTGTATCAAGGCGGGCTTTGCCGTCATTCAGGATATTTATATTTACGCGGGCTTTGCTCTCATGATGCTGTATGCGCTCTTTGCCGTTCTGACGGAGAGAGAGAAAGAAAAGAGCGGGGGAGGGCACGGCGTTTTGTCCGAAAAGGCGCAGAAATACAACCGCCTTTCGAAATATGCCCTGATTCTTTTCATTCCGATGATCTTTTCGCTTCTTCTCGACTACATGCTGATTGTGCTTGGCTTTGCGTCTTTACTGGGCATTTGAATTATTTACAGAAAGTGTTATTTCATGTTTGAAGTTATTCCGCTTTTTTCCGGCTCGTCGGGCAATTCGATCCTCTTTCGCCATGACGGAAAAAGCTTTCTCATCGACGCGGGTATGTCCTGCCGAAATATGTGCGCGGCGCTTGCGCTGTTCGGCGAGACGCCCGAGACGATAAACGGCGTTTTTGTCACGCACGAACATTCCGATCATATCGCGGGGCTTGAAATGTTGTGCAAAAAATATTCGCTCCCCGTGTACATAAATTCTTTTTCCGCCGATTTTCTGCTTCGGTCGGGAAAATTTCCGTACCTTTGCGCAAGCATTTCGATCTTTGAGCCCGATACGTCGGAGATGCTTTTCGGCATGTCGGTCAAAAGCTTTCGCACGCCGCACGACTCCTGCGGAAGCGTCGGATATCGTTTTGACGATGAGGAGGACAGCTTTGCCTATGCGACCGATATCGGCTGTGTGACAAGGCTGATCGCCCGCAATCTTTTCGGTGCGAAAAAGGTGATCCTCGAATCGAACCACGACCTTGCTATGCTGAAAAACGGACGCTATCCCGAAAGTCTCAAGGCGCGGATACGCTCCGATCACGGACATCTTTCCAACGAGGACTGCGCGGCGTTTCTGCCGTACCTTGCCGCAAACGGCACCGAAAAAATCTGGATCGGACACCTTTCAAAAGATAATAACACACCGCAGGTCGCTCTGTCTCTTTCACAAAAGGCGCTTTCCGAGGCGGGGTATACGAACGTTTCGCTTGCGGTCGCACCGAGGAGCGTGCTTACATGAGACTGGATAAATACATCGCCGACGCCTGTGTTCTTTCACGCAGCGACGCGGCAAGCGCCGTGCGGCGCGGACTTGTGACGGTGGACGGGAAATGCATTCGCAAGGGCGATTTTGCCGTGAACGAAAAAAAGGCGGTCGTCACCTTTGAGGGCAAAACGCTTCGTTATCGACCGTTTCTGTACCTTCTGATGAATAAGCCCGCGGGTGTCGTTTCGGCGACCGACGACATGCGCGAAAAGACTGTTTTGTCGCTTCTTCCCGAAAACTACGGAACAAAAGGGGTTTTTCCTGTCGGAAGACTGGATAAGGATACGGTCGGGCTTTTGCTTCTTACCAACGACGGCAAAAACGCGCACCGCCTTTTGTCGCCGAAGCATCATGTTGAAAAGGTCTATTACGTCGAATGCGACGCGCCCTTTGAAGAAAGCGATATCGCGGTGTGCCGCGAGGGGATCCTGATGGACGGCGAAAAAACAAAGCCGTGCTCTCTTTTGATATCGCCCGAAGACCCGAACTGCGCGCACATGACGCTGACCGAGGGAAAATATCACGAGATCAAGCGTCTTTGTGCGCATCTCGGGAAGAACGTGACTTTTTTGGAGCGGGTGCGCTTCGGAGCGATCTCGCTCGATACGAGTCTTTCGCGCGGAGAGTGGCGCGAACTTACCGACGAAGAGCTTGCGGCGCTTTTAGCGTGAGAGCGCGAAAAAAATAAAAATGGGGTGAAAAATTATGGCAGTTGTCGGCAGTATTCATATCCTGACCGACCGAAAAGCAAAGGTGCTGACGGCGCTCAAAGCGTCGCTTCGCGCTTACGAATCGGTCATTTCGCCCGATGACGCAAAAAAGGTCGGCAGTCTTATCGACGGCGAGGTGTTCGAAACGGTTTACAACGCCTGCGCCGATGAGCTTTCGCAGGACATCGCGATCTATCTTTCCGACGATTATGTTTCGGTGTGCTATGAGGACATCGAGCTTTCGGAGCTGGAAAAGAATGCGGCGGGCTTTTGCGAAGCGTTTGAAAAGCCGACGCTGTACGTCGCGATCATCGACGAAGATTCCGCCGTGTTCGGCGTGTGCCGAAACGGAAAGCTCCGAACCCGCCTTACACTGGGCGAGTATCTTGACGAGCTTGATCTTGCGGAGGAAAAGATCAACATGGACGAGCTTGCCCATGTTTTCAATGCGCACAATCTTACCGATCTGAACGAATGCCGCGACGTTGCGGAATTGTGCTATGCGCTTGACGAGGATTACGGGATCAATCCCGAGCTGTCGCCCCTTTCGCTTCCGCTGTATTCGGACGAATATAAACTTTTGGAAAAAAGCAAGACCTTCAGCGTGTATTCCTCGCTGACAAACGGATAAAAAGAAGAGAAAATCGAGGAAAAATCTGTGGAATATCAATCGGGAACCGTAGACGTTATCGTTGTGGGCGCAGGTCATGCCGGAATTGAAGCGGCGCTTGCCTGTGCGCGCATGGGATGCGAAACGGTGCTTTTTACACTCAATTTGGATGCCGTGGGCAATATGCCGTGCAACCCTTCGATCGGCGGCACGGGAAAAGGACATTTGGTCTTTGAGATCGACGCGCTCGGCGGGCAGATGGGAAGAACCGCCGACAAAGCGTGCCTTCAAAGCCGTATGCTCAACCGCGGAAAAGGACCGGCGGTGCATTCGCTTCGTATGCAGGAGGACCGCGTGAAATACCGCCTTTTGATGAAAAAGGAAGTCGAAAACTGCCCGAATCTTTCGCTTATACAGGCGGAGATCGTCGAGCTTCGGCGCGACGGTAAAAACTGGCTTGTCGTGACGCGTCTCGGCGCCGTGTGGACGGCAAAGGCGGTCATTCTTTGCTCGGGAACCTATCTTCGCGGAAGCATTATCGTCGGCGAAATATCTTATTCGGGCGGTCCCGACGGTATGTTCCCGTCGGACAGCCTGTCGGATAGTCTCCGCTCACTGGGACTTCCTCTCATGCGCTTTAAAACGGGAACGCCGGCGCGTATCCACGCCGACAGCATCGATTATTCGGTGCTGGAAAAGCAAAACGGCGACGAGAACCCCGAACATTTTTCGGGAGACGAAAACGGTGAATTTCGCGACCCCGACCTTCCGTGCTATATTGCGTATACCAACGAGGAAACGCACCGTATCATTCGGGAAAACCTTCATCTTTCCCCGATCTATTCGGGCAGAATCAAGGGAATCGGACCGCGCTACTGCCCCAGTATCGAGGACAAAGTCGTGCGTTTTGCCGACAAGACCCGCCATCAGCTCTTTGTCGAGCCGATGGGCTTTGATACAAAAGAGGTCTACTTACAGGGGTTCAGTTCGTCGCTCCCCGAAAAGGTCCAGCTTGAAATGCTCCATTCGATAAAGGGACTGGAGCACGCGCGCGTTATGCGCAACGCGTATGCGATCGAATACGATTGCGTCGATCCGACGTCGCTTTATGCGACGCTGGAATTTAAAGAATTTCCGGGACTTTTCGGTGCGGGGCAGTTCAACGGAACGTCGGGATACGAGGAGGCGGCGGCGCAGGGGCTGATCGCCGGAATCAACGCGGCGCTCCATGTTTTGGGGCGCGAAAAGCTGATTTTGCCGCGCGATTCCTCTTACATCGGAACGCTCATCGACGACCTTGTGACCAAGGGGACGAACGAGCCGTACCGCATTATGACCTCGCGTTCGGAGTATCGCCTCTTGCTGCGTCAGGATAACGCCGACCGCCGCCTGTCCGAGATCGGACACCGCGTCGGGCTTTTGAGCGAAGAGCGGTATTCCGCCTATCTTGAGAAAAAGCAGCGTATCGAAAAGGAGATCGCGCGCATCGCAAGCGTCAATTTCGGACCGACTCCCGCGCTTTCGGCTCTTTTGGAGCGCGTCGGTTCGGCGCAGGCGCCGCACGGAATCAAAATGACCGATCTTTTGCGCCGCCCCGAGATCACCTATGAAATGCTTTCCGAGGTCGACCCCGACCGTCCCGCACTTTCACGTCGCGAAAAAGAGGCGGTGGAGATCGAGATCAAATACGAAGGATATATCCGAAAAGAGCGAAACGAAGCCGAGCGCTTCAAAAAGCTGGAAAGCAAAAAGATTCCCGAAGACACCGATTTTGACGCCATCCTCGGTATCCGCGCCGAGACGCGGCAGAAACTGAATAAATTCCGTCCGACGAGCGTCGGACAGGCATCGCGCATCTCGGGTATCAGTCCCGCGGACATCTCGGTTCTGCTGATCTACCTCGAAAGCCGCAGCCGAAACGGAGAGCACTATGCCGAAAAGACGGGGGAGGTGTGAGAAAATGCCGCTTGCCGATCGTATCCGCCCGCAGAACCTTGACGAGGTGGTCGGGCAGGAACACCTTTTGAAAAAGGGGAGCGTTTTTCGCACGCTTATCGAATCGGGACACGTTCCGAATCTTGTCTTTTTCGGTCCATCGGGAGTCGGAAAGACGACGGTGGCGGAGATTATCGCCAAAAGCACCGACAAGACCCTGCGCAAGATCAACGCGACCCACGCGTCCCTTACCGACATCAAAGACATTTGCGCCGAGACCGGCTCGGTTTTTACCAACGACGGAATTCTCCTATACATTGATGAGATCCAGTATTTCAACAAAAAACAGCAGCAGTCGCTCCTCGATTTTATCGAGGACGGGCGTATAACGCTGATCTGTTCGACCACCGAAAACCCGTATTTTGCCATTTATCCCGCCATTCTTTCGCGCTCGAACGTGTTTGAATTCAAAAGCGTTCCGCAAAGCGAGATTTTGTTTGCCCTTCGCCGTGCCTACGGCATTTTAAAGGAAGAATACAAAACCGAAGAGCCGCCCGAATGCGAAAAGGCGCTGTCAATCCTCGCCGCTTCTTCGACGGGCGATGTGCGCCGCGCGGTCGGCGCTTTGGAGGTCTGCTTCCTCGGAACGGGCGGAAACCTCACCGAAAAAGCGGCGTATGAGGCGATCGGCGATTTTGCCCTGAAGCTCGACCGCGACGGAAACGAGCATTACGACCTTTTGTCGGCGTTTCAAAAATCGATCCGCGGCTCGGACGAAAATGCGGCGCTGTTTTATCTTGCGCGCCTTTTGGAGGCGGGAGATCTTCTGTCGCCCTGCCGAAGACTTTTGGTCATCGCGTCGGAGGATATCGGGCTTGCGTATCCCATGGCGGCATCGATCGTCAACGCGCTGGTCGACAACGCAAAGCAGCTGGGACTGCCCGAAGCCCGCATTCCGCTGGCACAGGCGGTCGTTATGCTTTGCACCGCGCCGAAATCCAACTCCGCATATCTTGCCTATGACCTTGCCGCACAGGACGTGCGCGCGGGAAAGGGACTTCATATGCCCGATTATCTGCGCGACTCCATGCAGCCTGCGGCGGACAAGAACCGCGCGTACATCTACCCGCATCCTTATCCGAAGCACTATGTCTTGCAGCAGTACCTGCCGGACGATCTTGCGGGAAAGGTATATTACGAATTTGCCGACAACAAGACCGAACAGGCGGCGAAGGAGTATCGCGAAAGCATACGCCGCACGGCAGAGGAAACCAAAAACAAAATGAAAAAATCCTAAGGAGCAAAAGAAAATGACACATATGCTCGGAGCGCTTGTCAATGCGGGAGCGGTTTTTGTCGGAGGATTTCTCGGCGCACTGTTCGGGCGGCTTTTGAACAAAAAGATCGGCGACGCGGTGATGGCGGGGCTTGCCCTTGCGGTAATCTATATCGGATATTCCGGTTCTCTTGCGGGAAGTCACACACTGGTCGCGATTCTGTCGCTTGTGATCGGTGCGGTGATCGGAACGCTTTTGCACCTTGAGGATCGCGTGCGGTCGCTCGGCGCACGTCTTGAAAAGCTTGTGTCAAAAGGAGACAGCGGCGACTTTGCCAAAGGATTTGTCTCGGCAAGCCTTCTTTTCTGTGTCGGCGCCATGGCGATTACGGGACCGCTCGACAGCGGACTGCGAAACGATCACACGACCCAGTATGTAAAAGCGTTGATCGACGGGATCGGAGCGGTCATTTTCGCGTCGAACCTCGGCTTCGGCGTGCTGTTTTCGGCGTTTTGTATCTTGATCTATCAGGGCGGCATCACTCTTTTGGCGGGACTGATCGCGCCGTATCTTTCCGAGCTTGTTATCGGCGAGATGACCTGCGTCGGGTCGCTTCTCGTTCTGGCACTGGGACTGAACATGCTGAACGTTACCAAAATCAAGGTGATGGACTATGTTCCCGCCGTGTTTTTGCCGATCCTCTTATGCCGAATCCCGTTTTTGCTGTAACGCAAAAGATGAAATGCTTTTTTCTGCAAAGTTTTTGAAAAAAACTCTTGCATTCTGCGCGTATCTATGCTATAATAATAGGCGTTGAATAAATGCCGTCGGTGTGTCATGCACTTTTGCGGCAGGATGTCTATTTTTGAATCGCAAAGGAGGGTAACTCACATGAAGGAAAATCTCCATCCGGAATACAAGGAAGTAACGGTTAAGTGCGCTTGCGGCGAGACTTTCGTAACCAGATCCACCAAGGACGATCTGCGCGTTGATATATGCTCGAAGTGTCATCCTTTCTTCACCGGCAAACAGAAGTTTGTGGATGCAGGCGGTCGTGTTGACAAGTTCAAGAAGAAGTTCAACATCGAATAATTTCCGTGTATCAAAAACGGCAAAGCATTTTGCCGAAGCGGTCCGTGCGCTTTTTGCGCTCGGACTTTTTGCTTTTTCGGTGCAAAAAAGTTTTTCGCGCACCGTGCAAAATGGCGGGCGAAAGGCAAAGCGGGAAAAAGTGTCGAAAAGAAAGCCGAAACGGCAACAGAGAAAAAGCCGAGAAGAAACGGAATCAAAACCGAAAAGGCAAAAAAATAACGAAGGCAAAAATACCTTCGTCTATTTTTTATGTGTCAAAACAAAAGCCGACGGAATCAAACCGCACGGGTAACTTTGTTCGAACGCAGGCAACGGGAGCAAACATAGATCGTCTTGTTCGCGCCGCCGACAACTGCCTTTACACGACGGATATTGGGCTTCCAGGTTCTGTTGGTCTTTCTGTTCGAGTGAGAAACATTGTGACCGAAGGTAACACCCTTGCCGCAGATCTCGCACTTTGCCACTGTGGACACCTCCTAAAAACATTACAAATACATCTCATCGGAAATCACATTTCCGAACAACGCTTATGATTATAGCACATTTTTTCACGCATTGCAAGGGCTTTGCGAAAAAAAACCGAAAAAACCGCAAAAAATCCGCAGATTTTTGCTTTTCGATTGACTTTCCCGACGGAAAAAGCTATAATTGAGAAAAGATACCGATCAAAATGGGAAAAGAAGACAGTCGTTTGAAAGGAAAAAAGAAAATGGGAATGCTTTTGTCGACCCAAACGGGAGGATTGGACGAGATTTTCGGCGAAGTCGAAGCGATTCGTATGATCGGAAAAGCGGGCTTTGACTGTGCGGATTATTCCGCCTTTTTGCTGACGCGCACCGAAGATCATCCGGCGCTCGGCTCGGGCTATAAACAGTATGCAAAAACATTGCTTAACGCGGCACGCGAAGCGGGAATCACGTTTAACCAGTCGCACGCGCCCTATCCGTCCTCGCGCGAGGGGGACGAAGAGTACAACGAGAAGATCGAGGATATATTGAAGCGCTCCATCGAGTTTGCGTCGATCCTCGGCGCGAAGGTTATTTGCATTCATCCCGTGAAAACGCTTTCCGAGACCGATGAGAAACAGCACGAAGACAATCTTGCCTTTTACCGCCGTCTTGAGCCGTGCGCGCGCGATTTCGGCATCAAGATCGGTATCGAAAATATGTTTTTCACCGACGAAAAATCAAAGTGTAAGCGCCCGTCGGTCTGCGGCACGTCGGAACGCATGAACCGCCTGTTCGACGAGCTTTCCTCCGATGCTTTTACCTGCCTTATCGACGTGGGGCACTGCGGTCTTGCGGGAGAAGAACCCGACGTATTTATCCGCCGCGTCGGCGGAAAACGCCTCGGCGCTCTGCACATTCAGGATAACAATTACCGCACCGACGACCACACGATTCCTTTTATGCGCAGTATTGACTGGGCGGCGGTCACAAAAGCGCTGCACGACGTCGGATACGCGGGCGATTTTACGTTCGAGGCCAACGCCTATGTCCATCATATGCCCAAAGAAATGGTGGCGGATACGCTTGCTTATCTTGGAAAGGTCGGACGGTTTTTGATCTCGCAGATCGAAAATCCGCAGGAATGAGAAAAAGTCCTTGACAAATCGAAAAAACTCGTATATAATGAAGTAAATCAAAAAGGCATCGACGAAGAGGGATGCGTTTCGACGGTCAAAGCGAAGTGGCGGCGGGTGCGAGCCATCGATCGAGAAAACGTGTTTGTAGCTTCCGAGCCGAAAGGAAGAAAGCCGCACGGCAAGTAGAACCTTTCCGTAAACGCCGCGTGAGGGCGAAAGGGATTGTTTGATCCCGACGAGGGGCGAGAAATCGCAATTTGAGTGGTACCGCGGGGTTATGCCCGTCTCAAAGTTCGAAGATAGCCGTTTTTCGGTTTTCGATTTTTGAGACGGGCTTTTTGTTTTTTAAAGTTTTACAAAAGGGGTTGCTGCATTATGTTGCTGACAGCCGAAACCGAAATTTTGAACCGACTTTACGGAGACGAAGGCACTGCACGACATCGGATACGCGGGCAACTTTACCTTTGAAGCGAACTTGTTTTTGGTAAATTATCCGAGGGAATTTGTGCCCGAGGCACTTTTGTTTTTGCAAAAGACGGGGCGTTTTTTTATATCGATGACGGAAAAAGCTTAAGATAAAAGGAGAAAATCATGGCAAAAGAATTGGAAAAACAGTATAATCCGCACGGAGCGGAGGACAAGATCTACAAAATGTGGGAGGAGGGCGGCTATTTCAAGCCCTGTGCCGACAAGTCGAAGCCTCCGTTTTCGATCGTTATTCCGCCACCCAACGTAACGGGACAGCTGCATATGGGTCATGCGCTCGACGAGACGCTTCAGGACATTCTGACCCGCTATAAGCGTATGCACGGCTTCAACACGCTTTGGATCCCCGGAACCGACCACGCCGGAATTGCCACGCAGATCAAGGTCGAGGAGGCACTTCGCAAGGAGGAAGGACTTACCCGTTACGATCTCGGACGCGAAAAGTTTTTGGAGCGCGTTTGGGACTGGAAGGAAAAATACGGTTCGCGTATTATCAGCCAGATCAAAAAACTCGGCTGCTCCTGCGACTGGTCGCGCCTGCGCTTCACGATGGACGAGGGCTGCTCCAAGGCGGTGAAAGAAGTCTTCGTTTCGCTTTACGAAAAGGGTCTTATTTACCGCGGAAACCGCATCATCAACTGGTGCCCCCGCTGTCTCACGGCGCTTTCCGACGCCGAGGTCGAATACAACGAGCAGAAGGGACATTTTTGGCACATCCGCTATCCCGTAAAGGATATGCCCGGAAAGTATGTGGAAATCGCCACGACCCGTCCCGAAACGCTTCTCGGCGATACGGCGGTCGCGGTTCATCCCGACGACGAGCGGTATAAGGATCTTGTCGGGAAAATGCTCATCCTGCCGCTTGTCGGACGCGAGATTCCCGTCATTGCCGACGAATATGTCGAAAAGGATTTCGGAACCGGCTGTGTAAAGATCACGCCCGCGCACGACCCGAACGACTTTTTGGTCGGTCAGCGTCATAACCTCGAGCAGATTCTGATTTTGAACAACGACGCGACCATCAATGCAAACGGCGGAAAATACGAGGGCATGGATCGTTATGAGGCGAGAAAAGCCATCGTGGAAGAACTGGATCAGATGGGCCTGTTAGTAAAGATCGAGGATCATGTACACAACGTAGGTACCCATGACCGCTGCAAGACAACGGTAGAGCCCATGGCAAAACAGCAGTGGTTCGTTGCCATGGAGGAGCTGGCAAAACCGGCCATCAATGCGCTGAAAACCGGCGAGCTGAAATTTGTTCCCGAGCGTTTTGACAAAATTTATCTGCACTGGCTGGAAAATATCCGCGACTGGTGTATTTCCAGACAGCTCTGGTGGGGCCACCGGATCCCGGCATACTACTGCGACCAGTGCGGCGAGACCGTGGTGGCAAAAGAAATGCCCAAGGTTTGCCCCAAGTGCGGTTGCACTCATTTTACCCAGGATCCCGACACGCTGGACACCTGGTTCAGCTCCGCGCTGTGGCCTTTCTCCACGCTGGGATGGCCGGAAAAGACAGAGGATCTGGACTACTTCTATCCCACCGATGTGCTGGTCACCGGCTATGACATCATTTTCTTCTGGGTTATCCGTATGGTATTCTCCGG
>URJL01000024.1 GCA_900548115.1 uncultured Eubacteriales bacterium
TTAAATTCTCTTTCTTTTTGGTTTCTTTTTCTTTCGGAAACGAAAGAAAAAGAAATTCCGCCCGAAGGGCAACATAGCCCGTTTGCGGGGATAGCAAAAGAAGCATACGGCAAGGGCGGCTTTTACGACTGCACGCGAGGTTTTGCCCCACCGAAGTTTGTCATTGCGGCTCCGCCTACTTCGTAGGCGGCACCTCATCCACCGCTGACGCGGTCCCCCTTCCCCTCGAGGGGAAGGCTTTCGTTACGCATCAAAATGTTATGTCAACATAACACAGGCGATGTGAAATTGAATTCTGACCATCAGAATTCAATTTCACGGCGAACACCCGCCGTAGGCGCGGCAACGCTCCGCGCAGCGGCGGGAACGCTCGCCGCAGGCGCCCTTCGTGCTCATTTTGTTAAAAAATCTTGTCAAACCTTTTGCAAATACTTGATTTTCCCGTTTTTTCGTGCTATACTGTCTTCGGAATTCTGTCGGCAAAAAACGGCAGAGCAATGGGCGAAAGCGCCCTTTTTTTCGGGAGGAAAAACATGAAACAAAAGGTACTAAGCCTGTTTTTGTCGCTTGCGCTTTTGTGCTCGTCAGCACCGTTTTCGGCTTCGGCGGCGGACGAGACCGCACCGACCGACGAGGCTTCAAAAAGCGGCATAAAGCTCGGGCTTTCCGACGGGGACGTCGTATATTTTGCGGGAAAAGACGAGCCGATGGCATGGCGCGTTCTTGACGCCGTCAAAGCCAACACAGGCGATGAAAACGGTGTTTTTCTGCTCAGCGACTCGACCCTCTACAACGAAGGTGACGTATTCCAGAACCCGGACGGTTATCTCGGACTGCAAACAGGATACAAGGCTTTTTTTGAAAAATACTTTTCGTCGCCTTACGACACCGCCGCCCTTGCGGTAACGACGAGCGATGAGGCTTACACTTATTCCTCTTCGATCACGATGAACGGCGAGCTTTCGAACGACACGGTCTTTGCCCTCTCAATCGCCGAGGCGCAGACACTTTCCGCCGAGGAGCGCGCGATCGGCTCAATGTGGTGGCTGCGTTCCATGCAGCCACAGACCGTGATTCCTTTGCCGTATCTCATAAAGAACGCGGTGTTTTCCCAAGTTGAATCGAACGGCAGAATCGCCTCTTCCGGCGCTTCGATTGCCACGAATGTCTATCTTCGTCCCGCGGTCAACCTGAAAAAGTCGGCGCTTTCCGTAACGTTCGGCGAAAAAGAGGGCGCACTTCTTCTGCCTCTTGACACGAGCGCTTCGGACGGCAAATTTTCCGCGTATGAGGATACGGGAGAGTACATGCTTTGCATGAAGGACGAAAACACGAGTCTTTTGAATGCCTATACCCTCGGGCATCCGAAAACGGAGGCGCGCGTTTTTATCGACACGTCGCTCATGACGGCGGGCGAAAACGATTATGTCTCGTTTCTTCTTATGAAAGCGGACGGCACGATCTCGCACTTTGCCCGTTTCAAAATGGAAAAAGGCAGCGGCTATTTTCTCCTTACGCTCCCGACCGACGTCGATCTTCAAAACGATTCGCTTTACGCTTTTCACGAGACGGTAAACGGCGCTTTTTCAAGTCTCATCTCCGAGCCGAAAAAGCTCTGTCTTACGCACGTCGACGGCACGTACGCAAATCTTTCCGAAAGAAGCCACCGTGTCACCTGCGCACTCTGCGGCTCGCTTTACGACCGCCCCCATGTTTTTACGGTCGATAAAAAATCTTACACCGACGAAACGCACACCGAGCGCTGCTCGCTCTGCGGCTATGAACGCGAAGTACGCCATGCTTTGCACTGCACCTATTCGGACGATTACAACCACATCCTGTCCTGTGCCGACTGTAATTACAAGCTTTCCGATTACCACGCCTTTTCCTTTACGAAAGAGACCGAAGTCGAAGGTCTTTTCGACGGAATCTGTGTCTGCGGCAAGGAAAACGGTATTTCGGCAAAGGCGGGAACGCTTCCCGACACGCTTGCCGTTCCGCGTGCGATTTACAAAAACGGCTCGACGCTCATCGGAGAAGGCGCGGAGTATACCTCCGGCGCGAAAGAGGCTCTCTTCGATCCGCAAAGCGGCGGAGCGATTTTCGAAACAGTCCCGAGAGACGACCGTTACCGTTTTCTCGCGGGCTTTAACACTGTTTCCGAGAACTGCCTTTACGGTATCACGCTTCGAAACGGCAAGGAAATGCACGAGGGCGAAGCGGACTTTTCGATTCCGACCGCATTATTGCTCGAAGGTCTTGATCCTTCGAGCAAAACCTACGAAACGGTGGCGCAAATTCCGCTCGAAGGCTTTGTAAACCGCACGGCGGGCGAAGAATATTCCTTCCTGTTCGGGCAAAACATCAAAAAGTATTCGTCCTATCGCCTGTCCTTTACGGGAAACACGAAATATCTTCTGTGCGGCAATATCTCCTTTCTCAGCCGCTCCGCGGCACAGCCGACCTTTGCGCTTTCGGGCGTGATCGTCTCCGAAAAGAGCGACTGTATCGCGCCGTATGAGGATTACACCTGCACGCTTCTCTCGCGTATGGGACATCCCGCAGCGTCGGACGTTTCGGTTTTGTACGGGGACGAAATTTATGACAACTGCGTCTACGACGAAGCGAGCGGAAAGCTCACCCTTCCCGCCGAGAACCGTCCCGAGAAAAAAGAATTTACGATTCGTGCGTCGGCAGGCGACGATACGATTCTCGTCGGAAAATTTCTCAATCGGCTCACCTTTGACGGTGCGGACGAGGCGCGGTTCGGCGTCGATTATGTCGGAACCTTCACCGATTCCGACGGAAAAAAACGCTTTGTTCCGCAAAAGGGCGACGACTGTATTGTCACGGTCGGCGGCGTGCCCTTTACCGATTACACTTTGGTCGACGGTGTGCTGACCATCCCCGGAAAATATATCGTCGCCGATATCACCGTTACCGCGTATGAGGCGGGTTCGATAAAGAAAGATTCCTCCGCCGTATGCCTTTCCGAGCTCGGGAGCATCCCGCGCTATTTCGACAGCCTTTCCGAAGCAAAGGGCTATCTCGATAAAAGCGGCGCGACCCTCACCCTGCTTCGGGATATTGCGGAGGAGGTATCCTTTGACCGATACCGCCTGACGATCGATCTCGGCGGCTTTAAATGGGAAAAGTCCTACAGTCGAAACAGCACGCCTATTTTGAATGTGACGGGCAGTGCGAAGGTCACACTTCGCAACGGAACCTTCAGCAACATTATGGATGTCTATCCGCTTCTCACGGCAAGCGCGACGGTCGTTATCGAAAAGGATATCGTGCTCCGTTCCTTCCCGAGCTGCACGGGCGAGGGAGATAAGCTGTTTGCCTTTCTATTGCAGAAAGGCGCCGTCCTCACCGTAAAGGGCGCTGTTCTTCAGTCCCTTTCGCTGAATAATGCCTACACGGACCATTACCACGCCACGGCGAAGGTTGAAAACGGAGCCACGGTCGTCGTGGAGGAGAACGGACGGGTCCATTCGCTCGTTCTCGAGCCGTCGGCAAAGGCGGTGCTTACCGAAGGAAATATCTTTGACTTTCTCGTTCGCTTGGGCGACGAGCCGGTCGATTATTTCGACTGTCTTGCCGAGGGAAGCGTTTTCACGAATACTGATAAAGACTATTTCCTCTCGTATCTCCAAGGAAAATCGGCCGGTCTTTTGTTTGTGCCCGATCCCGGCATCATCACCAAACAGCCGCAGGACGCGCGCGTTTATCTCGGTTCCTCCGCTGTTCTTTCGGTGACGGCAAGCGGAAACGACCTTCTTTATCAATGGTCCAAAAACGGAGAGATCATCGAGGGCGCGACCGAAAGCCGTTATACCGTTCCCGCTTCGGACACGCCGCACACCGACACCTACACCTGTTCGATTTACAGCGACGGCTATCTTCTGCGGTCGCGCGAAGCAAAGATCACCTTCGCCTGCCGTCATGGGGTCTTTGATTCATACGGCGTTTGCTCCGCGTGCGGAGAAACGGTGCTTGCCGAAATTTCCGACGACAACGGCTGGACGCGTTACACCGATATCGACGAGCTGATGAGCGCCGAAAACGCTCTTTCGTCGGGCAAGGTCACGCTGATCGGCGATGTTTCCGCACAGTTCATGTCCTTCCGCGGCGCCGATACGACGCTGGATCTGAACCGTCACACGCTGAGTGCCAAAGAGATCAGCGTCTACGGAAACCTTACGATTCGTAACGGCACGGTAAACGCAGAGATCGCGTCGGGCGATTTCACGGGCGGATTCCTCACGATCGAAGACGGCACCTATTCCCATGTATCGGTAACGCCGGGGCATGCCCTTTTGAAGAGCGGTACGTTTGCGTTCATAAAGGATCCTTATTCCGAATTCGATTCGTATCTGCCCGAGGGATACGGCTATCGCCTGATCGAGAGCCGTACCTTCCCCGACCTTTCCGACGGGGGACTTTCGGCTCTTGAAAACGTCGAGATCATGCCCCTGCCGTATCGCTTCGTCTCGGTTCCCGCCGACGCGGTGCTTTCGGTCGGCGAAACAAAGACGCTCGAGGTCGAAATCGAACGCTCCGATATCTACTCGTATGCGCCGCTTACCTATCAATGGAGCGAGGCGGCCGCGGTAAGCTATGGTCGTTACGGCGTTCATTATGAAACAACGCCGATCGAGGGCGCGACCGACGCATCGTTTGCGATCCCGACCGATATTCCGAGCGGAACGCAGAAGACCTACGCCTGCACCGTCTCGTGCGCGGGCTATGAGCGAACCGTTTATGCGACGTTTTCTTTCGGCGTCGGAACACCCGTTATCGAGGACGCGGATCTGCGCTTGAGAGCCGAAGGCGTAAGCGGCGAATTCCGCATTAACAGCGCCGGAAACGATTGTATCGCCGTCTTTATGCTGTATAAGGACAACGTATTGTGCGGCGTAAAATATCTTCCGCTTTCCGCGACCGACTTCCACCGCATTATCACGGAACAGGATTTCGGGGAATATTGGCATTGCGACGCGGTGCGCGTCACGGTGATCAAAGACTTTTCGAGCCTTATGCCGTTTACAAAGGATATAACGGTCACACCTCAATAAAAGCACTTTCCCCGCCCGCAAAAAAGCGGGCGGGGATTTTTCAAAAAAAATTCAAAGCAAAAAAGAAAACGAAGGGAACAACTATGCCCGACAACGACCGAGAACCGAAAGAAAAGCAAACGCACTACTGCCTTCGGGATTATCTTCTCGCGGCGCTTTTTCCGCCGCGCTGTCATCTTTGCGGCGAGCGTTTTAATCCTCGCTTCAACGGCGGCGAAAGCACCTTTTTCGGAGAAAGACCGATCCGCAGTCCGTTTTGCTCCGACTGTACGACCACTCTTTCCCGTCTGTATCGTCCGACTCTTCGGCAAACGAAGGCGGGCGTCTGCCGACACCTTTTCGCCTACAGCGAGGAAACAGTGCAAAAACTGATCTTTCACATCAAATTTTGCAATTGTTCCGTCTGTCACGCCTTTGCGGGAACGATCGTCGCTTGTGCCGTCGAGCGGTTTTATCCCGACGCCGATGCGGTGATCGGTATTCCGCGCAGTGTTCCGCTGATGAAAAAGCACGGCTTTGACCAGACGTGGGAAATGCTGAAGCAATATCGGACCATGTCGCAAGCCGTGCCGATATTGGACATTTTGTACCGCGACCCCGACACATCGCAGGAGCAAAAAGGGCTTTCCGCGCGCGAACGGCGATTCAACGCCTTTCGTTCGCTGCGATTGAAAGAGGATGTCCGCGTTCCGCCTTCGGTCTGTGTGCTTGACGATGTCATCACGACGGGCGCAACGGCAGAGGCTGCCGCTTATCTTTTACAAAAAGCGGGCGCGGAGAAAATTTGCTTTCTGTTTCTTGCCGCAGCGGAAAGCCTCGATTATGATGAGGACGAGGACTCAAAATAAGCCCGCACGGGATTCGTGCGGGCTTATTGCATTTTTATCGAAGGGGCGAGCGAAAAACACTTATTCCGCTTCGTTTTCCTTTAAAAAGTCGCAGTATTCGCCGATGATCTCCCACACATCTTCGACGCCCTCGCCATTTTTGGACGAGAAGGGAATGATTGCCGTGTCGGCGGGAATCCCTTTGTGCGAAAGGATCTTTTCGGTCGCGGCGGCGCGTTCGGTCTTGTTCAGCTTGTCCGATTTGGTGGTCACGATGGCGAAGGGCAGCTCGCTGTCCTTGAGATATTGCAGCATCACATCGTCGTCCTTCGTGAGTCCGACCTTCATATCGATGAGCAAAAAGAACAGAATATCGGCATCGAGCGAAAAATACGTCTCGATCATGCCCTTCCACTTGTTGCGTTCGTCAAACGAGCGGCGGGCATAGCCGTAACCGGGAAGGTCGACGAGATACAGCGTTTTGTCGACGCGGTAAGCGTTCACCGTGACGGTCTTTCCCGGCTCGCCGCTGACGCGGGCAAGGCTTTTGCGGGAGAGAAGCTTGTTGATCATCGAGGATTTTCCGACGTTCGACCGACCGCACATAGCGATCTGCGGAAGCGAAAGATCAAGATCTCCCGGCAACTGGCGGGGAAGTCCCGCCGTAAAGGTAAGCTCTGTATTGTTTAAATTCAGCTTATTCATACCGAAACCCCCGTATGTACCGTTTCGGTGTACGAGGTGCCGAGCACGGCGAGCCTTTCTTCGCCGCTCTCCTGCGCTTTTTCTTCGTGTACCAATGCGTTTTCCAAAACCTCCGCGACCGTCTTAACGGGGATAAAGAGCACGTGCGCCTTTACCTCCGTGTCGACCTCATCGAGGTCGGGTAGGTTGTCGTACGGGAAAAGCACGGTCGTCATGCCGTTTTTATATGCCGCCATGGATTTTTCGCGCAGTCCGCCGATGGGAAGCACACGTCCGTGCAGGGTGATCTCGCCCGTCATGGCGACATCGCTGCGCACCGGCACACCCGAAAGCTCCGAGACGATCGCCGTGATACAGGTGACGCCTGCCGACGGACCGTCCTTGGGAACGGCGCCCTCGGGGAAATGGATATGCAGATCGTATTTTTTATAAAAATCGCCGTCGATGCCCAGTGTGCGGTAATTTTTGCGCACATACGTCACCGCCGCCTGCGCCGACTCCTTCATGACATCGCCCAATTGTCCCGTAAGCTCAAGCTTGCCCGTGCCTTCGGTCGCGACCGCTTCGGCTTGCAAAAGCTCGCCGCCCACTTCGGTCCACGCAAGTCCGTTGACCACGCCGACAAGCGGGGTCTTTTCGGGCGCGGGATCGCGGTATTTCGGCTTCCCGAGAAGCGATTCCAAATCCTTTACGTCAAGCGAAAAGCTCTTTTTGCCCGTCTCGACGATCTTTCTTGCCGTCTTGCGGCAAAGCGACGCGCCCTCGCGCGAGAGATTGCGGACGCCCGACTCCTTGGTATAATGGTCGATCATATAAAGAATCGCTTCGTCGGTGAGTTTCAGCGAGCGCTTTGTCAGCCCGTGGCGCTTCAATTCTTTCGGAAGCAGATGATTTTTGAAAATGGCAAGCTTTTCATTGCGGGTATACGACGGGATCGAAAGGATCTCCATACGGTCGATCAGAGGACGGGCGACCGTTTCGAGCGTGTTGGCGGTCGCGACGAAAACGCAGTCCGAAAGATCGAGCGGGATCTCGAGAAAATGGTCGCGGAACGCCTTGTTCTGATCGGGGTCGAGCACCTCCAAAAGCGCCGACGACGGATCGCCGTGCGCGTCGCTCGTCAGTTTGTCGATCTCGTCGAGCAGAATAACGGGGTTCATCGTGCCGGCAGTTTTCAGGGCATTTGCGATACGTCCGGGCATCGACGCGATGTAGGTCTTGCGATGACCGCGGATATCGGCTTCATCCCGCACGCCGCCGAGCGATACGCGGACGAATTTACGTCCCAGCGCGCGCGCAACCGACGAGACCACCGACGATTTTCCCACGCCGGGAGGTCCGACAAGGCAGAGGATCTGCCCTTTCAGATCGGGAGACAGCTGACGCACGGCGATATATTCGAGAATACGGTCCTTCACTTTTTCGAGACCGTCATGGTCGGCGTCGAGAATTTTCTTTGCCGCCGCGACATCGTAGCGTCCCTTCGAATATACCGACCACGGAAGCTCGAGACAAACGTCGAGGTAATTGCGCAAGACCGTGCTTTCCGCCGAGCTGTAGGGCATTTTTTCGAGCTTTCCGACCTCTTTTTTCAGCTTTTCTTCGACATAATCGGGAAGATGCGCCTCGGCGATCTTCTGCTCATATTCCTCAACATCGGAATATTCGCCGTCGCCCAGCTCGTTCTGAATGACCTTCAATTGCTCGCGCAGATAGTATTCGCGCTGGTTGCGGTCGATGCGGGCTTTGACCTTTTCGCGTATTTCGGCTTCGTTTTCCAAAAGATTTTTTTCGTTCTCCAAAACGACCAAAAGACGGTCAAGGCGCTTTAAGGGATTGATCTCCTGCAAGATCTCGACACGCGCGTCGAGACGGTAGAGCACGTTTGCCGCGATGAAATCGGCAAGAAAGCCGGGGTCGCGGATCGCCTGAACGGCGGTGATGATATCGGGAGAGACCTTGGGAAGATAATGCAGAAAGCTCTGAAAGGAGTTTATCGCCTGATGCATCAAAAGCTCGCCCCGTGCGCCGCCGTTGTCGGTCAGCGTTACGCTTCGCACAAAAAGCTCGGCGATCCTTACGCCGTCGACCGTTTCCATGCCGCAAAGCTCGGCGCGGCTCTTGCCCTCGATCAGCGCGCGCATATGCCCGTCGGGCAGATTCATCGCCTGTTTTACGTTGGCGACGACGCCGATGGGATACAATTCGCTGTTTTTCTTTTCCTCTTTCGCAACGGCGACAAAAAGCATGTTGTTTTCTTTTAACGCCCGATTGACGGCGGCGATCGATTCTTTATCCGAAAGCTCAACGCTCAGCGGAACAGCGGGAAAAAGAACGATCCCGTTTAATACAAGAGTCGGGCAGGTTGTTTTTTCTACTTTTTCTATGTATTTGGACATACGATTCTCACTTTCTTCGGAAATGAAATGATGAAACAAAAATTTATTTTTCGCAAAATACGACACGGGAGTCCCGCGCCGCGCCGTTCTGCGGTAAATACTGCAAGGTACGACAGCGGTATTCGGTCGCTTTCGTCATTTTTCATAATTTTTATCAACATAATGGATGAAATTGCAATAAAAAGAAATTTCATCCAACTTTTTTTCAAAAAGTACTTGCATTTATTGGCAAAATATGGTAATATATCCATGCAATACAAAATGCATCGCGTAAGAATACGAAAAAACGCTGTAAAGAACACAAGAAGCAAAATGGTCTTGGCGATATCGGTCGGCAGCCGCGCTTGGGGGTCGAACTACAGCGAACGGTGAAACGGTAAGGAGAGAAAAGATGGACAACAGAATCAGAGTAGTTTTGGCAGACAGCGATCGGGATTTTCGTGAAAAATGCAAAAACGGTCTTTCACAGAGTGACTTCGAAATCGTCGGAGAAGCGTCCGACGGTCCGTCGGCTCTCGAATGTATCGTCCGCACACAGCCCGACGTGGTAATTTGCGAGCTGTGGCTTGCGGGTATCGACGGTGCGGGCATTATCCGCACCGTTCGTGCGCAAGCGGGTATCCGTTCGCCGCAATTTATCATCGCGACGGCGCTGAACAATATGGAAATGGCGTGCGACGCGAACGACGCGGGTGCGACTTACTGTCTTTTGAAGCCGGTCGATTTCGGCTATCTCGGGTCGAAGCTTGTCGACCTGTTTTCGGAAAACGGCGGCAAAAGCGCCGCGTCCTCCTCGCCCGAGCCCGTCGCGGTCATAACCGAGGACATGCAGACGCAGGTCACGAAAACATTCATCAAATCGGGGTTCCCGCCCATATCAAGGGATATCAGTATCTGCGCACCGCCATTATCATGACCATCGACGACAACGAGGTCATCAATTCGGTGACAAAGGTTTTGTATCCCACCGTCGCAAAGAAATATCAGACGACCTCTTCGCGCGTGGAACGCGCCATTCGGCATGCCATCGAGGTGGCATGGGACAGAGGCGATCTGGACGTTTTGAATTCCATTTTCGGTTACACCGTGCAAAACACGCGCGGCAAACCGACCAATTCGGAGTTCATCGCACTCATTGCCGACAACCTGCGCCTTCAGAATAAGATCCCCTCCTGAAACAGCAGCGCTTGTCGGCGCAAAGAGAGCGCTCTTTGCGGGGCGCGGGTTCGGAGCTTGCCCCGACTCCCCCAGAGCCTTTGAAAAGGCTTAAAGCTTCATTTTTTTGCGCTCCTTCCGCGCCCGCACTCCGTAAAGGATCAGAAAGACGACGGGCAGAAGGACCAGAATCGGCACCGCAGCGAGAAAAACGGCGAAATGACAGGACAAAAGCGCCGTAAAGGGATTGACAAAATACAGCCCGTAGGCGACCATATCGCCGTTGAAGGTGATAAGATACAGCCCGATGAAAAGGGCAAAGATCAGAAGAAACAGCCCCTGAAACGCCGAGAGAAGCAACAGCGCCCTTGTGCGCAGAACATAGCCGAGCACAGCAGACACGGCGCCCAGAACCATAAAGACAGCGGACAAAACGATATCGGTCGGCAGCGCCGTAAGTCCGTCGGTAAGATCGGCAACGGGAAGACGGATCATCAAAATGGCAAGCAGAACCGTCCAAACGGCAAGGATCGCAGCCGCGATCCCGGTTTTATATTTCATACGGTACCCCCTTATTTTACGATCTCGCTCAAAACGCCGTGTACCACAAAGCGCTTGTCCACGATGGTGTTGGTGCAGGTGATGAGCGTGACGATCTTGTCGGTGCTTTTCGGAACGGTCGTCGAGCGGAAGATCGATTTTGAGCGGATGTCGGTCAAAAAGTCCGAAAATTCCTCGTCGCTTCCGAAATCCACGCGGAAGAACGAATCGGTCGGCACGGCGTCATACACCGAAAAGGGCGTATAAACGAAAATGCCGTCGGCGGTGTAGACATAAATGCTTCCGTTTCGGAACTGTCCGATCGTGCGGAAATTCATAATGGTCTGGAACATCGTTCCGTCGTTCATGTTGTGACCGTAAATACAGGTGTTGCGGTTTTTGGAAAGATTGGTGTTGTTGGAAAAGTCCATGAAGATCGAGCCCGAATCGCTGTAGGTCAGGTCGAGCGCATGGGTGAGATAATAATCGTTGTTGCCCTGCGGCGAACGCACGACGGGATAATCGACCCGCGTTCCCTCGACCTTGATCCAGCCGAAGGCGGAGCTGTTTACTTTTTTCAGCGCCTCAAGACTCGGGAGCATGCGCGTATACAGCGTGTGCAGATCCTCCGTCGTAATGTCGGGCGCTTCGTAAATGTCGCCGCTGTCAGAATAAAGAAGGGTATCGGGGCTTGACCCGTTGTCCTTTAAGATCGTTCCGACCGTCGGCGCATCCGCGCTCATATCGTCGGCATAAAACTGTTCGCGAAGCGCGCGGTAGAAGCGGTCGGCTTTGCGGCGGCTGTACATCGAATACAAAAGATTGACCGACGCGCCGATCAAAACAAGCAGCAGCGCGCCCATAAGAAGCTTTCGCACGACGGGATAAACCCGTCGTTTTTCTTTTTCGGTCTCGCCGCGAATGTCGTCGGAGGAAAGGGCGGACAAAAGCGCGTCGTTTCGGCTTTTGGCGCTGTCCTGCGATGTAGGCTCTTTCGGTTTCGCGCCCGGTTTTTCCGCCGCTTTTTCGATCGTCGGCTCCTTCGCCGCAAGAATTTCGCCTTTCGGTTTATTGTTACCCGGTTCGACCCGCTTTGCCGCTTTGCCGCGTTTTTCGGGTTTCTTCTCGGATTTCTTCTCGGGTTTTTTCTCGAATCTCTTATCGGAAGCTTTTGCGCTCTTCGCGTCCTCTTCCGTTTTCTCGGTTATTTCAATATTTTTTAGGGCTTCGGAATTTTCGGGCGTTTTCGAAAGCGCTTCGGCAAGCGTTTCTTTCGTCTTTGCCTTTTCCGCGGGAGCGTTTTTCTCCCGTTTCTCCCCCTTCTCGCCGTCCAAAAGTCCGCGCATGGTAAGATCGTTTTTTTTCGATTTTTCCGATTTTGTCGGTTTTTCCGCGCTTTCCGCCTTATTTTTTTCGGCGCGCATAGCGGAAAAATCCTCCGTCACAGGCGCATCCGCGTTCTTTTTCGGCAAAGGAAAAGGCGATTTTTGTCCGTCCGTCTTTTCCTCGCGGCTCTTTTCGGGCGCGTCCTTTGCGGCGGGCGCTTTGTTCTCGGGAACGGGCGGCGCGGCTTCGGGAAGATTTCGGCTTTGGTTTTCGCTTTTGTCGGTCGGGTAAAAATGCGCCCGTTCCGCGCGAAAATCGGCGGGAACAGCGGCTTCGCCCTGCGGTTTTCGAATAACGTCCGAGGCGGGTTTCGGCTCGGACACCGCGTCGGAAACGCTGTCGGACGTGCCGTAAAAATATGCCTTTACCGCATTATCCGTCTGCGGGATATGCCCGTTTTTTTCGGTCTCCATGCCGTGTCCCTCCCTTCCCTTTTTTGTCAATGCTTCTTTTTGTTCGTCTTGTCCGATGATTCCTTTTTGACGGTATAGGTCTTGGATTCGTTTTTCTTTTTGCCGAAGCTCAAGCTCAGCTTATTTTCTTTTCCCGTCATGAGCCGCTCGATGTTCGAACGGTGGAGGAAGATGACGAAAAGTCCGATCAAAAGCGCAACGCTCGTCGCGACGGGACGCGTCGCGGGCGAAGAATGCATGTAAACCAAAAGCGGATACAGCATGGCGCAGATCACCGAACCGAGCGAGATATAGCGGCTGATCGCCACCACCACGACGAAAACGGCGATAATGATGGCAAATACAAGCGGATCGAGCATCAAGATCGTAACGGCGGACGCCACAACGCCCTTGCCGCCCTTAAAGCCGTAATAGCACGGGAAAACATGTCCCAGAATCGCGAAACAGCCGCCGACGTAATTGCCGCCGCGCACCGCTCCGACAAGAAGCATGCCGAAAAGAATGGCAAGTGCGGTCTTTAAAGCGTCGCCCAAAAAGGTGAGCGCCGCGTCCGCCTTTCCGTAGGTGCGGAGCATATTGGTCATGCCCGCGTTGCCGCTTCCGTGCCTGCGGATGTCGTCGTGATATTTCACGTGCGAAATAATGACCGCCCAGTTAAGGCTTCCGAGCGCATAAGCCGCCAGCGCCGTGATGATATAGCAAAGGATCAGCATGACGATCTGATCGGGAAAATAGGTCGCCACCATACCGTTGAGCAAAAGCTCGCCGATCGTTTTCATAGCGTATCCGTCTCCTTTCGCGTTTGCCGCGCCGTCTGCGGCATTATTTTGTCATGGTGTTGTCGTCGTCCTTTTCGCGGATAACAAGCTTAATCGGCGTTCCCTCAAAGCCGAACACCTCGCGCAGTTTGTTTTCGATATAGCGCTGATACGAAAAATGGAAAAGCTCCGCGTCGTTTACGAAAATGACAAAGGTCGGCGCTTTGATTCCCGTCTGGGTCATGTAATAGATCTTCAGCCGCTTGCCCTTGTCGGACGGAGGCTGAACGCGGGTAATGGCGTCGTTCAGAACGTCGTTCAGCATGCCCGTCGAAATGCGCATCTGCGACTGATCGTGAACATAGTTGATCAGCTCGAACAGCCGCTCGACCCGCTGACCCGTCTTTGCCGAGATAAACAATACGGGCGCATAGGTCATATAGGAAAGCGCCGTATACACGTCCTTGCGCATATTGTCGAGCGTCTTTCCGTCCTTTTCGACGAGATCCCATTTGTTAATGACGATGACGGAGGGCTTGCCGTTTTCGTGCGCAATGCCCGCAACCCGTTCGTCCTGCGCCGTCACACCCTCGGTCGCGTCGATCATAATGACGCAGACGTCGGCGCGCTCGACGGCAAGCTGGGCGCGCAGAACGCTGTAGCGCTCGATGCGGTCCTCGATCTTTCCGCTCTTGCGGATTCCCGCCGTGTCGATAAAGGTAAAACGTCCGTATTCGTTTTCGATATCCGAGTCGATCGCGTCGCGCGTTGTGCCCGCGATATTCGAAACGATCATGCGCTCCTCGCCCAAAATGCGGTTAATAAGCGAGCTTTTGCCCGCGTTCGGTCTGCCGATGACGGCGACCTTCACGCCGTCGTCGTCCTCTTCGTTTTCGTTCGGGGCGGGAAGAAGATCACAGACCGCCTCGAGAACATCGCCGCTTCCCGTTCCGTGAACCGACGAAAGTGCGATGGGATCGCCCAGACCCAGCTCGTAAAATTCGTAAAATTCGGGAGGCACGGCGCCGATCTTATCCATCTTGTTGACCGCCAGCACCACGGGCTTTTTGCTCTTGCGAAGCATCTGCGCAAGCTCGCGGTCGTCCGCCGTGACGCCGGCGGTAAAATCGCACATATATATAATGACATCCGCGCTCTCGACGGCGATCTGCGCCTGCGTGCGGATATGCGACATCAAAAGGTCGTTGTTGTCGGGTTCGATACCGCCGGTATCGATCATCATAAGGGTTCGTCCCGCCCATTCGGTCTCGAAATAGATACGGTCGCGGGTCACGCCGGGCGTGTCCTCGACGATCGAGATCCGCTTTCCGCACAGCTTATTGAAAAAGGTGCTTTTGCCCACGTTGGGACGTCCCACGATCGCAACGATCGGTTTTGCCATAGTTTTCTTCCATTCCTTTCGTATTACAGTCCGAGTTCCCTCATATCACAGTCCGAGCAGCGTGCGCACAAAGGCGCTTCCGTCGGAGTCGAGCGGTTCGACGGGAACGCCGAGCTTTTCGGAAAGCTCCTCGGTCGTCATGTCGTCGAGAAAAATGTGTCCCTCGTGCCGCACGGCGACGGCGGGAACATACAAAATATCGCCGAGTTCTTTTCCCTCGAGCGCCGTCACAAGATCGCTTCCCGTCAAAAGTCCCGCAACCGTAACGCCGCCGCCGAAAAAGAGGTTTCTCGCGACATATACAAAACACTCAAGATTATACCACTTTTTTGTGATTTTTTCAACCGCATTTTTGATAAATTCGAACGCCGCCTCGCCCGTTACGACCGAGACGCGGCGGGGGGCATCGAGCGTAAAGCCCTCGTCCTCCAGCGCGGCAATCTCGTCGTCGATCTCGGTGTCCATCGAGCGGATCATGCCGACGCCGTTTTCGATCTGCGGATATTCTTCGTAATAATCCTCGTTCGGCAGGGGCTTTCCCGCCGTGATATACCATTCGTCCGACGCATAGCAAAGGCGCGCGCCGTGTTTTTTTAAATTTTCCTCGCCGATCTTATTAATCTGCGCGATGACCTTTTCGCAGTCCTCGGGCAAAAAAGGCTCGAGAGGAAAAAGCTTTTCGCGGTGAGCGGTAAGCCCCGTCGGCACGACGGCGATACTCTCGACCAGCGGCGCGTAAGCGGAAAGCTCGCGAAGCGAACGATCCAGCTCTTCTCCGTCGTTAATGTTTTTGCAAAGCACGATCTGACAGTTCATGGAGATGCCGCCGTCGTAAAAACGCTTTAAATAGCGAAGACATTCGCCCGCGTGCTTGTTTTTCATCATTTTGACCCGCAATTCGGGGTTGGTCGTGTGGACCGAAATATTGACGGGGGAAATGCGCATTTTGATAATGCGGTCGACCTCGCGGTCGGAAAGATTGGTAAGGGTCACGTAATTTCCGAAGAAGAAGGACATGCGGTCGTCGTCGTCTTTGAAATAAATGCTCTCGCGCATTCCGGGAGGGTTTTGGTCGATGAAGCAGAAAATGCACTTGTTTTTGCAGGAATGCTGCTTATCCATGAGATAGGTCTCGAATTCCAATCCCACTTCGTCGTACATATCTTTTTTGGTAATCTTCGTCTCAAACGGCTCGCCGCCGCGCAAAAACGAAAGAACCAGCTTTTTTTCGGTGGTGTAATAGCGGTAATCGAGAACGTCGATAATTTCGTTTCCGTTGACCGAAAGCAAAACATCCTTCGGAAGAATTCCGGCTTTCGCGGCGTAAGAGCCTTTTTCCACATTCTGTACGGTAACCATGCGTTCCTCCTTCGAAGGGGATTTCCGTCGTTTTTCGGGAAAGAATAAAAAAAGAGAAGGAGCGACTGCATCTTTCCTTCCCATTTTTCATTCTGCTGTATCGATTTCGCAAGCGAAAAACCGTTATGCCCTTGCTTCTTCAGCCTTCGCTTCGGGCTTGGAATAATCCTTGCCGGCATAGGTCTTGCAGTTTCTGCAAACTCTGTGCGAAAGGTTGTATTCGCCGCACTTAGGGCATTTGGTGAAACCGGGAATTTCGAGCTTCCAAACGTTGCTGCGTCTCTTGTCTCTTCTTGCCTTCGACACTTTTCTCTTCGGTACTGCCATCTTTACGACCTCCTTCAAATTAAGGTAAAAAAACGTGATGCCGAACATGAGAACCGAATAAAATCGTCCCATGTGCTCACACATGAAAATATTATACTCTCAATTTTCGGATTTGTCAAGATATTTTTGCAAAACGGCAAGGCGCGGATCGATATTTTTTTTCGGGCAGGTGCATTTTTCAAAATTCAGGTCGGCGCCGCAGCCCGGGCAAAGTCCTTTGCAGTCCTCGCGGCACAGATGTTTTGCGGGAAGAAGCATGAAAAACAGCGCATCGGCGGCGTCGGCGGCGTCCAGCTTTCCGTCGGGCGCAAACAAAACATCGCGTTCGCTTTCGCTTTCACTTTCGTTTTCGGCGTCCCCGCCTTCGCTTTTCAAAACGACGGTGCAGGTGTTTTCCGTTTTGACGGGAAGCGTCAGCTCCTTAAGACAGCGCGCGCAGGCGGTCTTGTATTCGCCCTCGATGCGAAGCGTTCCCTCCACAAGGCTCTCCGCACCGTTTGTCCCCGCCGAGGCTTTTTCGTATACCGTCACCGTGACATGCAGCGGGTGCGCAAGGGTAATGTCGGAGACGAGTGCTTCGGGAAGAAAATCAAACGTGTGCGTCAGCGTTTTCTTTTCTCCGGTGAATATGGGATTTAAATCGATGATCTCGGGCATGATGATTCCTTTCGTTTTTGGTTTCGGATTCCGTTTCGGGTTCCGTGCGAATGCGATCGGAGCATTCTTAAAGACGCAGGTCCTTCCGTTCGTTTCGGTATTTCGATACGTTTCTTTAAGTATGCCACACATCCCGTCTTTTGTCAAGAGCGCGCCGTCACGACACTTTTTTGATCTTTCCCAGCACGAAAAAGATCAGGAAAAACACCGCGTTCGAAAGGACGATGGCGGCGCCGGCGGGGAGATTTACGTAATAGGCGCACAAAAGACCGAACGAAAACGCCGCCGCCGAGACGACTCCCGCGCAAAGCACAACGCCGCGGAAGCTGCGGAACAGGCGCATGGCGGTGAGAGCGGGAAAAATGATGAGCGCCGAGATAAGAAGCGTTCCCATAATGCGCATGCCGACTACGATGACAAGAGCGGTCATGAGCGCAAGCACCGTCTTGTAAGCACTCACGCGCGTACCCGACGCGGCGGCGAACTCCTCGTCGAAGGTGACAAGAAAGATGTCGTGGTAAAAAAGGATAAAGGTGACAAGAACGATTCCCGCAAGGGGAAGGCAGATAAACAGATCGCCCTTATCGGTGAGCAGAATGCTTCCGAACATGTAGCTGTTGACGTCCATGTTCACGCCCGAAAGACTTGCCGCCGAAACGCCCGCCGCAAGGCTGACGCTCGAGATGAGCGCAACGGCGCTCTCGCCCTTGATGCTTCCCCGCTCCGAAAGGCGCAGAAGAAAGAACGCCGCAAGCATCACGACGGGAACCGTCACGGCAAGCGGGGCAAGATTTAAGGCAAAGGCGACGCTGAGCGAGCCGAACGCCACGTGCGAAAGTCCGTCGCCGATCATCGAATAGCGCTTCAAAACAAGGCTCACGCCGATCAGCGCCGCGCAGAGCGACACCGAAAGACCGATGAGAAACGCGCGTGTGATGGGCGGATACGAAAGAACCGCAAGGATAAATTCCATTGTTTTCCGCCTCCTTTTAAGACAACAGCTTTTTGGCGTGCGCCGTCAAAAGATATTCGTCTTTTCCGCCGTAGAACAGCACTTTTTTGTCGAGATGCAATATTTTGTTCGCGTAGCGCATCGCCGCGTCCATGTCGTGCGAGATCATAATGACCGTCATGGCTTTTTCGCGGTTGAGCTTTTCAAGGCACACGTAAAGATCGCGCGTCGCGTTGACGTCAAGACCTCCGACCGGCTCGTCAAGCACCAAGATCTCATCGGTCGCGCAGAGAGCGCGCGCCAGAAACACCCGTTGTCTCTGCCCGCCCGAAAGCTCGCGCACGGGCTTGTTTTGCAGCGGGAGAATGTCCAAATACCGCATATATTCCTCAGCGCGCGAAAACTCCGTTTTTCCGTAAAATTTCGGAAATTTCATGCCCGAAAGGCAGCCCGAAAGCACTGTCTCCCGCACGGTCGCGGGGAAATTTTTCTGCGCCTCGGTCTGCTGGGGCAAATATCCGATACGTTTGCGCCTTGTTTTCAAAAGAAATTCGGCTTTTCCGCAGCTTGTGGGACAAAGTCCGAGCATGGCGCGGACGAGCGAGCTTTTTCCCGCTCCGTTTTCGCCCACGATGCAAAGATAATCGCCGCGATCGACGGTAAAGCTTACGTTGTCGACAACCTTTTTTCCTTCGAAGACAACGCAGATATGCTCGGCTTTCAGTATCGGTTCACCTTTCATGACAGTGCCTCCCGCAGATTTTGAAGATTGTTTTCCATCAGCCCGACATAGGTCTTTCCGTCGCGGAAATCCTTTGCCGAAAGGTTGTGACAGGAATGAAAAAGAAGCGGCGTCGCGCCCGTACATTCGGCAATGCTCTTTGCCGCGCGCATGTCGCACAATTCGGGGTAGAAAATCACCTTTGCCCCATCTTTTTTCATCGCGTCGATGATCTCCTTCATGCGCCGAACGCTCGGCTCCGCCCCCTCCGAACAGGTGTCGTAAAGACTCATGTAAGAAAATCCGTATTCGCGAACGAAATACAAAAGCGAAAACTCGCCGCCGAAATAAAGGGTCTTGTCCTTTGCCTGTTCGGCAAGGGCGCGGGCGTCCGCGTCGAGCGCGGAGAGCGCGTCGTAAAGCCCTTTTGCGTTTTCGGCATAATATGCCGCGTTCGCGGGGTCCTTTTCGCACAAGGCGTCGCAGATCGTGCGCGCCATATGAAGGGCGTTTACGGGGCTTGTGAAGATGTGCGGGTCGACGTTGTGCTCGTGCCCGTGATGTTCGTGTTCTTCGTGTTCTTCGTGTTCTTCATCGTCCCCGTCGTGCGCCGACAAAAGCTCGATTCCCTCCGAAAGATCGACCGCCGTCATGTTTTCGTCCGCCGCCTTGATAAACGCCGCCGCCCACGATTCCATCGCGTCGCCCGTATAAAGAAACAGGTCCGCGTTTTTCATTTTCAAAAGCTCCGACATCGACGGGTCAAAGGAATGACTGTCGACTCCCGGGGGGAGCAGCAAAACGACGTCGGCGCGGTCTTTCGCGATCTCTTTTGCAAGGCTGTATTGCGGAAACAGCGTCGCGACGACCTTTATGCCCTCCTTTTCGGTCGCGCTTTCTTTTTCGGATTCGGAACAGCCGAACAGGGAAAAGAGAAGAAAGGCGCACAAAAGGACGCTTGCCGCACCCCGAAATAACGACTTTAATCTTTTCGTTTTCGTTTTCATTTGCCCTCGCCCTCCCCCTTTTCGATATTCGGCAAAGGCATATTTCCGTCCGCCTTTTTCCCGCTTCGCAGACAGGAGGCGCAAAGTCCGTAAAAGACCGTGCGGCGGTGGTCGATGAGAAAGCCGTGTTCTTTTTCGACATGCTCCGAAAGATTTTGCAAAAATTCGCAGTCGGCGTGAAAAAGCGTGCCGCATTTTACGCATTTCAGATGAAAGTGCTCGCACGTCTCGCCGCCGACATATTGAAAGCACGCCTTGCCGCGGTCGCCCGAGACATAGCGGCGGACGCTTCCCGCCTCGCACAGCCGATCGAGCGTCCGATAAACCGTCGTAAGCCCGACGGGCGTACCGTCTTCCTCCAGCGCGCGGCAGATCTCCTCGGCGGTCATATGCCCGCGCGTACTCATAAGAAGCGCTTCGACGCGGGCTTTTTGCTTGGTGTTGTAGCGTTCGTTCGGCATGGCACGTCTTTCTCTCTTTGCTTTTGATTGAATTTGAAAATGATTTTCATTTTCGGATTATAGCACGGCAAAATGCGTTTGTCAAGCCTTTTCGCAAAGAAAAATGGGGGAAGAAACTATTTACAGAAGAGGAATTTTGTGGTATACTGGTGTATCCGGGGCGGTGTAGCCCTCCCCTTGAGGGAAAAGTGTCGCCGATGGCGACAGATGAGGCGCCGCCTGCGAAACAGTACGAGAACAAAAAAGGAGGACTCCCCATGCTTCCGAAAAGCTTTAAGGTCGGCGACACGCTCGTCATGAAAAAGAATCACGCCTGCGGCAAGGGCGCCGTTCGGTTTTCGGTGCTTCGCGTCGGGAGCGACATCCGCATTCTTTGCCTTTCCTGCGGTCATGATGTGACCGTGCCGCGCATAAAATTGGAAAAAAACATAAAATCCGTAATACCGAAGGAAGATATCGAGAGTACAAAGCATGTTTGAAAACTTAAAAGAAGCCGAAGCAAAATACGAATCCATCGGGCAAAACCTTGCCGATCCCGCCGTTGTTTCGGACAACGAGCGGTTTAAAAAGCTCATGAAGGAGCACAAAATGCTCTCGCCCGTGATCGAAGCCTACCGCGCCTACAAAAAATGCGAGGAAAACATTGAAAGCGCGCGCGCCCTTCTTGCCGAAGAGCATGACCCCGCGCTTTGCGCAATGTGCGAGGAGGAGATCCGAAGCGAAAAAGAAAAGCGGGAAAAGCTGGAGGAGGATCTGAAAATTCTTCTTTTGCCCCGCGACGAAAACGACGACAAGAACGTCATCGTCGAAATCCGTGCCGGCACGGGCGGCGAAGAAGCCGCGCTTTTTGCGGGAACGCTTTACCGCATGTACACCATGTTTGCCGAAGCGCACGGCTTTCGGATCGAGCTTATGTCGGCAAACGAAACGGGACTGGGCGGATACAAGGAGATCGTTTTCATGGTGACGGGCGAGGGAGCCTATTCGCTTTTCAAATTCGAAAGCGGCGTTCACCGCGTTCAGCGCGTCCCCGAGACCGAAACGCAGGGGCGCATCCACACCTCCGCCGTGACGGTCGCCGTGCTGCCCGAAGCCGAGGAGGTCGAGGTGGAGATCAATCCGAACGACCTTGAGATCGACACCTACCGCAGCGGCGGCGCGGGCGGACAGCACGTCAACAAGACCGACTCCGCCATCCGCATAACGCATATCCCGACGGGCATCGTCGTCGAATGTCAGGACGAGCGAAGCCAGTTCAAAAACCGCGACAAGGCGATGAAAATGCTGCGCGCACGGCTTCTTTCCGCCGAGCGCGAAAAGCAGGAAAAGGAGATTGCCTCCGAGCGCAGAAGTCAGGTCGGCTCGGGCGACCGAAGCGAACGCATCCGCACCTACAACTTCCCGCAGGGACGGCTCACCGATCACCGCATCGGGCTGACCCTTTATTCGCTCGATTCGATCTTAAACGGCAAGCTCGACGAGGTGATCGACGCGCTGCGCACCGCCGACCGCACCGAGCGGCTGAAAAACAGCGAATTTTGATCCTCGCGTCTTTTAATTTTTACCCGCACTGAAATTTCTGTTACGGAAAAGAGATAATTTTCATGATACTCGAAAACACGCATATCTTAGAAATATCCGACACCGCCGATACAAAGGACGACCGCGAAAATCTCGCCTTTGCCGCCGAGGTTATCCGACGGGGCGGAACCGTCTGCTTCCCGACCGAAACGGTCTACGGACTGGGGGCAAATGCGCTCGACCCCGCCGCTTCGGCTTCGATTTTCGAAGCAAAGGGACGTCCGCAGGATAACCCCCTGATCATCCACCTCGACTCGCCCGATAAGATCGAGCAATATTGCGAGACCGAGGGAAACGCTTATCTTCCGAAGATTCGTCCTTTCATGCCGGGACCGATCACCGCCGTTTTGAAAAAGCGCGCGTGCATTCCCGACGTTGTGACGGCAAATCTTGAGAGCGTCGGCGTGCGCATTCCGTCGCACCCTGTCGCCCACGCTTTTCTCGAGCTGTGCGGCGTTCCCGTCGCCGCTCCCTCCGCCAATCTTTCGGGACGTCCCAGCCCCACCTGCGCGCGGCACGTCATCGACGATCTTTACGGAAAGGTCGATGTGATTTTGGCGGCGGGCGAATCGAACGTGGGACTGGAATCGACCATCGTTTCGCTCGTCACCGACCCGCCGACGCTTCTTCGTCCCGGCGGGATCACCTACGAGATGCTGTGCGGCGCGCTCGGCGAGGTCGCCGTTTCGAGCGCCGTTCTCTCCGAGATGAAGCCGGGCGACACCGCCGTCGCGCCCGGCATGAAATATAAGCACTACGCTCCCCGCACCCCCGTCTTTTTGGTCGTGGGAGAGGACGAAAAGGTGCTCGCCTTTTTAAAAGAAAAACAGGCGGAGGGACATTGCGCGATTCTTTGCTTTTCGGAGGATGTGCCGTCGCTCGGCAAAGAGCTTGTCGCCGACATCGGCGCAAAAGAGGACGCGGCGCTGCATGCGCACCGCATCTTCGCCGCCCTGCGCGACACCGATGAGATTCCCGAGCTGCAAAGCGTTTATGTCCACATCACCGAGGACAAATCGGGGCTGAATCTTGCCGTTTTCAACCGTCTTTTGAAGGCATCCGCCTATCACATACTGAACGTATGACCCCGAAAAAAGCAAAACAGGAATAAAAAAGGACAGAAAAGAAAATGCTGATCATCGGACTTACAGGTCCCTCGGGGGCGGGAAAAGGAACCTTCGCGGGATTTCTTCCCTTTCCGCGTCTCGACACCGACAAGACCGCCCGCGAGGTGGTAAAAAAAGGCATGCCCTGTCTTGACGAGCTTTGCGCCGCGTTCGGCTCGGAGATTCTTTTGCCCGACGGCGAGCTTGACCGAAAAGCGCTCGGCGCGCTTGCGTTTTCGGATAAAGAGCGCCTTGCGACCTTAAACCGCATTACGCACCGATACATTTCGGAAAAAGTAAAACAGTGGCTGGAAAAATGCGAAAAAGAGGGTGCAAGCGCAGCGATCATCGACGCGCCGCAGCTTTTTGAAAGCGGCGAGGACGCGCTGTGCGACATCACCGTCGCCGTGCTGAGCGATTCGAAAACGCGCCTTTCGCGCATTCTCTTGCGAGACGGCGTTCCCGAGGAATATGCCCGCGCCCGCATGGCATCGCAAAAGCCCGACGAATTTTTCCGAGAGCACTGCACTTACGTTATCGAAAACAACGGCACCGAAAAAGAATTGCAAGACCGCGCGGAAAGCTTTGCGAAAAACGTTTTGCGTTCCGCGCCGAAAAAGGAATCACTATGAAAAAAACTTTTACGATCCTCGGCATTCTCGTTGTCGCGGCGCTGGTCGCGACCCTGTGGGAGCGGGTCGACGATGCGTTTCTTCGCAAGACACATCCGCAAAAATACGCCGAATCGGTCGAAAAATACGCTGCGGAATACGACGTTCCCGAATCGGTCGTTTACGCCGTCATCAAGACCGAAAGCGGCTTTACTCCCGACGCGGTGTCGTTAAAAGGCGCCATCGGGCTTATGCAGATAACCCCCGACACCTTTGACTGGCTTTGCTCCAAAACGGGCGACGAGGCAAATGCTCTGCTTCTGTACGAGCCGGACACCAACATCCGCTACGGAACATATTTTCTGAGCCTTCTGCACAACGAATACAAAGCGTGGGACACGGTCTATGCCGCCTACAACGCGGGACGCGGGCGCGTCAACTCGTGGCTTGCGAGCGAGGAATACAACAATAACGGACGGCTGAAAAACATTCCCTACGAGGAAACGGCAAGTTATGTAAAGAAAGTGGAAAAAGCGCAGTCGGTCTATGCCCGCCTTTATTACGGCGAAAACGGCGGCGCAACCGCCGCCTCGTCAATAAATTAAAAAAACAAACGAATATAAAACGAAAGGATGATTTTTCATGGCAGAAAAAACCAAAGCCGAGCTTTTGAAAGAAAAGCTCTTTTACGACCGCAAAAACATGCTGGAAAAAAAGCAAAACCCCGACATCGCGGAATACAACCGCTATGCCGAGGCGTACAAGGACTTTTTGAACAAGGCAAAGACCGAGCGCGAAGCTGTAGCTTATGCCGTCGAATATGCCGAAAAGAACGGTTTTGTTCCGTTTACCTACGGTGCAAAATACAAGGCGGGCGATAAGATCTATTTCAACAACCGCGACAAATCGATCTATCTTGCCGTTATCGGAAAAGAGTCGCTCGAAAAGGGTATGAGTATTGCCGCCGCGCACGTGGACAGCCCGCGTATCGATTTGAAGCAATGCCCGCTTTACGAAGACGGAAACATGGCGTATTTCAAGACGCATTATTACGGCGGCATCAAGAAATATCAGTGGACGACCGTTCCGCTGTCGCTTCACGGCGTCGTCTGCCTGAAAAACGGCGAAAAACGGACGCTTTCGATCGGTGAAAAAGAGGACGATCCGGTATTCTGCATCACCGACCTTCTGCCGCACCTCGGCGCCGATCAGATGGCAAAGCCGATGAGCAAAGCCATTACGGGCGAAAACTTAAATATCTTAATCGGCTCGACCCCGTTTGAGGGCGAGGACTGCAAGGACGCCATCAAGTTAAACGTGCTTTCGATTCTGAACGAGCAGTACGGAATCGACGAAGAGGATTTTCTGTCGGCGGAGCTTTGTCTTGTGCCGTCGGAAAAAGCGCGCGATCTGGGCTTTGACCGCAGCATGATCTGCGCTTACGGTCACGACGACCGCGTCTGCGCTTATCCTATTCTCACCGCCGCGGTCGAGGCTTCCAAAACCGCGCCGCGCCTTACACACGTGACGATCCTTGCCGACAAGGAGGAGATCGGAAGCGAGGGCACGACGGGCATGAAGACCAAAGCGTTCGACGATATGCTCACCGAGCTTTGCACGGGAACGGGCGCGAATCCGCACGTTGCCTTCGCCAATTCCAAGTGCCTCTCGGCGGATGTAAACTCCTGCTTCGACCCCACCTTTGCCGAAGTGTACGAAGCGAAGAACTCCGCGTTCATCAACTGCGGCGTGTGCCTGACCAAGTTTACCGGCGCACGCGGAAAGTCCTCGACCAACGATGCGTCGGCGGAATATGTCGCCGAGGTGCGCCGCATCTTTGACGACGCCGGCGTTATCTGGCAGACGGGCGAGCTGGGAAAGGTCGATATCGGCGGCGGCGGAACGGTCGCCATGTATCTTGCCAAGCGCAACATCGACACGGTCGATGTCGGCGTTCCGGTCCTCTCGATGCACGCACCCTATGAGGTCGTTTCGAAAGCCGATCTTTATTCGGCATATCAAGCCTTTTTGGCGTTCTTTATGCGCTGATCGTGCAAAGTGTGCCGACCGCGCCGAAAAAAGCAGAAACCCGATCTTTCACACCTGTGAAAGATCGGGTTATTTTTCTCCCGTTTCGGCAGTATTTGAAATCTTTTTTGCTTTTCGGAACAAGCGCAGATAGGGCGGCGGGCAATGCGGCCATAACATGCGGCTTCACGACTTCACCTTGGCAAACCGACAAATTTCGCGCATTTCGACAGAATCCGTGCGATGTTGTGCGGAAAGGTTTTGCAAGTTGTGAAAATGTACCAAAAAACGAGGGCGAATTTTTACGTCCCCGAACGAAAAAATCGGCAATTTCTCTTGCAATGCGCCGCGAATTATGGTACCCTTTCGTTAAGAGAATCCGTGGGCGCGCAGAGCGCCGAAAGTCGAAAAAGGGCGGATTCTCAAATTTCAGGAAAAGACACAAAGGAGTCCAACCTCATGGATAATCGCATTTTTGACGGCACGCTGGAAAAGCTTTCGCCTGCCGAAGTCAAAGAAATCCTCGACCGCAAGGCGCAGGAGATGAAAAACCGCGTCATCGAAACGCAGAACTACGAACCGAAAAACGAGCGCGTTCTGTACGTTTCCGAGAGCGGCTGTGATGAAAACGACGGTCTTTCGCCCGAAAAGCCGATCCGCACGCTTGCCAAGGTCGACGAGCGGACGCGCCCCGGCGACACCGTGCTTTTCAAGCGCGGCGATCATTTCCGCGGACGTGTAAAGGTCGACAAGGACGGCGTTACCTATGCCTCCTACGGCACGGGCGTAAAGCCGATCATCGATTCTTCTCTGAAGAATTATGCCGACCCCTCGATGTGGACGCTGACCGACAAGGAAAACGTTTATGTCCTTTCGGACGAGATCAACAACGTCGGTCTTATTCACTTTGACCCGAGCTATACGTACGGCGCTTACGAGGAAAAATACGGACATATGCGTCTGCGCGGCAGGGACGGTTTTATGACCTATGCCGATCTTTCGTCCGACCTTGAATTCTTCAGCGACCGTGTCGACAACAAAGTTTATCTTTATTCCGACAAAGGAAACCCCGGCGAGCGTTTTCTCGATATCGAGATCTGCGGCGGCGGAAACACCTTCGGCGGCTCGGCACACAACGTTACGTTTGACGGTCTTTGGATCATGCACACCGGTTCGCACGGTATCGGCTCGGGCACGACCGTAAACCGCGTGGTGCGCAACTGTATCTTCTCGTGGCTCGGCGGCTCGATGCTCGGCAACGAAAAGCGCGACGACGGCTCGTACAACCTGACCCGCTACGGCAACGCCGTCGAAATTTACGGCGGCTGTCACGGTTATACCGTCGAAAACAACTGGATGTATCAGATCTACGATACGGCGATCACGCATCAGTACGGCGGATATTCGGGCGGCGATTGCATTCAGCACGACGTTTTGTACCGCCACAATCTCATGGAATTCTGCTTCTGGTTCATCGAATTTTACGACGGTGAGCGCGAGGGTACGACCCGTCAGGTCAAGAATGTTTACATGACCGACAACTTCTGCCGCTTCGGCGGCTACGGCTGGGGCTGTAAGGGACGCGAGGGCGGCTCGCCCATGTTCTGCGGCTCGCATGTCTGCAAGGATCTTTCCAATTTCGTTGCCGAAAAGAACATTTTCTGCCACACTCTCGGCTATCTCGTTCGCCTGGAGGACGACCCCGGAGCGCGTAATATCGAATTGCACAACAACGTGTACGTTCAGGAAAAGGGATTGAACCTCGGTCATATCTTCGGGCAGAAATATATGTTCGACGACGATGTGAAAGCGCATCTTGCCGAATTGGTACACGAGGATAACCCCGTTGTCGTTTATATGCCGCGTCCGAATTACACGTTCTGACATCTCGGCAAAACGCGGCGTAAATATCGCCGAAATAAAATGAAAAAAGGAAGAAGCCGCGCGAAAGCGCGGCTTCTTTGCGGACATAACAATGAGCGCAACCGAGCCTTCCCCTCGAGGGAAAGGCTTCATTGCGCATCAAAATTTTTTGTCAACATAACATGGGCAGTGCAAAATTTTGCCGACATAACAAAAGTAGGGTGAATTGAGATTCCGACCATCGGAATCTCAATTCACGGCAACACCCGCCGTTAGGCGCGGCAAACGCTCCCCGCAGGGGCGATTATTCCACTCTTTGCGGAACAAACTCCGCATAATCGGCGGAGACGAGCTTTACGTCGATTCCGAGATAATGCTCGGAGAAGCTCCCGGGACGCAGGTTGTGCAAATGTCCGCACCAAACCTTTTGGATATTGTAACGATACAAAACGTCGAGAATATCATAGTTTAAAAATTCGCCGTAAAGGGGCGGATAATGGAGAAAGACCAAAATTTCGTTGTCGGGGAATTGCTCTTTTAATTTTTCACCCGCCCGAAGCGAAAGCTCGAGCCGTGCCGCTTCGCGCTTGATCAGCCGCTCGTCTTCGCTTTTCACGCCGAATTCTTTCACCCAGCCGCGCGTGCCGCAAATGATCTTATCCTCGACGGCATAAGCGTTGTTAAAAAGAAAATCGATCGTCGAAAGCCCGCGTTCTTCTTTAAAACGCGTAAGCTTTGCCATGGTCGACCACCAATAATCATGATTTCCCTTGCCGATGATCTTTCGCCCGGGAAGGTCGTTTAAAAATTTTAAATCCGCATACGCTTCGTCAAAGCTCGAGCCCCACGAAATATCGCCGGGCAATATGACGGTATCGCTTTCGGAAACGGTCTTTTCCCATTCTTCTTTCAGACGCGCGGCATGATCCTCCCAGCCTTTTCCGAAAATATCCATCGGTTTGTCGGTCGAAAAGGAAAGGTGCGTGTCGGCTATGGTATAAAGAATAACGATCTTCCTTTCTGTTTATCCGCTTGTCCGTTTTGCCGCGCTCCGCGTATAAAGCGCGCCTTTTTCGGGTACTCTGTTTTTACGGAATATTTTTAAAAATCGGAGGGGAAAACATGAGCAACGGATTTTTTGACAATTCGCTTTTGCCGTCGGATGTTCCCGATCATATTCGCGGAATCTCCTGCAACGTGAAAAATTGTCTTTATCACGACGGCGATTCCTATTGCACCGCCCCGCGCATAAGCGTCGGACCGGGGTATGCGTCGAATTGCACCGATACGGTCTGCGCAACCTTTAAGCCGAAGTCGTTCTGACGGCGTTGTGTGAGCGTAAGCGCAAGCGCAAGCGCGAAATTTTATGTCGGCATAACGGGCGCACCGAGCCTTCTCCTTAAGGCACTGTGATCTTCGATCAAGTGCGGAAGGCTTCATTGCGCATCAAAATGTTATGTCAACATAACACGGGCAGTGCAAAATTTTGCCGACATAACAAAAGTAGGGTGAATTGAGATTCCGACCATCGGAATCTCAATTCACGGCAATACCCGCCGTTAGGCGCGGCAACACCCGCCGTTAGGCGCGGCAACACCCGCCCCGTTAGGCGCGGCAACCGCTCCCCGCAGGGGCGGCAACCGCGCGCCGCAGGGGCGCCGTCAGGCGTGGGCAAGGGCTTCTTTTAACATGGAATCTTTGTCTTTTCCGCAGACATTCGTAAACCGAACCGACGCGGTGCGGAGCGCGGCGAGGGGGGCGGGAATTTCGACGCCCGTGCGGTCGTGCAGAGCATACATCGCCTCAAAGCCCTCGGTCTCGATGTTTTCGCCGAGCGAACGGAGCACATCGGCGGAGAATTTATAGGGCGACGCGGTCGACGCCGTTAAAATTTTGACGTCGCGCCCCTCTTTCTCGTTTTCTTTTTCCGCCCTCAGCGAAGCATACAGCGCGCACGCCGTGTGCGTATCGATAAGATACGAATACGTTTCGAAGGTGTCGCGGATGGTCTTTGCCGTATTTTCTTCGGTGCAGAAATCGGCGCGGAAGGTCTCTTTGATCGCCGCCAAAACGTCGGAATCGACTTCATACCGTCCTGTCTCCGAAAGGCTTTTCATATAATCGGCACAGCGCTCCGCACCCGCCGCAAGATACAAAAGCCGCTCGAGATTCGAAGAGATGAGAATATCCATCGACGGCGACATGGTGGTATAAAAAGCACGGTTGCGGTCATAAACGCCCGTGGTGAGAAAATCGGTCAGAATGTTGTTGCGATTGGACGCGCAAAGCAGTTTTCCGAAAGGAAGTCCGCATTTTTTCGCAATATAAGCGGCAAAAATGTTGCCGAAATTGCCCGTCGGAACGGTGATGTCGATCGTGTCGCCGAAAGCAATGTCTCCTTCGTTTACAAGATCGCAGTAAGCGGAGATGTAATATACGATCTGCGGCGCGAGACGACCCCAGTTGATGGAGTTGGCGCTTGATAAGAACAGCCCGTTTTCGTCTAAAATTTTCGCCGCTTCCCTGTCGGCAAAAATTTTCTTGACGCCCGTCTGTGCGTCGTCGAAATTGCCCTCGATGGCGCAGACATGTACATTTTCGCCCTTTTGCGAGGTCATTTGCAATTTTTGCATAGCGCTTACGCCGTCCTCGGGATAAAAGACGCAGATCTTCACGCCGTCGACATCGCGATAGCCCTCCAGCGCGGCTTTGCCCGTGTCGCCCGAGGTGGCGACCAGAATATACGCGGTGCGCTTCTCGCCGTTTTTGCGCAGCGCCATCGTCAGAAGGTGCGGCATGATCTGCAGCGCCATGTCTTTAAACGCGCAGGTCGGACCGTGCCACAATTCCAAGATTCGATGGGTCTTGCCGAGCGCCGTGATCGCCGTCGCGCCGCCCGGAAATTTCTCTTCGGAATAAGCGGCGCGGGATGCCTGCAAAAGCTCCTCTTCGGTATAATCGGTCAGAAAATCCGCAAGGATCTTCGCCGCGCGTTCGGGGTAAGAAAGGGGAAGAAACGAGCGCAGACGCTCTTCGGAATAATGCGGAAGCGTCTCGGGCATAAAGAGCCCCCCGTCCTCGCAAAGTCCTTGTTTTATGGCATACGATGCCGTTTTTCCGTTTTGTTTTTTCGCGTCGCGCGTGCTGTAATAAAGCATAATTTTTCGTTCCTTTCGTGTCCCGCCGAATATGAATTTCTATCTTATTATGATACAACAAAGTGACCGCCGCTTTGTGACGGTTTTGTTAATTTTTCGGCGTGTCTGCGGCAACACCAGCTGTTTGCCGTGTCAACACAATCGGGATAATGTGAAATTGAATTCTGACCATCAGAATTCAATTTCACGGTAAACGCTCGCCGCAGGCGCGGCAACCGCTCCCCGCAGGGGCGGACGACCGATAGCCTCCCCCGCTTTTTGTTCTTATTCCCGTTTCGTACAATTTCATCGTGCGAAGCGCGACTCGCAATAACAGCAAAGACAAGCATGCCGTTCCTGATTGAGCGTAACAGCCCTGTACAATCCGAGGGGTTTTTAAGGGCGCAAGCCCTTAAATTCTCTTTCTTTTTGGTTACTTTTTTTTTCGGGAACGAAAGGGAAGAAAACTCCGCCCGAAGGGCAAACACCGCCCGTTTGCGGGCGA
>URJL01000025.1 GCA_900548115.1 uncultured Eubacteriales bacterium
GGACACAAAAGGATCGGAACGGTCATGCCGTTTTCGGGCATTTTGAAGAAAGAGAGGATAAGCACGAAAAAAAACAGCGTAAGCAGAATGCTTTTCACCGGGACAAGATACGTAAGCGCCCCCAGCGCCGTGCCGCACAGCACCAAAACCGCGTTCTGCGGTCGGTACGTCTCCTCTTTCGAAAGTCCCGCGCGGGAAAAGAACAGTCCGTCGAACAGCCCCGACAAAAGACGGCTCTCGCGGACAAACCGCGCCGCAGAGCCTTTATACAGCATCATGAGAAACGACAAAAGCAAAAGAATCGCCGCCGTGATAAGATTGTCGGCATAGCGCGCGACATTTTTTTCCACGGCAATGCGGATTGCCGCAATGGCGAGCGAATAAAGTGAAAAATACAAAAACAAGACTCCGACCGAGCGCAGACTGCAAAGCGGGAGCCGCTCGTAAAAACGGCGGATCGCGCCGCACAAAACGCTCTCTTCGCACTTGGCGGCAAAGCCGTTTTTGAAGGTGCGAACCGCGCCCGCAAGGCGTTCGGGGCGCAGCAGGCGGAAAAAGAAGCTTTCGCGCATTTTTCCGTCGGTCTCGTCGTAAGTTCGGAAAAAGCGATAGAAAAAGGAAGCGTGAAAAGCGCGGTCCACGCCCGACGGTATTTTTTCGGTCAGCGATTCACGGCGTTTTTCTTCGCGTACCCGTGCGCGTTCGTTTTCGCGTTCGTTCACATCTTTTCCTCCCTTCACTTTACTCTTTGTTTCATTCCGACGCTTTATTATTCGTCCTCGGGTTCTTTTCTGCGTCCGTATTCGGCGCGCAGAGCCTGCACGTATTCTTTTTCTTTTTTCGTAAGCGGCGCTTTTCGCAAAAGATCTTTGCGGCGGAAAAAGGTCTTTCGAATCGCCTTTTCGCGCCGCCACTTCAAAATATTGGCATGATGCCCGCCGAGAAGCACCTCGGGTACGCGCATTCCCTCGTATTCGGCGGGTTTTGTGTACTGCGGATATTCCAAAAGTCCCGATTCGATGCTCTCGTCCTCATGACATTCGGCGTCGGGCAGAACGCCCGGAATAAGCCGCGCCACACAGTCGGTCAGAACCGCCGCGGGAAGCTCGCCTCCCGTGAGAACATAATCGCCGATCGATATTTCCTCGTCGACGATCGAATCGATGACGCGCTGGTCAATCCCCTCATAATGACCGCAGAGAAGAACGAGACGTTCGTATTTTGCAAGGCGCATGGCGGTCTTTTGCGTCAACACCTTTCCGCCGGGCGACAGGTAAATCGTGTGCGCGGGCGCGCCCTCTTTTGTCACGGCGCGATGACAGTCGAGAATCGGCTGACAGGTCATGACCATTCCCCATCCGCCGCCGTAGGGCGTGTCGTCGGTGCGGCGGTGCTTATCGGTCGTGTAATCGCGGATATTGTGCAGATGAATGTCAAGGATTCCCTTTTCACAGGCTCTTCCGATCATGCTTTCGGAAAGCGCGGGCTTTACCATTTCGGGAAATACCGACAGAATATCGATGCGCATTTTACTCCTCATCCTCCAGCATTCCCGGGATAACGCGGACGAAAATGCCCTTTTCGGGGTCGACCCGCTTTACGAATTCGGGAACGGCGGGCATATAATAGTCTTTCCCGTCGCGCGTTACGGTATAAATATCGCTTGCGCCGCGGTTGAAAACCTCGCTCAGCGTTCCGTAAAGCTTTCCCGTCTCCTCGTCGTATACGGGAAGTCCCAAAAGGTCGACCAAAAAGTTTTTGCCTTCTTCAAGCGGCACGCTGTCGCGGTGGGCATAAAGCGACTTTCCGCGCACACGGTCGGCGCTCTCGGCGCTGTCGATTCCCGAAAGAGTCGCATAAACATAGCCGCGATAAGGCTTTGCCGCCAAAAGGCGCACGGGTTCCTGCCCGTTCTCATCCCAAAAAAGCTCGGAAAGCGAACACAGCACGTCGAGGCTGTCGCAATAGCAATCGACCTTCACTTCGCCGTGAAGCCCGCGCTTGTTGATGATACAGCCCACTTCCAAATATTCTTTCATATTTTTCCCCATTCTTATCCAGAGTAACCCATAATCATTTTTATCATACAGAAGGAATCCGACGAAGTAAAGGCAAAATTTGTTAATTTTGCGTACGGTCCGAAAAAGCGTGCCGAAAAAGAGAAAAAGAGAAGCCGTGCTTCCCTTTTTCGGAATTCGATGATGCAAAGTAAAATGGCTGTCGGACACGACAGCCAAAACCTCCGGCACTTATTCCGCGTCGGACACGATATTCACGACAACACGGCGGTTGTCGCGGTTGGCGGTAGCTTTGACTACCGTGCGAATCGCATTTGCGATCTTGCCGCGCTTGCCGATGACTTTTCCCATATCGTCGGCGGCGACCGTAAGCTCGAGGAACAAGGTATCCCCTTCCTCACGTTCGGTCACAACGACGCTGTCGGGATAATCGACAATCGCGCGCGCAATATCCGTCAAAACCTGTTTCATCATATCCTCCTTTAAGATACGGAAATTAAAGGACTCCGTTCTTCTTGAGAAGGGCTTTTACGGTGTCGGTAGGCTGAGCACCGTTCGAGATCCACTGCTTTGCCTTCTCGCCGTCGATAACGACTTCTGCGGGAGACTTAAGCGGATTGTAGTAACCGATTTCTTCGATGAAGCGGCCATCGCGGGGATAGCGGGAATCTGCTACTACCACTCTGTAAAAAGGAGCTTTCTTTGCGCCCATTCTTCTGAGTCTGATCTTTACTGCCATTTTCTTTTTCCTCCGTTTGTATGAATTTATAAGAGCGCCGCTCGGCGGCACAACATATAGCGTTATTTTTTCTTCCTTTTCTTCTTGGCAAGGTTTTTGGAAACGCGCTTGCCGAACATTTTCCCGCCGAACGAACCGCCGAAGCCGCCCGCGCCGTTTTGCAGCTGGCGCATGAGCTTGTTGGTCGCATCGTATTGCTTTAAGAGCTTGTTGACCTCCTCGACGCTTGTTCCGCTGCCCGCCGCGATGCGCTTTTTGCGGGAGGCGCCGATCACGTCGGGATTGTCGCGCTCATACGGGGTCATGGACAAAATCACCGCTTCCATGCGGTCGATCGCTTTTTCGTCGACGTTCACGTCCTTGAGCGCCTTGGAATCGACTCCGGGGAGCATGCCCATCAGCTGGTCGATCGAACCCATTTTGCGGATCGATCCGAACTGCTCGAGATAGTCGGTCAGCGTGAATTTTTGTTCTCGGAGCTTGCGCTCCAGCTCTTTTGCCTTCTGTTCGTCGTAGTTTGCCTCGGCTTTTTCGATCAGCGACAAAACGTCGCCCATGCCGAGGATACGCGATGCCATGCGGTCGGGATAAAACGGCTCGATCGCGTCGAGCTTTTCGCCCGTGCCGATGAATTTAATCGGCTTGCCCGTAACCTGACGGACCGAAAGCGCCGCGCCGCCGCGCGTGTCGCCGTCCAGCTTTGTGAGGATAACGCCGGTAAGATCGATCTGCGAATTGAACGCCTCGGCGGCGTTCACCGCGTCTTGACCGGTCATGGCGTCAACGACGAAGAGGATTTCGGTCGGGTTCACCGCGTCCTTAATGCGGCGCAGCTCCTCCATCAGATTGTCGTCCACGTGAAGACGTCCCGCCGTATCGATGAACAGCATGTCGTTGCCGTGACGGATCGCGTGCTCAAGCGCTTCTTTTGCGATTCTCACGGGATCGTTGCAGCCGTCGATCGTAAAAACGGGAATGCCCGCCTGCTCGCCCACCACCTGCAATTGCTTGATTGCCGCCGGGCGGTAAACGTCGCACGCAGCAAGAAGCGGTCGTTTGCCCTGCTTTTTGTACATCAGCGCAAGCTTGCCCGTGTGGGTCGTTTTGCCCGCGCCCTGAAGACCCGCCATCAGAACGACGGTCGGAGGCTTGGACGCGATGGTGAGCTTCGAATTGGCACCGCCCATGAGAGCGGTCAGCTCCTCGTTTACAATCTTGACGATCTGCTGAGGAGCGGTTATGCTTTCCAGTACCTCGGCGCCTACGGCGCGTTCGGATACGGTTTTGATAAATTCCTTTACAACCTTGAAGTTGACGTCGGCTTCGAGCAGCGCGATCTTGATCTCACGCATGCCCTCTTTGACGTCCGCCTCGGTCAGTTTTCCTTTGTTCCGAAACTTTTTGAAAGCGTTGTTCAACCGTTCGGTCAGGCTTTGAAACAATCGCGCACCTCCTTATCCCGTGACAAGCTCCGAAATTTTCGCGGCAAAGGAGCGAACCTGCGCCGCGGAAAGCGTGTCGTTCTCGTCGCATATCCGCAAAAGCTCGTCGCAAAGCGCCTGTGCGCCGCGCGACTTTGCGGCAAAGCCCAAAAGCCGCTCGCAGTTTTCCAAAAACTGTTCGGCGTGCTTGAGCTGATCGCGAACCCCCTGCCGCGTTATGCCGATCGACTCGGCGATCTCGGAAAGGGACAAATCGTCGTTATAATACATTTCGACGGCAAACTTTTGCTTTTCGGACAAAAGCGCGCCGTAGTAGTCATAAAGACCCGAAATTGTCAGTTTTTTTTCATTCATAGTTCCGTTTTGTTCACTCAGCCTGTAAAGTGTTTTTCTTTACAGGCAGTATCATACCACACCGATCGCCGTTTGTCAAGGGTTTTTCGATTATTTTTTTCGATTTCCGCCTTTTCGGTACTCGCGCGGGGTCTGCCCCATCACCTCGCAGAAGGCTTTTGCGAATTTTCCGGCGTTGTCGTAGCCGAATTGTCCCGCAATTTCCAAAACCGTGCGGTCGGTCCCGCGAAGAAGGCTTGCCGCCTCGCGCATTTTCTGACGGCGGATATAGGCATACGGACTGATGTCGTAGACCGCCTTGAAGCTCTCTTTGATCCCCGTTTCGGACACGTGAAATTTCTCGGCGAGCATCGCAATGGTCAGCTTTTCCTCGGGGTGGCGGTCGATGTAGCTCCGCACCGTACCCGCAAGGCGGGTCTTGGCACGCGAAAGACTGTGCCCCGCCCGCTCGTTGCTTTCTTCTTTCGTGCAGGACAAAAAGAGCAAAAGTTCCAAAACTTTGACTTTGAAATAGCCGCGCCGTATGCTTTCGGGAACGTTGTAAAGCTCCGAAAAAATGTGCAGAACACTTTCGGATGAGCGGGCAATGTAGCATCCGTCCGCACAAAGGCGCTCTTTCAGCGCGGCGGGATCGACGTCGATATCTCCCAAAATTCCAAAAAGGCTTTCGGGCGCACGATCCAGATCGATCACGATCTCGATCCCCTCATATTTTTTCATGGGGAAAACCGGACTTTTGTTCCAAAGCGCGCCGTCGGACACGGCAAGGTCGCCGCCCGTAAGATAAACAATCTCCTTTCCGTCGTCCCAATCCATCCGCCCGACGCGGCAATGGTCGATCACGAGAAAGCTTCCCGTTCTTGCCTCGGTCTCGGGCAAAAGACGGCAGCGGATATCGCGATAAACAAGCTCAATTCCCGGAAAGACCGAAAAAGTCCGCACAATGCCCGCCCCGTCGGCGGTTTGAAAAAAGCTTTCCCCTTCGTCGCGTTCGATCATAAATGCGCCTCCCCTCCTCTGTTTCTTTTATTGTACCGCAAAATCTTCGAAAAAGCAAGAAAGCGGGTCGGAAAAACCGACCCGCTCGCTTAAAAAACTCATTTTTTATGACAGGTTCCGTGAAGCGCACAGTGCGCGCAGCCGTTGCCGCAGGAGGTATGTCCCTTCTTCTTTGCCCGCACCATGCTGACCGTGACTGCCGCCACGATCGCGATCAAAATCAAAAGCACCAGAATCGTACCGATATTTTGCGTTAACCATGCGATCATAAAAGACACCTCCGCGTTCTGTTTGAAAAAATTGTTTGCTTCTTACTTAACCTTACCGGTGAAGGTTTCGGATTCTTTGTAAGGCTTAAAGAGCATATATACGATCGCCGCGAGAACCAAAATCGCCGCGACAAGACCGATCACGTTCAGATTGCCCGTGAACGCGCCGCCGAACTGGTTGATGCAGAGAGCAACCGCATAGGCAAAGCCGCACTGATAGGCAATGGCAAACCATGTCCACTTAGCGTTGTTCATTTCACGCTTGATAGCGCCGATCGCCGCGAAGCAGGGCGCACAGAGAAGGTTGAATACAAGGAAGGAATAGCCGGTGATCGCCGTAAACTTTTCCGCAAGTTCGGCATAGACCGAATTATCTCCGCCGCCGTACAGGATACCGAGCGTACCGACGATGTTTTCCTTTGCGACAAGACCCGTGATCGAAGCGACAGCCGCCTGCCAGTTTCCCCAACCGAGAGGAGCGAAGATCCATGCGATCGCGCCGCCGATCTTAGCGAGTAAGCTCATATCAAGTTCTTCCTCGGAGAGCATACGGAAGCCTTCGGAGGTAAATCCGAAATAAGTCGTGAACCAAACGACGATGGTCGACAAAAGGATGATGGTACCTGCCTTCTTGATGAAGGACCAGCCGCGCTCCCACATGCTGCGCAGAACATTGAGAAGCGTGGGCATATGGTATGCGGGAAGCTCCATTACAAAGGGAGCGGGGTCGCCGGCAAACATCTTCGTCTTCTTGAGCATGATACCCGAGAGGATGATAGCAGCCATACCGATGAAGTAAGCGGAGGTGGCAACCCATGCCGATCCGCCGAAGATCGCACCCGCGATCATGGCGATGAACGGAACCTTTGCACCGCAGGGGATAAAGGTGGTGGTCATAATGGTCATCTTGCGGTCGCGGTCGTTTTCGATGGTGCGCGAAGCCATGATACCGGGGATACCGCAGCCGGTACCGATCAGCATCGGGATAAAGGATTTGCCCGAGAGACCGAACTTACGGAAGATACGGTCGAGGACGAAAGCGATACGAGCCATGTAGCCGCACGCCTCAAGGAACGCAAGCATGAAGAACAGCACAAGCATCTGCGGAACAAAGCCGAGCACTGCGCCGACACCGGCAACGATACCGTCGAGGATCAGTCCGCGAAGCCACTCTGCTTCACAATTTACGGCATCAAGACCGTTTTCGATCAGCACCGGAATACCGGGAACCCATATGCCGTAGACGGCCGGATCAGGCTCCTCGAAGCCGTTTTCTTCAAAATAGCTTACCGCTTCGGTATACGTCATGCCGATCGTGGATTTTTCGTCCGCATCGTCGGGAATGGTATCGTAGTAGACCGTCATGTCGTTGACGGCGAGAGTCTCTTCATCCTCGACTTCAATAACGGCGCTGACCTCATCGGTCGTGAATTCTTTCATTTCGGAAAGAGCCGCATCGCCGTCAAAATCTTCGGCGGACAGATCGAAATCTTCGATAAATGCGCCGACCGCTTCGGTCGCGTTCGTGTAAGCGTCGGCAGCGTCGGCATACTCACCCGAACCGATACCGAACAGGTGCCAGCCGTCGCCGAACACACCGTCATTCGCCCAGTCGGTTGCGGCGGAGCCGACGGTGACCATGGCGATATAGTAAACAAGGAACATGATAACGGCAAAAATCGGGAGGCCGAGCCAGCGGTTGGTTACGACCTTATCGATCTTATCGGAGGTCGAAAGCTTGCCCGCGTCCTTCTTCTTATAGCAGCCCTTTAAGATCTCGGCGATATACAGATAACGCTCATTGGTGATAATGCTCTCGGCATCGTCGTCCAGCTCTTTTTCCGCGTCGGCGATGTCGGCTTCGATATGCTGCATGGTCTCGGCGGGAATGTTCAGCTTTTCGATCGCCTTTGCGTCGCGCTCGAAGATCTTGATGGCGTACCATCTCTGCTGATTTTCGGGCATGCTGTGCAGAACCGCTTCTTCGATGTGCGCGATGGCATGCTCAACGGGACCCGAGAAGGTGTGCATGGGAACGGTCTTTGCGTTCTTTGCGGCGTCGATGGCAGCCTCGGCGGCTTCCATAACGCCCGTACCCTTCAGTGCGGAAATCTCAACGATCTTACATCCGAGTTCACGCGAAAGTTCGGCAATGTTGATCTTATCGCCGTTCTTCTTGACGACGTCCATCATGTTGATGGCGATAACAACCGGAATACCGAGCTCGGTAAGCTGTGTCGTAAGATACAGGTTACGCTCAAGGTTGGTACCGTCGATGATGTTTAAGATCGCGTCGGGGCGTTCGCCGACAAGATAGTTCCGCGCAACAACCTCTTCGAGGGTGTACGGAGACAACGAATAGATACCCGGAAGGTCGGTGACGATAACGCCGTCGTGCTTCTTCAGCTTACCTTCCTTTTTTTCGACCGTAACGCCGGGCCAGTTTCCGACAAACTGATTGGAACCGGTAAGGGCGTTGAAAAGGGTTGTCTTACCGCAGTTGGGGTTTCCGGCAAGAGCAATTCTCAGACTCATAAATATGTTCCTCACTTTCAACCGTTAGTTTTCGCTAACTGTATGTCAAGAATTTGCGGCGGAATTATTCCACTTCGATCATTTCGGCGTCCGCCTTGCGCAGAGAAAGCTCATATCCGCGCACCGTAACCTCGACGGGATCTCCGAGCGGTGCTACCTTTCGCATATGGATCTCGGTGCCTTTGGTGATGCCCATGTCCATAATGCGGCGCTTGACCGCACCTTCACCGTGGAGCTTTACCACTTTTACCGTTGCCCCGATCGGGACTTCTCTTAATGTCTTCATGACTTTTCCTCCTTATACTAACCTTCGTCGAAGCGTTCGCGAAGGATAATTCCGAATGTGTTCCGTCAGATCATAATCTTCCGCGCCATCTCTTCGCTGATTCCGACGCGTGTTTCCTTCACGTTGACGATGACGTTTCCGCCGAGTGAGGTTATGACCGTCACATCGCCGCCGACGACAAAGCCCAGATTTTCCAAATGCTTTTTTACCTCGGGACTTCCGCCGATTTTTTTAATGGTGTTTTTTTCACCCACAGCCGCCAATACAAGAGGCATCATTTTTTCATCCCTCTTTCCGCTTGTTCGGCTTTAGGTTAGCCTGCGCTAACTATTTTGCCGAAAATATCGGTTAGCTCTCACTAACCACCTATTAGAATATCCGATTTTCTTCGATTTGTCAAGCCCCTTTTTCCAAAAATTGACGTATTTTTTCTTTTTTCGTTCTTTTGCGAAAAAGCGAAAAAAGCGTGCCCCGCTTCTTTGTATATTCTGTCAAAACAATATGCCGAAAGCGCTTTTCGCATACCGAAAGAACAAGAGCGTTTTCACATTTCGGGCATTTTTCGCACTTTTTTCGAAAAAAGCCTTGACAAACGGGCGCGAACCGTGTATAATGCACACATATTCGAAAGGCTTCGACGAAGAGGACGCAAAAAGGACGAACAAAGAGAAGTGACGGTCGGTGCGAGTCACGGTTCACGGGGTTTTGTGTTTGTAGCTTCCGAGCCGGGAGGAAGAAAGCGCTTTGCAAGTAGAACCTCCCCGTATCCGCCGCGTCAAGGCGTAGGGATTGGTGGATCCCGAAGAGCGGCAAGGTGTTTTTCACCTTGCAATTTGAGTGGTACCGCGGGTATTTGTTTATCAAAGCTCGTCTCAAAGAACAAAAATCTTTGGGACGGGCTTTTTTTCGTCCCGAAAAAAGGAGTGTGTACTATGCCGAACACAACGGGACTGGACGTAAAAATCAAGGAAATGGCGGGGAGAATCCGCGAACTGCGCGAAATCGAAAACTACACCCCCGAGGACATGGCGAGCTTTACCGGCGTTACAAAGCAGGAATATCTCGACTGTGAAAACGGGAAGAGCGATCTTAATTTTGCTTTCATTTACCGCTGCGCGCTCGCGCTTCATGTCAACGTGACCGATATCATCGACGGCGACAGTCCGAAGCTGAAATCCTATACCGTGACGCGGCGCGGCGAGGGACAGATGATCGCAAACGCGCACGGCATGACGTATTATAACCTTGCCTATGCGTTTCAAAACCGCATCGCCGAGCCGCTTTACGTAAAGAGCGTATACAGCGAAGAGGCGCAGACCCGTGACATGGAGCTTACGACGCACACGGGTCAGGAATGCGACATTGTCGTTGAGGGCCGCCTGATGGTTCAGGTCGGCGAGCACCGCGAGATTCTGGGTCCCGGCGACAGCATTTATTACAACAGCGACACGCCGCACGGCATGATCGCCGTCGACGGCAAGGACTGCATTTTCTACGCCATTGTTTTAAATCCGACGGGCGAACCCATTTCGGAGCTTATGCCGGCCAAAGAAATTTCGACGGCAAGCGTCCCGCGCGACGACCGTGAACGCATTTACCAAAAGTATATCGACGTTGTCGAAAACGAAAACGGTACCCCTACAGAGATCACCTTCAAAAACACCGAGCATTTCAATTTTGCCTTTGATCTTGTCGACGAGCTTGCCGCGCGCGCCCCCGAAAAGCTCGCCATGCTGCACATTTCCGCCGACAAAACCGAGCGGCGTTTCACCTTCCGCGACATGAGCCGTCTTTCCAACCGTTGTGCCAACTATTTCCGCACGCTCGGCATCGGCAAGGGTGACCGCGTTATGCTGGTTTTAAAGCGGCATTACCAATTCTGGATCGCGATGCTGGCGCTGAACAAGATCGGCGCGATCGCCATTCCCGCCGTAAATCAGCTTCAGGAGCATGACTTTTCCTACCGCTTCCGCGCGGCGGGCGTGCGCATGATCCTCTGCACCGCCGACGGCGACACGGCGCATCAGGCGGAAAAAGCGATTGAAGAATGCGCCGACACGGTACAGTTTAAGCTCATCGTCGGCGGAAAACGCGACGGATGGCGCGATTTTGACGAGGAATATCCCCGCTTCTCGGCTCATTACGACCGCCCCGACGACGCGCCGGGCGGAGACGATCTTATGCTGATGTTCTTCACCTCGGGAACCTCGGGCTATCCGAAGCTTGCCGCGCATAATTACAAATACGCCCTCGGGCATTTCCACACGGCGAAATACTGGCACACCGTCGACCCCGACGGACTGCATTTCACCATTTCCGACACGGGCTGGGCAAAGGCGATGTGGGGCAAGCTTTACGGTCAATGGCTGTGCGAAGCGGCGACCTTTGTTTACGATTTCGACCGTTTTGACGCGGCGGATATTCTGCCGATGTTCGCAAAATATCACATCACCACCTTCTGCGCGCCGCCCACCATGCTGCGCATGATGGTAAAGCAGGATATCTCCCAATACGATCTTTCATCGGTTAAGCACATGACGACGGCGGGCGAAGCGCTGAATCCCGAAGTTTATCGCCAATTCGAAAAGTCGACGGGACTCCAGATCCTCGAAGGCTTCGGACAGTCGGAAAGCACAATGATGATCGGAAATTTGGTCGGCGCGCCGCATAAGATCGGATCGATGGGCAAGCCCGCGCCGATCTACAAGATCGAGCTATTGGACGCGGACGGCAACCCCGTTAAGGGAAGCGAGACGGGCGAAATCTGCGTCAATGTAAAGGACGGTGCGCCGAACGGACTGTTTGTCGGTTATTACGGCGACCCCGAAAAGACCGCCGAGGTATGGCATGACGGATATTATCACACGGGTGACGCCGCGTGGCGTGACGAGGACGGCTACTATTGGTATGTCGGACGGGTCGACGACGTTATCAAATCCTCGGGCTACCGCATCGGTCCGTTCGAGATCGAAAGCGTCATTATGGAACTTCCCTACGTTTTGGAATGCGGCGTAACGGGTGCGCCCGACGAGGTGCGCGGACACGTCGTAAAAGCGAGCATCGTACTGGTCAAGGGAACAGAGGGCAGTGAGGAGCTGAAAAAAGAAATTCAGAATTACGTAAAAGAGCGCACCGCGCCCTACAAATACCCCCGTATCGTGGAATTCCGCGAAAGTCTTCCGAAGACCGTCAGCGGAAAAATTCAGCGAAACAAGCTGTAAAACCATAAAAACGAAAATCGAAAGAAACGTGCCCTTCTTTTTCGGGGGGCACGGTTTCTTTAACAAAAGGTCGGTTGACTTTTCGGCGAAAAAGTGGTATAATGTGGAAGATTTAAAAAGACTTTGCAAGCCGAAAAAAGGAGCAAAAAACATGACCGAAAGAAAGCGCCGATCTCAAAAAGCCCTCGGGTTCAAAAAAGGAGTCGTCCTTCTTCTGTGTTTTTTGCTTCTCTTTTCGTCGGTCTCCTGTAAAAGCCAAAAAAACGGTCCCGTAACCGAGGTATCTTCCCGCGAAGAACAGGCGGAGATATGCGGCTTTTCGCCCCTCTCGGTCTCGTTTCCCGATTTTTCGATCTCCGCTTACCGCACGGTCTACGGCATTGTCGCCGAAACCGAATATACGGCGGGGAGCGAAAAACACGCCGTTTTGCGCATGGCGGATGCGGGATATACGATAACCGATCTATCGGGCTTTGCCGACACGGGACTTGAGGATGTTTACACCCACACCGACGGGCGGGAATTCGAGATCGAGACGCGCGACGGCGTTTATGCCGTCGAATGGAGGGACGAATACGGCGGAAAAGAGTATTTGTTTTCGCTGACGCTCTTCGGCGGCGAGCTTGTCGAAATGCGGCAGATGCTGCGCGGCGTTCTTGACGCCTGCGCCGCCGAGAACGAAAAGGAGGGCGCATGAGCCATTATCGACCGAAAATCGAAAAAGAAAAGAAAACACCGAACGTTTCCCGCGTTCTTCTGATCGGCGTTTGGGTTGTGTGGGTGCTTCTTGTGCTGCTCGACCTGTACCGCGCCTTCTTTTTGTCCGGCATCACGGCAAACGATATTTTCTGGGACGCGGCTCTTTTCGCCGTCGCGCTGTATTTTTCGGTGCGCTACGGAAAAAAGAAAAAATAACACCTTTCGCCGCAAGGCAAAACTCCTATGAGGGAGAATTCTTATGGAATACATCCGCGTGACGAGCGAAAACCTCGAAACGGAACACATTTGCTGCGCCATTTCGAACAACAACGATGTTCAAGTGTCGTCCAAGAAAGCATGGCTGTCGGAGCGTTTTGCCGACGGGCTGGTCTTTCTGAAAAGCACGGAAAGAGGAAAATGCTTCATCGAATATCTTCCCGCCGAAAACGCATGGAATCCGATTGACGCCGGCGGCTTTATGTACATTGATTGTCTGTGGGTTTCCGGCTCTTTTAAAGGGCACGGTTATTCCTCCGATCTGCTCGGCGCCTGTATCGAGGACAGCAAAGAAAAAGGAAAAGCGGGGCTTTGCCTTTTGGCGGCGGAAAAAAAGAAGCCGTTTTTGGCGGATCCCAAGTTTTTAAAGTACAAGGGCTTTCGGGTCTGCGACGAAGCGGAAAACGACATTTTGCTGTGGTACCTGCCTTTTGACGAGTCGGCAAGCGCTCCGAAATTCAAGGCGTGTGCAAAAAAGCCGCACATCGAAGAAAAAGGCTTTGTTTTGTATTATACCCACCAATGCCCGTTCAACGCAAAGTATGTTCCCGTGATCGAAGCGATCGCAAAGGAAAGATCGGTTCCCTTCAAGGCGATCCGCTTGAAGAGTAAGGAAGAAGCGCAGAATGCGCCGACTCCCGTCACGACCTATGCGCTGTTTTACGACGGGAACTATGTTACCAATGAACAGATGAACGACAAACGATTTTTAAAACTGCTCGAAGGTTACGGCTTCGGCAGCTGACCATAGGAAAACGCGCACGCGCACGCACCCGCAAAAAATCGGTGCGGATCAAAACGGCAGCGGCAGCCGATATTTTTGCCGCGGAGGAATGCATGATATCCACAGTTTATCCCGAGAAAAAACTCAAAAAGCTTCGTTTCCCGCTCGGCGGCATCGGAACGGGCGCGGTTCTTCTTTCGGGCGGGGGAAGTCCGTCCCTTTACGGACTTTTCGGCAAGGAAGAGAGGCGCTTTTGTCATTTTGCCCTGCGTGCGGACACGCCCGACGGAAAGACGCACATCCGCCTTTTGAACACGTGCGCCGACGAGGCAAACGGAGCGCCCGCTTTTGATCCGACCCCGTTCCGCGTGCGCTTTCCGTACGCCTTTTTGCGCTTCTCGGCGTGCGATTTTCCCGGAAAAGTCGAGTTTTGCGCTTTCAACCCGTTTTTGCCGGTCAACCACATCGATTCGTCGATCCCGGCGGCGTTTTTCGAATTTGAATTGCAAAACACCGAAAACGTGCCGATAAATTATGCGCTGTGCGCCGCCGCCGAGAACCCGCTTGCGCGCGGCGTGAACCGTTTTGACGGCGACATTCGCTGCGACATGAAGGCTTTGTGCTTCGGCTCGCGCGACGACCGTTTGGACGACGGTGCGCTGCAGTCGTTTTACAACGCAAAGGGGATGTGTATTGCCACCGACTGCGACGAAGCGTCGTACCGTGAATATCTTCCCCTGCCGAGCGGGCGGGAAAACGACCCGAATGTGCTTCTTGAGGCACTTTCGGTCATGCCGCTCGACAGCACCTGTGAAAAAGATCCGCCCGAGGGGCGTTTTGCGGGGCTTATGGCGGCGCATGTTCGCCTTATGCCGGGCGAAAAAAGAACCGTCCGTTTTGTTTTGGCGCACTATATGCGCCATGCGGCAAGCTTCAAGAGCGAAAAAAGGCTTCCGAACAATTTTTACTGCCGCTTTTTCTCCTCCGCAAAGGACTGCGCCGCGTATTGCTTTTTGGAATGGAACCGTTTGAAAAACGACACCGACCGTTTCACCCGCGCGCTGTACGAGTCCACCCTGCCCGAAACGGTGCTCGAATCGTCTGCCGCTTCGATTGCGGCGGCAAAGTCTCCCCTTCTTACCCGTGCGGGCGACAAGATGCTTTGCGACGTGCGCACCCTTTCCCCGCTGTTTCTGCCCGAAAAAACGGTCTTTTCGGCGCTTTATCCGTCGTCTCTTTGGGCGATTCAAAAGCCGCAAAACGAAGCGAAAAGCGGCTATCTTGCCGCAGCGGAGCTTTACCGTGCGGGGGCGGACGAAGAGGCAGGCGAGCTTCTTTCCATGCTCCGCTCACTCTGCGACGGTGAAAGCGGAAATCCCTTCGGAGAAGCGGGCGAGCTTCCGACCGATCTTCTCTCGGGGTACGGACTTCTCTCGGAATTCTGCGGGATTCGGTATGCGGCGGAAAAGCAGGAGCTTTGTTTCGAGCCGCTTCTTCGCTTCACCGACCGCGAAGGATACTATAAATGCGTTTTCGGCGTCGGAAGCGCCTACGGAACGTTGGAGGCGGGACCGAAATATGTGGAGATGAAAATTCTTTGGGGCGAGGTATCGGTACGACGCTTCGGCATCTTTTCCGAGCCGAAGGTCTTCTATTACGGCGGACGAAAATTGGATTTTCACGCCGAAGGCAACATTGCCGTTTTGGATTTTTACGTCAAATGCACGCCCGAAAAAGGCATTACCGTCATTTACGACTGATGTGCGATATTTGACAAACAAGAACAAGAAGAATTAAAAAGCGAAGGAACAAGTCTGATTTATGGAACAAAAACAAGCACTTCTTTTGTCCGATTACAATTATGATCTGCCCGAGGAGCTGATCGCGCAGGATCCGTCGGAAAAGCGCGACGAATCCCGCCTTTTCGTGCTCGACCGCGCGGAAAACACATATTCGCATCGGCATTTTTACGACATTAAGGATTATTTTCATCCCGGCGACATTTTGGTCGTCAACAATTCCAAGGTCATCCCCGCGCGCCTTTTGGGGCATCGCTTTAAAAAAGACGCCGCTGGAGTTTATACCGACAAGCTCGGCTCGGAAATCGAGCTTTTGCTTCTGGAGCGCAAAAGTGAAAAGGTTTGGGAAGCGCTCTCCCGCCCGGGACACAAAACGCCGATCGGGACGCGTCTTTCCTTCGGAAACGGGCTGTTAACGGGCGAGGTTATCGACATCACCGAGGGCGGAAACCGCCTTGTTCGTTTCGATTACGAGGGCGAATTTATGGCGCTGCTCGACAAGATCGGCGAAATGCCCCTTCCTCCGTACATTCACAAAAAAGCCGAGGACAAAAGCCGCTATCAGACAGTCTATGCCAAATACGACGGTTCCGCCGCCGCGCCGACCGCAGGACTTCATTTCACAAAAGAGCTTCTCGCACAGCTTGAAGAGATGGGCGTTGTAAAGGTTGAAGTCACCCTGCACGTCGGGCTGGGAACGTTTCGTCCCGTCAAGGAAAACGATATTACGCACCACAAAATGCACAGCGAGTTTTATTCGGTCTCGCGTGAAAACGCCGAAAAGTACAACGCCGCACGGCGCGCCGGCGGAAAGGTCTTTTGCGTCGGCACGACCTCCTGCCGCACGCTTGAATCGTGCGCCGACGAAAACGGATATCTTACCGAATGCAGCGGTTACACCGACATTTTCATCTACCCCGGCTATCATTTTAAAGCCGTCGATCACCTCATCACCAATTTTCATCTTCCCGAAAGCACGCTGATCATGCTGATTTCGGCGCTGGCGGGACGCGAGCGGATTTTGGATGCTTATGCCTGCGCCGTAAAAGAAAAATACCGCTTCTTCTCGTTCGGCGATGCCATGCTAATTCTTTGACGCCGCGAAGACTTATTCTAAAATGCAAGAAAACCTCGGCTTGCCCGCACAGGGCTTTGCCGAGGTTTTCTTATTTTTTGCTTTGTTTCCGACTCTTCCGCGCAGAACCTATGACGCGCGGTTTCTTCTTTTTAGAAGAAGTGCAATACTCAAAAGAAGCAGTATTCCGACCGAAACGCCGACCGTATCGATCACAACGTCGCTTGCCTGACAGGCGCGTCCATCGACGAAAAACTGATGAAATTCGTCGGAGGCAGCATATAAAACGCCCGAAAGCAGTGTCCAAAGCCCGCATTTTCGAAAATCTGTTTTCGAAAGCAGGCAAAGATACAGCCCGCACATCGAAAAGCCGAGAAAAACGTATTCAACGGCGTGCGCCGCCTTGCGTATCGGCTTATTTAATTTTTGGATGAGTTGATCCTTCTGCGGATCGGATTTGCCGTTTTCCGTTTCCGCGTTTCCGACCGCGGCAAAAGACTCGGCCGCCGCTTCGCTTTCCGTTCCCGAATTCGGGGACTGCACCGTTTCGGACGCGTTTTTTCGAAACGGCGGATTTTGCACAAGACCATACAAAAAGCGAACCACACCAAGCGACATATCGTCGGAATCCTCCGAATTCATGGCGGAATTCAGGAAAATGAAGCTCATGCTGCACAGGGTCATAAGGGCGAAAAACGCCGTCATAACACGCTTTCGCATGCGGCACACCTCCTTTCCTTCTCTTCCGTCTCATATTTTTGCGTCAAACCGCAAAATTCCGCACCGCGGTTTTTAATAAAACGTTGCGATCTCCTCTTGCGGCGGCTGTGCCTTTTCGATCGAAACGGGGGTCAAAACGGGACCTTCACGCTTATAGACCTTGTGGTATTTGACAGTGATCTTCGCTGTCAAAAGAATCCATGCTCCGTCGGAAATATCCGCCGCCTTCGGCGTTTCGCAAATAAAGCCCGCAAAGCGCGTATCCTCGACACAGCAGGTCATGACCTGCCGCCCCGCAACGAACATATCTTTGATACGGGGATTTTTATGCACCAGCGCCTTGAAGCGGACGGTCTTGCCGTCGTACTCCTTCAATTTTTCGGTCGTGTCGCGGTAAAAGACCGCAAAATCCTCGTCCTTAATCTCGACGACCGGCGCATTGATATCAAACGGAAGCGGATCCTCGATATCATCGTATTCAACCGTTCCGTCGGTGTATTCGTATGCAATGTCGCAGCGGCGGTTGGTCGTGCGCACAATCTTATGCAGCTGCATTTTGTCAACGCCCTTCGGGCAGCGGTTGAACACGGCAAGCTCACAGCTTGTCAGTTTATCGACCACAAGAGAACGCATGTTGGCGTTGAATCCGAGGAAGGTCGGCTCTTCGATGAAAAGCATTTCCTGATAGACCGCCCAATGCTCGGGAAGCGCCTTATACAGCGTGTCGAGCATCCACATGCCGTTATATTCCACCAGAACGCGGGAAAAGCCCAGCTCCTCCTCCAGCTTTGTCAAAAGCTCGGTCGTGAGCTGTTCGGGTTCTTCGACGGTCTTGATGAAAATGTCCTTTTGCGGGAATTTTTTCGGGTTATATTCTTCAACGCCCTCTTCGCACAGCAAAACCAGTGTGACTTCGCCGTTGGAAAAGCGCCTGTCCTCCAGCGTCTCCTGAATAAACTTTGTTTTGCCCGCCTCCAAAAAGCCGGTAAACAAATAAACGGGGATCTGTTCGTTTTGATTGTTCATTTGTTTTTTGCCCTTTCCCGAAATTACAGCTTAAACAAGGTGCGGATCGCGTCTTCTTTCAGGTGCGCGCCGATGATGCAGACACGTCCGATGACGCCGGCACTGCCGTGGCGCACATCCGCCTCGCCCGGAACGAAATCGAAGTGGATCCACTCGCCCTCTGTGCTGTCCACAATACCCTTGGCACGGAGAATTTCTCCGTATTTTGCGGAATCGTTCAGCTCCTCAAGCATTTTGCGAATCTCCTCGGAGGTATATTTGCGCGCCGTCTCGCCGCCGCAGCTTGCAAAGATTTCGTCGGCGTGGTGATGATGATGGTGCCCCTCGTGATCGTGATCATGGCATCCGCAGTCGCAGTCCTCGTCATGTTCATGGTGATGCTCGTGCTCGTCGTGATCGTGGTGATGATGCTCATGCTCGTCCTCGTCGTGATCGTGGTGGCAGCAGCATTCGTCATCGTCATCGTCGTCATCATGATGGTGATGATGCTCATGCTCGTCCTCGTCATGATCGTGGTGACAGCAGCATTCGTCATCGTCATCGCCATCGTCATCGTCATCATGATAATGGTGATGATGTTCTTCCTCCTGCTCAGCACGAAGCTTTTCCAGCTCGACCGCCATGGTGTCTTTATGCTCCATCGCGTCCAGTATCGCCTTGCCGTCGATCTTATCCCAGGGAGTCGTAATGATGGTTGCGTCGGGATTCTTTTCTCGCAGAAGGGCGACCGCCGCCGCAAGCTTTTCCTCGTCCATGCCGTCGGTACGGCTCAGTACGATGGAATTTGCGTGTTCGATCTGGTTGTTGTAAAACTCACCGAAGTTTTTCATATACATCTTGCATTTGGTTGCGTCGGCAACTGTCGTAAAGCTGTTGAGCACGATCTTCGGATCGGAAAGATTTTGAACCGCTTTGATTACATCGCTGAGCTTGCCGACGCCCGACGGCTCGATGATGATGCGGTCGGGATTGTATTCGGTCAGAACCTGCTCGAGCGCTTTGCTGAAATTGCCGACAAGGCTGCAGCAGATACAGCCGGAATTCATTTCGGTAATGTTGATTCCCGCATCCTTCAAAAATCCGCCGTCAATGCCGATCTCGCCGAATTCGTTCTCGATCAGAACAAGCTTCTCGCCCGTGTACGCTTCTTTTATGAGTTTTTTGATCAAGGTTGTTTTACCGGCTCCGAGAAAGCCCGAAAAAATGTCTATTTTTGTCATAAAAATGCCTCCTTGCATTTTAATCTTTATCGTTAAAGTTCAACGTCGCAAAATCCGTCTTTTGTAAGCATCGCCGCCGTGCGGAAGCCGCAGGCTTTCATCAGCGCGCACGATTCCTCAAAATAAAAATCGAGGCTGTCGATGATGTGCGAATCCGAATCGATGCAGACGCGCCCGCCTTTCTCGCAGATATGCTTTAAAATAAAAGCGTTCGGGTAGGGATTTTTCTTGAGTTTTTTAAAGACGGCGCCCGTGTTGATCTCAATGATCACGCCGCGCTCGATCGCATAATCCGCCGCCGCAAGTGCCTCACGACGATAGGCGGGGTCTTCCTCGTCGATCAGACCGAATTTTGTCAATACGTCAAAATGTCCGACGACGTCTACGGGATTCTTCGCGATGTGATCGCAGATATTGCGGTAATATTCGCGGATATAGAGGTGAACATCGCCGCCGCAGCCCTCGTCAATTCCCTGTTTTTCGCCCTCGGCGGAGTGATCGACGCCGTAATAAACGCCGCCGCGCTTCACATAATGCACCGAGCCGATGACATAATCCAACCGATCGGTCGGAATGTTTTCGGAATAGTAATCGAGTTCCATTCCGCAAAAAATGTCCAAAGTACCCGCATATTTCGCCTTGCACTCATTCACCTTTTCCACATAGCGGTCAAAAACGCCGTCTTTCATGCAAAAAGTCGGGTCAAAAGCGGTATAGCTGTGATCGGACATGCCGAGCGTGCGAAAGCCTTTTTGAACGGCGGCATCGGCGATCTCTTCGACCGTGTTTTTTCCGTCCGAGAAGACCGAATGGGTGTGAAGATTGGATGGGATCATAAAAATCGCGCCTCCTCTTTCCTCCGTGATACTGACACTTCTTCATCCTTGTTATTATAACACCGAAAAAGCACTTTCGCAAGAAGTTTTCCCGATTATTCAAAATATTTTACAGCTTGTGTAAGAGAAATGCTAAAACATTTCAAAAAAGAAGCGAAGAAGCGGCTCGACCAAGGAAAAATCCATTCTTTCGGGGTGCCATTGCACCGCAAGAAGTTTCTCGCCGAAAAGCCCCTCGGGCGTTCCGTCGGCGTGGCGCTGCATAAGAAAAAGCCCTGCCCCGATTCTCCCACACCCTTGATGATGCGCGCTGTTGACGGTCATGCGCTCTCCGAAAAGCCGACAGGCGGGTGTATCTTTTCGGTTTTCGACCGTATGAAAAAGATCGCCGCCGGGCGAGGAATGCGCACCGGCAGTCGGAAGATCCTGAACCAGTCTTCCGCCGAGAAACACGTTCAGCACCTGCATTCCGCGGCATATGCCGAAGATCGGTTTTTCTTTCGCCGAATATCGGCTCAGCAAATCAAGCTCGTTTTCGTCCCGTGCGCGGTCGGGCGGAAAGCTCCCCCTGTTCTCTTCTCCGAAAAAGCGCGGATCTATGTCCCCGCCGCCGCAAAGGACAAGCCCGTCTCCGTCAAAGTTTTGCGGCAGATACGCCGCCTCAACACGGAATCCCGACGCCGAAAATAGGTTTACGTAACGATCGGGATTGCGGTTTGCGGTCGAGAGAATAAGCTTCGGCTTTGTCATAAGCATTCCTTCTTCCGTCTTGGCAAGTTATACTGTATGCTTATGAGAAAACGGGCAAAAAAATGAAAGAAGCGGTCGCCCGCTTCTTTTTCATTTCATTATTATTCGCCGAGATAAGCTTTTTTGACCTGTTCGTCATTGATCAGCTCGGCGGCGTTGCCCTCGAGCGAGATCGAGCCGGTCTCCAATACATAGGCGCGGTCGGCAATGGAAAGCGCTTTCTTTGCGTTCTGCTCGACCAAAAGAACGGTTGTGCCGTCGCGCGAAACTTCCTTGATGATCTGGAAAATCTCGGTAACAAGCAGCGGCGAAAGACCCATGGACGGCTCATCCATCAGGATGAGCTTCGGGTTCGACATAAGAGCACGCCCCATGGCGAGCATCTGCTGTTCGCCGCCCGAAAGAGTGCCCGACACCTGCTTTTTGCGCTCCTCCAAACGGGGAAAATGCTTGTACACATAGCGGAGATTTTCTTCGATCTGCGCCTTATTTTTCACGGTATAAGCGCCGAGCTTTAAGTTGTCGTAAACCGAAAGCTGCTGGAAAATGCGGCGTCCTTCGGGAACATGCGCCATACCGAGCGGTAAGATTTTATGCGCCGGCATGGTCGTAAGCTCGTGACCGTCGTACACGATCGAGCCGCTTTTGGCGGGGACAAGACCCGTTATCGTATGCAGCATGGTCGTCTTTCCGGCGCCGTTCGCACCGATAAGGGCAACGACCTCGCCTTTGTTAACGTGCAACGAAACGCCCTTGAGCGCACGGATTACACCGTAATATACCTCGACGTCGCGGACATCGAGAAGCACTTCGTTTGTTTTCATACTATGCCGCCCTCCCTTTAGTCGCCGAGATACGCTTTGATTACTTCGGGGGAATTGAGAACCACCGACGGCGTACCGCTCATCAGTTCTTTTCCGAAGTTCAAAACCGTAAGTTCTTCACAAATACCCGCAACAAGCTTCATATCGTGCTCGATGAGGAGGATTGTCATGTCAAATTCTTCTTTGATGAAACGAATCGTCTCCATCAGCTCTTCGGTCTCGTTCGGGTTCATGCCCGCCGCCGGCTCATCGAGAAGCAAAAGCTTCGGATTGGTCGCCAAAGCACGGGCGATCTCCAGTTTTCTCTGCTTTCCGTACGGAAGGTTGCACGCAAGCGTATTGCGCTCGTTTTCCAGTCCGAAAATCCTCAGAAGCTCTTTGGCGCGGGTGCGCATCGCTTCGTCGTTTTCATAAAACCGCGGGAGACGCAGCATACTCGTAAGCGCACTGCAATGGAATTCGGGACGGTTGTGCAGTCCGACCATAACGTTGCGGACGACCGTCATGTTGTTGAACAGGCGGATGTTCTGGAAGGTACGCGCGATTCCCTTGCGGTTGATCGCCTCCTGTCCCTTTCCCGTCAAATCCTCGCCGTCCAGATAAAACTTTCCGGTCGTGGGCTGATAGACACCGGTCAGCATATTGAAGATCGTCGTCTTTCCGGCGCCGTTCGGTCCGATCAGACCGTAAAGCTGTTTTTTGCGGATGGAAATGTTGACATCCTGTGCCGCTTTAAGACCGCCGAAGGAAATACCGAGGTTTTCGGTTTTCAGCATGATATCGCTCATCTTCATTTGCCTCCCTTCGGTTTGCTTCCGGGCTTATCGGGTGTGCTCGAAATGTTGGTAATGTCGGTGGACAAAAGCGCGTCCATATCAATCTTGGTGGGAACGCGATCCCATGCCGCCTCATCCTCCTTTACCTTGGAGGGGTCATACTTCTTCGGCTTGCGGTGAACCTTGGCAAAGAGATTCTTAAGGCTCAGCTTTTCACGCAAGCTCTGAAGCGCCGGGGCGTTGCCGAAAATGACCATGACGATCAAAACCAGCGCATAAACGAGGTAACGCAGTGCCGCAAGGTTGCCCGAAAGGGTATTTTGCAGCATGAAGTTGATACAGGGGATGACCGCCGCGGCGATGATCGAACCGGTGATGCTGCCCATTCCTCCGAGCACGACCATGACCAAAATCTCGATCGAGTAGTTGTACGAGAAGAAGGTGTAGAGCACCGGCGTGGAATAATGACTGTAAATTACGCCCGCAACGCCGGCAAAGAAAGCGGCGATGATGAAGACGAACAGCTTATAGAACGTAACGTTGATACCCATTGCTTTTGCGGCGATCTCGTTATCGCGGATCGCCGTTACGGCTCTGCCGTGCTTGCTTCGGATAAGGTTCTGAAGCAAAAACAGCATGATCAGCGTCATGACAAAGGTGACGATAAAAAGAGTCGGTCTTTTGCGAGTGTCGTATTTGATTGACGCGGTGGCAAGACCCATTGCTTTGCCGAACCACGGAACGTTTTTGAAAATATTGCGGACGATCTCGCCGAACGCAAGCGTTACAATGGCAAGATAGTCGCCTTTCAGACGCAGAGACGGAAGACCGATAACAAAACCGAACACAGCGGCAACAAGACCGCCGATCAGCATGGAGAGAATCAGCACCGCAAGCTTTGAGGGGATGACCTCATGAAGCTTGATGGCAAAGAAGCCGCCGATATACGCACCGACACACATAAAGCCCGCATGTCCGAGGCTCAGCTCGCCGAGAAAACCGACGATGAGGTTCAAGGACACGGCAAGAATAATGCTGAAGCCGATCTGAGTAAACAGCGTTGCGATCGAGGGACGAAGCGTTCCCATGGAAAGCATGATCACACCCGCCGCAAGCATAGCGAGTACGAGATAATAATTAATGGCGTACTTTAAGCGGAAATCGCCCTTTGCCGATTTGAAATAATGTCCCATACTCACACCTTCTCTCTGGTCGTCTTGCCGAGGAAGCCGGTCGGCTTTACAAGCAAGATCAGAATCAAAAGACTGAATTCAATCGCCGTTGTATAGGCGGAAATTGCGGGGATACTGAGCGCAAGCTTTTCAATCACGCCGAGCAGGATACCGCCGAGCATCGCACCCGGAATCGATCCGATACCGCCGATGACCGCCGCGGTAAATGCCTTAATGCCGGGCATAGCGCCGAGGGTCGGCTCCGCATTCGGAATCTGCAAAAGATAAAACATACCCGCACAGGCGGCAAGTGCCGAGCCGATGGCAAAGGTCGTCGTGATGATTCGGTTTACGTTAATACCCATAAGCGTCGCCGCACCGCGGTCCTCAGATACGGCAAGCATGGCGCTTCCCGTGCGGGTCGTATTGATAAACATGGTAAGCGCCACCATGATGACCGCGCCGATCACAAGCGTTACGACTGAGCCCGTCGGAATGCCGTGTTCCTTCAAGAAGGGAATATCGGGGATCTTCCAGCCGGATACGGGACGGGACTTGGATTCGAATACAAGCTGAGCGATACTCTGCAATAGGTAGCTGACGCCGATTGCCGTAATCAGTACGGCAAGAGGCGATGCGCCGCGCAAAGGCTTATAGGCAAGTTTTTCGATCAAAATACCGAGCAGTGTGCAGATCACAATTGAAAGAACGGCGGCAAGCAATGGACTTCCCGACGTCGACATTGTGACAAGGATCGCATACGCGCCGACCATGATGATGTCGCCGTGTGCAAAATTCAGCATTTTGGCGATACCGTAAACCATGGTGTAGCCCAGCGCGATTAAGGCATAGATACTGCCGAGGCTGAGTCCGTCAATCAATGTATTCATAAAAACGCTCCCATATAGTTATAGTTGGGCACAAAGAACCCCTTGTGCCCAACCGGATAAACATACTATTTGTTTGAATCTCCGAGCTTGGCGAAGACCCTTTTTATCTTACTTGTTGAGAGTAACGATAACGGGTACCTTATTGCAAGCGCCGGAGGCATCCCACGTCATTGTGCCGGTTGCGCCGGTGTAAGTGAAAGAAGAATCGGTAATAGCCGCGACAACCTTATCGCAAAGAGTCGAGGGATCTATGGTAACGTCGTCGACGCCGGCCGCCTTCATGGCCTCGAGGATAATGTTGACGGCATCGTAAGCGTCGGCCGCGAATTGATCGGGAGCCTTACCGTACTTTGCCTTGTACGCATCAACGAATTCCTTCGTTGCAGTATCGGTGCTGTTGACATCAAAAGGTGTGATGTACTGAATCTCGTTGGTTACGGTAGCGTCGATCTGATCGGCAACGCCGTCGAGACCGTCACAGCCGAACAGAAGAGCCTCGGAGCCCTTTGCGGAAACCGCCTTGGCAACAAGTCCCGCTTCAGTGTAGTAGAAGGGAAGGAAGATTACGTCGCAATCTTTAAGAGCTTCTGCCTGAGTGGAGAAGTCCTTCTTATTTTCTGCGTCGAAGGTCTGGGTTTCGAACTTAAGACCGAGGGTTTCCATTTCGCCCTTGAAGGCTTCATAGATACCGCTGGAATACGGATCGCTGGTGTCGTAGATGGCACCGATCTTTTCGTAGCCTCTGTCCTTGAATTCCTTGGCTGCCAAAATGCCCTGGTCGGGGTCGCCGAAGCAAACGCGGAACGCGTTGGTCTTACCTTCGATTACGTTTGCCGCCGATGCGGAAGGCGTAATGAAGAAGAGGTTGTCGGCTGCTGCCTTCTCGGCGAAGGAAGCACACGAACCGGACGTGGTGGAGCCGATGGAGATCTGCATACCGGCTTCGTAAAGCATGTCGTAGCCCGACTGAGCGTCGGCTGCGGCTGCCTTATCGTCCTTCATATCGAACTTAAAGGTCTTACCGTTCAAGCCGCCGTTTTCATTGATCTTGTCAATAGCTAGCTGTGCGCCTTCCTGAACCGAAATGCCGTAGCTGGATGCATCGCCGGTCAGAGGACCTGTGCCGCCGATGAAATATTCGGTGTTGTCAGAAGCATAATTGTCGCCGTCTGCGTTGCTCTTTCCGTCGTCGTTCGTGCCGTTTTTCGCACAAGCCGCGAGAGAAAGTGCCATTGCTGCCGCGAGGAGCAGTGTAAGAGCCTTTTTCATACGTATTACCTCCGTGTTTATTGACGCGGTGCGTCTGAATTGTACCGTCACCGGTACTATACGCATAATAATACACACTTTATGATGTTTTGTCAAGCGTTTTATGCAAAAATAAACGATTTATACAGAAAAATGCGGGGTGTTTTTTTCGGTTTTTGTTGAATTTACACGCGAAGAAAGCTTCGAAAAAGAATTTTTTGACATATCGGGGATAAATCGGCTTAAAATCGCTCTCTTTTCGGGCAAAAAAAGCGGCGGAAATGTCTCCCGCCGCCGCAAAAAGCACCGATTGTTCGCGTCTTTACGATTTTCATTTGGTTTTTTCGATAATTTTGACATTTTCCGCCGGGATCGAAAGCTCGTTCATGACGATCTCGCGGATCTGCGCCACCTCATAGGTTAAAAGCCCGCTCGTTTTTACAATGACGTTCGCCTCATCGCCGCTCACGACGGCGATACAGTCCTCAAAGCCCTTGGCTTTGATCAGCGTTTCGATATTGGTCTCGGACTCGATCGCCGACGCAATGGCAGTCATGTCGGAAAGTGCTTTGTTTTTGGCGTCGGGCATACTCTCGGAGCTGTCGACCACCGTCTGTAAAAGCTCAAGACTCTCGTCACGGCTTCGTCTGCGCTCGAGCGCCGCCGAGGTAAAATAACCCGCATCCGCCTCGCCGCTTCCCGCCGAAACATTTTCGGCGTTTCCGTCCTGTGCGCCGACATAGGTCGCCTCGCCCAGGATTTTGACATTTTCTCCCGTCACGGCGGAATTGAAAAGATATCCGCCCGTGTCCACGTCTTTTTTGCGGTTGTAATTCCAGTCGGCATAAACCGAAACGCCCACCACCGCCGCACAGGCGACCAAGATCAGCGACCGCGTCATTCTCAGTTTCTTTTTTTCCATATCAGTTTCCTCCCGTTACATATATTTTGGTCTCCGGCACATTCAGCGCCGTTGAGGCAAGCAGCACGATCTTCTTTTTCGTTCCTTCCTCTTCCCCGCCGCGACAGACAATGACCGCGCCCTTTACTTTCGGCGTCAGCCTTTTGACCGTCACGGCTTGTTTTCCGTCGGTGCCGCTTCCCGTAAGCACCAGCTGTTTTTCGCTTTTCCGATCGGTCGTGTCCCCCGTCGTCGCCTCGTTCACGCTTGCGTCGCTTGCGTAAACGTTTTCGTAGGTTCCCTCGAGCGTCACAAATACCTCTGCCGTTTCGTCGCCCGTCGCGCTCTTTACCGTGCGGCAAAGCCCCTCCTCCAAAAAGGCGGCGTATTTCCGCAGCTCGTCAAAGCAAGCCTCCGACGAAGAGGGCGCGCGGGTATCCTTTTCGCTTTTCGGCAAGCTCAAAAGGACCGTGCCCGCCAGCAAAAGGCACAGAAGCAAAAGCTTTGTTTTGTCCTTTTCTTCCCTGAACCAATCGGCAATCTTTTTCATTTTTCCATACCGCCTTCATCCTTCCGTTTCGTCGGGCAAAAGGATCGTCGGGCGAACCCCGATCCACTCTTCCACCGACGAAATAAGCTCCTCCGAGCGTTTTTCGGTCACGATGCACACCGATTTTACCGTCACCTCGGTCGTCTCTGCATTTTGTTCTTTGTTCAATTGTATGTCGACCGAGCGGGGCATTATGCCTGTTTTTTCAAAGATGCGCGCTCCGAGCGAATCGCAAAGCGAACGGCGCGCGTGCTCGATGACATAATCGTCGTACTTTTCCCGCAGCTCGGAAAATTCCTCTTCGGAAAAATCGGGCAGTGAAAGTGCGGGCAGGCTCGGCGAGCGGAAAAAGCGCAGAAGCGGCGTCATCGCCGCGGCGACAATGCAAAGCATAAAAACGAATTTTACATACCGCGCAAGACTTTCGTTTTGTTTCCCGTCGAAAAGAAAGCCCGCGACCCCCGCCGCCATGCCCGCGCAAAGAATCGTAAAAAAGTATTCTTTCATTTTCTTCTCACTCTTCCCACTCTTCCCGTTTTCCGCTTATTCTCTCACACCGCGTCGGCAACAAGGCAGATCACGGCGGAAAAACCGATCGTCACGGCAAAGATCGCCGCGGCAAGCAGATTTAAGATTCCGTTTATCTCACCAAGATAAGCCGACTCCTTTCGCAAAAGAAGCGTTTTGGCAAGGCAATTGCAAAAAAGAAGTTCTCCCTTGAAGATCAGAATCGTGCAGACGGGCGGCAAAAATGCCGAAAGCACTGCCGCCGCACCCGCTGCTCCCGTAATCCCCTTCACCGACCGCAGCGCTTCGGTCACGGTTTTGGCGCTCTCGCCCACCAAGCCCCCGACAAGCGGGATAAGGCTTGCCGAGGCGAAGCGCACGGCACGCAGACCCACGCTGTCGGCGGCGCGGGCAATGACGTGCTGGAAATGCAAAACCGTCACAACCGCCGTCATCGAAAGGGTCACGGCAAAGATGCCGAAGGTGCGCAGCGATGAGGCAATGCCGCGCAGTTCGACAAAATTTTCGGTAAGACAGCCCGCAAGCGACAGAACCGTCAGAATTTTTACGATGGGCAAAACCACACGGTCAATCAGAATTTCGATGACAAAAAGCGCCGTCGCCATGCCGGTATACCCCGTTTTGGCGGTCATAACTCCGTCGGCAGCGGAGGCGGCGATCAGCGTCGGAAGAAGCGCCGCCGTCAGACTTTTGAGCGTGTCCGCATAACCGCACAGCGCTTTTTCGAGGCACTCGAGCACCGCAAAAATGTTCGCCGAAAAGCACAGGACTCCGACACAGCCCGCAACGCTCCCTCCGCCCGTCGGCACGGCGAGGGTCTGTGCCAGCGCGCAGAGTATCGTCAGCGACAAAAGCCCCGCGAAGGTCTTGAGAGTCGGAGAAAAGGTTTCCGAAAAGGTGTCGCACGCCTTTTCCCAAAGAGAGGAAAACGAAAGGTTTTCCGAGAGCGCGTCGGCGCGCATTTGAAGCTCGTTTCGGTTTTCCAGTTCTTTGGGAAGCTCAAGCTCGGCGGCGCGGCAGGGCAAAGTTTGTGCGAAAAGCAGAAAGCTCAGCGCCGCAAAGAGAAAAAGCCATTTTGTGATCTTTGTTTTCATGACTGCAATTCCTTTATTTGTTCAAGAAGGAGCGAGAGTATCGGGAGCGCGCAGAGAAGAATCCCGCATTTTCCGCAAAGCTCGAGCTTGCCCGCCAGCGTGTTTTCGCCCGCATCGCGGCAAAAATCGGCGGCAAAGCGCGTCAAAAATCCAATCCCGCAGACGCGAAGCAGGATCTTGGCGTACGGGGAAAAGCCGCTGTCGCTCACGACCGTGCGAAAAAACGTAAAATAGGGAGAGAGCGACGAAAGGCAGGTACACAGCGCAAAGATTCCCGCCGCAAGCACCGTAAGCTGTGCCATGTTCGGTGCGTCGCGGCGCAGAAAAGCACAGACGACGGCGCACAAAAGGCACAGCGCCGCAAGCCGCCAAAGCTCCGGCGTCATAAGCCGAATATACCGCGCACCGACGAGAGGAGACTGCCGATCTTGTCCACCAAAACCAGAAGGACGACGATCACCCCGGCAAGGCTCAACAGCTGTGCCTGTTCCTCTCTTCCCGCGCGGGACAGCACTTGACAGGCGACCGCCACCAAGACACCGATCCCCGCAATTTTTATAACCGTATTGACATCCACCGCCGTTTCCTCCGTTTTTCTTCTTTCATCGTCGAGTTTGCTCACAAACCGAAAAGAAGCACAAAGCACGCGGCGAAAAAGCCCATTTTGCGCAAAAGTGCCGCATGCGTCTTCTTTTTTTCGCGCGTTCTTTCGATCTCCGCGCCGTAGAGCGCGCGGTATTTTTCACAGCATTTTGCGGCGCTTTCGGTGTTCGGACAGACCTCGATCTCCTTGGCAAAGCGCAGAAGGATATCGAGCGCCGCCTTGTTTTGCAAGGTCGTTTCGCCCGTTTCCGAGAGAGCGGCAAAAAGCCCCTTTTCACGCATGCGGGAAAGAAAACCGCACCGCTCGAGCGCCTCGTCGCAAAAGCGCGCATATGCGGCGGAAAGCGGAATGCCGCCCGCGCCCGACAAAACGCCGATAAGCGACAAAAGCGCCGCAAAGCCGTCCTCCCGCCGCATTTCCGAAAGCTCATAATCGGAGCGCCAAGCACAGGCAAGATACGCCGCCGCCGAGAGCAAAAGCGCACCGATCGTTTGCATTTCCATCATCCGCTCCCCTTTCCGCTTCTCGGCATGGGCTGTACCGTACAGTGTCGCACGCCGTTTGTCACAGAAAGAATGCAGAGTGTTCGAAAAATGCCCGCCGAAAGAAGCCGCGCCGTTTCTTTTTTTCGGAAAAGCTCCTCGGGCGCACTTCCGTGGCAGGCGGCAATAAACGTGATTCCGCCCGTCGCGCCGCGAAGGATCACATCCGCCTCTCCCTCGTTTCCGATCTCGTCGCACACGATAAATTCGGGCGAAAGCGTGCGGGTGGCAAGCTCGATGCCCTGCGCCTTGGAACAGCCGCTCAGAAAATCGCAAAGGCTTTTTTCGAAAACAGCGGGCAAATAAATCTCCTCCCGCTCGTCCAAAACGCATACCCGTGCGCGGCGGCGCACACCGCCGTCCGAAAACCCTCGTGAAAGCACTGCGCAAAGGCTGCGTAAAAGGGTCGTTTTTCCGACTCCCGGAGGCGACAGCACCAAAATTCCGCCAACTGACGCACAGCCGTTTTCGGAAATATACCGAAGAAGCGGCTCC
>URJL01000026.1 GCA_900548115.1 uncultured Eubacteriales bacterium
GCCCCGACACCCCGCAAGCCTTCGAGAAGGCTTGACCCAAGCTTTGCTTCTCGTTACGCATCAAAATCTTATGTCAACATAACACGGTTAGGTCAAATTTTTGCCGACATAACAAGAGTAAGGCGAAGTTGCATTCTGACCATCAGAATGCAACTTCGCGGCAACTGCGGCGCCGCAAGGCGCGTTACATGAGGTTTTGGCGGACGTACCGAGCGCTTTCTTTGACATGCTCGGTCACGTTCGGTCCGGGTCCTTCCTCCACGATCAGCCAATCGTGATGTCCCGACGCCTTGACGACGGCGGGAATGTCTACCATGCCCTTGCCGACCGCCGTGTCGATGCCCTTGCCGTCCTCCGTGATCGATTCGAGATCACGGACATGCATAAACGGCGAACGTCCCGTGTATTTCTCGGCAAAAACAACGGGGTCGATGCCGATGAGGCGGATGTGGCGCGGGTCAAGCTCCCAGAAAACATTTTCCGGCTCGACGTTTTCCATGATGATATCGATGGCATATTTGCCGTCGAACTTTTCAAATTCGTGGCTGTGGTTGTGATAACCGAGCTTTACGCCGTGTTCACGGAACATCTTTCCGTGCTCGTTCATCTTGCGCGCAAACTGCGCCCAGTCGGCGGCGTCCTTTCCGCCGTACGAAGCGACGGTCACACTCGGCGCGCCGAGCGTTTGGACAACGGCAAGCACCTCTTCGGGCTTTTTGTCGAGGTTTTCCCAGCTCATGACATCCCAGCCGAGGTGAATGCCGGCGGTCTCAAGACGATTCTTTTTCAGCTCTTCGACGATCTCATCGGGCGAAAGTCCGTAAAAACCCGCAAATTCCACTCCGTCGTATCCGCATTCGGCGGCATAACGCAAAACCGTGCGCAGCCCATCGGGCTTATTCATCGTGTCGATGAGCGAAAACAGTTGAAGTCCCAGTTTCATAAAATAACCTCTTTTCATTTTTTCATCGGAGTGCGCTCCTGCGCCTCAATTTCCTCTCCATTATAACAATTTTCAACGCAAAAAGCAAGACAAAAGAAATACATCGCAAAAAAATATATCCGCTTGCTGTCCTGCTTTTGGGACAGCATATCGGATAAAGTGTATACAGAAAGAAAAAAGGACGGAGATCAATATGATTTTTACCGCTGTTGCGGTCGCCGTATGTATATTTAAAGCGCCCGCTCTGCTTCCGATAGTCCTGCCGATTTGCTTGATATACAATATCGCAAAGTCAATAACAAAAAAGCGCAGCGAAGCAGAAAAGACAGATCCGCAAAAGGAGGAGACCGAATCGATCGACGAGCTTTTCGATTATTGGGACGACGGTCACGGTCTTTGATCGCAAAAACGGCAATATTGAAAAATTCCGCGCAAAAAGACGGTTTTTTGTTGACAGAAAGCGAAAAATGTGCTATACTGAATCAAAACATATGTTCCGTTTTTGCGAACCGTGCTTTTTCTGTGTGCGGAAACAAAGAACGAAAGGATGAACCGAAAATGGCTAAAAAAGAAGTAACAAAAGAAGCGCTTCCCTCCGATAAAAAAGCGGCGCTTGCGACGACGCTCGCCCGCATTGAAAAGGATTACGGCAAGGGCGCGATCATGAAGCTGGGCGAAAACGCCGCCATGAATGTCAGCGCCGTTTCGACGGGTTCCTTAACGCTGGACATGGCGCTCGGAATCGGCGGACTTCCCCGCGGAAGAATCGTCGAGATCTACGGTCCCGAATCTTCGGGTAAAACGACCCTTACGCTCCACGCCATCGCCGAGGTGCAGAAATTGGGCGGCGAGGCGGCGTTCATCGACGCGGAGCATGCGCTCGACCCCGTTTATGCCAAGGCGCTCGGCGTCAATATCGACGAGCTTTTGGTATCACAGCCCGACTGCGGCGAACAGGCGCTGGAGATCACCGAGGCGCTCGTGCGCTCGGGCGCGATCGATATCGTGGTCGTCGACTCGGTTGCGGCGCTCGTTCCGAAAGCCGAAATCGACGGCGATATGGGCGACAACCATGTCGGTCAGCACGCGCGCCTTATGTCGCAGGCGCTGCGCAAGCTTTCGGGCGCGGTTTCCAAATCCAATTGCATCGTTATTTTCATCAACCAGCTGCGTGAAAAGATCGGCGTAATTTACGGCAATCCCGAGACTACGACGGGAGGCCGTGCGCTGAAATTTTACGCGTCGGTTCGCATCGACATCCGCAAGGGTCAGCCGATAAAAGACGGCGCCGATGTTATCGGCAACCGCACCAAATGCAAGGTCGTAAAAAACAAGGTCGCTCCGCCCTTCCGCATTGCGGAATTCGACGTTCTGTACGGCAAGGGCATTTCGAAGATGAGCGAGATCATCGATATGGGCGTTCAGCTCGACATTATCTCCAAGAGCGGCTCGTGGTTCTATTACAACGAGGAGCGGATCGCCCAGGGACGCGACCGTGTGCGCGAATATCTTGAGCAGAATCCCGCGCTTGCCGCCGAGATCGAAGAAAAAATCAAGGCAAAAGCAAGCGACATCCGTTTTGACGAGCCGGAGGTTTCCGAAGAAGAAAGCGAAGACGGCGGCATTCTCGTAACCGAAGAGTTCGGCGACGCCTGAGCGCCTTGCGGCGTCGCAGTTGCCGTGAAATTGCATTCCGCCGGTCGGAATGCAATTTCACACTTACGGTGGGTATTGCCGTAAAACAAAGTTTGGATCGAGCCTATTTAAAGGCTCGCGGGATTTTCAAGGGCAGCGCCCTTGAATCGCTTTTCGCAGAAAGCGAAATTCCCCTTGTACCCGCAATCGGAGGTGAAAAACATGAAAGATCGCATATTCAAGAGCATTTTGTCGGTAACCCTTGCAATAATGCTTTGTGCAATGGGAATTCTGTTTTTTATCTTCCACTGTCAAAACGAAAAAAGCGCGCTTGCGGCGCTTCGCCAAGCGGCGTCCTTCGCGGCGGCGGCGCTGGAGGAGGATAGCGAAGCCTCTTTTTCCGGGAAGGATATTCTTCTCGTTTCTCCCGACGGAGAGCTTTTGTTCGGCGGTGAAGGGGAGCCCTTTCACGGGGACGAGCCGGAGCTCCGACAGGCAAAGAAGCGCGGAGAGGGTCTGGATCGGCGGAGGGCTTCGAACGACGAGGGAAGCGCGTATTTTTATGCGACGGTCCTGTCCGACGGGTCTGTTTTACGGATTTCCGAGCCGTGCGAGCCGGAGTGGAAGACGGTTCTTGCGCTTTTGCGCGCCTGTCTTCTGCTTATGATCCCGCTCGCCGCGGCGGCGTCTATCGCCGCACGGCGGCTTTCGGGAGAGATCGTCCGCCCGATTACCGAGCTTGATCCCGAGCATCCCGAAAAGCTGGCGGTCTATACCGAGCTTCAGCCCGTTGCGGCGCGGCTTGTGGAGCAAAATCGTTTGATCGCCCGCAAGATCCGCGAAATGACGGTAAAGCAAAGCGAATTTGCCGCCATCACCGACAATATGAGCGAGGGTATGCTGGTCATCGGCAAAAACGCCGAGATTCTTTCACACAACAAAAGTGCCGAGACGCTTCTCGGCTTTAAGGGCGAAATGCCGAAAACCGTCACGGCGCGCGATTTTGACGAGCCGTTTCGCAATGCCGTCGCCGATGCGCTTTCGGGGCAAAAATCGTCGTGTGTGCTCCGCTCGGACAAAGACCGCTATTACAGCGCCATGCTGAACCCCGTTTTTCATCAGAACAACGTCGAGGGCGCGGTCATCGTCATTCTGGACGAGACCGAAAAAGAGCGCCGCGACGCGCTTCGGCGGGAATTTACCTCCAATGTTTCACACGAGCTGAAGACCCCTCTCACCTCCATTTCGGGCTTTGCCGAGATCATCATGAACGGGCTGTGCGAGGGCGAAGAAAAGCGCTTTGCGGGCAATATTTACCGCGAGGCAAAGCGCCTTATCGTGCTGGTCGGCGATATTATCAAATTAAATCGTTTGGACGGCGGCGAATTTGCCTTTGACGAAAAAAGCCTCGATCTTTTGGAAATCGCAAAGCAAACCGCCGAGCGGCTCGAAAATGTGGCGCAGAACGCAAAGGTGACGCTTTCGGTCAAGGGAGAGTCGGTTTTGGTTCGCGGCAATTCGCAGATTTTGGAGGAAATGATCTACAATCTTGCCGACAACGGAATCAAATACAACAATCCCGGCGGCTATGTCGATCTGATCACCTTTGCCGATGCCGACGGAAAGACGGTTGGAATCACCTGCAAGGACAACGGAATCGGCATTCCCGAGGATCAAAAGCCCCGCGTGTTCGAACGCTTTTTCCGCGTGGACAAAAGCCGTTCGAAAGCCATCGGCGGCACGGGCTTGGGACTTTCGATCGTAAAGCACGGTGCGCTGTCGCACGGTGCGGAAATTTTGCTCGAGAGCAAAGAGGGCGAGGGAACGTCGATCACCTTGCGTTTTCCCCGCACCAAGGAAGAATGACGGGGGATTCCGTTTTTTGTTTTTTTCGAAGAACGAAAAAATGCCCGTTTGCGGGCGATAAATTCCGCCGACCGAAGGACATTTTTTGCCCGTTTTTGCCGTCGGCGGATAAACGGTTGACAAATCCCGCATCGTGTGTTAAAATAGAGACAAAGATAATCCCGACATTAAGAGTTTTTCTCTGCGTGACAGGGGTGCGGTCATAACGGCGTTTTTTCTTTGAAAAAGAGTCCTTTACGCATTTCCGTCCCGCGGGACGGATTTTTTTATTTTGATTTGCGGAGGTATTTACTTATGGAAACAAGAGTCGCGGTCATGAGCATGATCGTCGAAAAGGGAGAGGCGGTGGAGCGCTTGAATGCTCTTTTGCACGAATACGGCGAGTTTATCATCGGTCGGATGGGCATTCCCTATCCCAAAAAGAAGATCAGCATCGTGTCGGTCGCGCTCGACGCGCCCGAGGATACGATCTCGGCGCTGGCAGGCAAGCTCGGAAACATCGACGGAGTCGGCGTAAAGACCGCTTATTCCAACGTAAAAGGTCATGAATAAGCCCTTTTCGCTCGTCGATCGGCTCGAAGCGGAGCGCTCGCTTTCGCTTGAAGAATACCGCCTCCTTATCGAGAGCGAGAACGAAGAGCTGCGCGCCTACGCCGCGCAAAAGGCGGACGCGGCGCGGAGGAGAATCTACGGAATCGACGTTTACCTGCGCGGGCTGATCGAGGTGACGAATATTTGCCGCAACGACTGCTATTATTGCGGTATCCGCCGCTCAAACGGTGCGTGCGTCCGCTATAATCTATCGGACGAGGACATCGCCGCCTGCTGTAAAACGGGTTATGCGCTCGGATTTCGCACCTTTGTTTTGCAAGGCGGCGAGGGGACTCTTTCGGCGGAGCGAACGGCAAAGATCGTCTCCGATATCAAAAGGCATTATCCCGACTGTGCCGTGACCCTTTCACTCGGCGAATATGAGGAATCGGAATACAAGCTCATGCGCGAGGCGGGTGCGGATCGTTATCTTTTGCGCCACGAGACGGCGGACAAAGAGCACTATCAAAAGCTTCATCCGAAAACAATGTCGTTTGAACACCGTATGCACTGTCTTTCGGCTTTGCGTTCGCTCGGCTTTGCGGTGGGGTGCGGCTTTATGGTCGGTTCGCCTTATCAGACGGCAGAGTGCCTTGCGAAGGATCTGAAATTCGTCGAGGAATTTTCCCCCGAAATGTGCGGGATCGGTCCGTTTTTGCCGCAAAAGGACACGCCCTTCGGCAAAGAGCCGGCGGGCAGCGCCGAGACGACGATCTTTCTTCTCTCGCTTCTGCGGCTGATAAAGCCGTCGCTTTTGCTTCCCGCCACAACGGCGCTCGGAACGGCGCTCCCTGACGGGCGCGAGCGCGGACTCCGCGCCGGGGCAAATGTTATCATGCCCAATTTGTCTCCCGTTTCGGTTCGGAAGCAATACAGTCTTTACGACAACAAGATCTGCACGGGCGAGGAAGCGGCGGAATGCCGCGACTGTCTTGTCCGCCGCGTCGAAAGCGCTGGCTACCGCATTCTCCCCTCCCGCGGCGACCCGCTGCGCGGGGGCGGTTGCCGCGAAGTTGAATTCTGATGGTCAGAATTCAACTTCGCACCTACGGTGAGTATTCCCGTAAAATAGGCTTCCGATGGTCGCGCCTAGCGGCGCCGCAGTTGCCGTGAAATAGGCTTCCGATGGTCGCGCCTGCGGCGGGCGTTGCCGTGAAATAGGATTCCGATGGTCGGAATCCTATTTCACAGTATCCATGTTATGTTGATATAAAGAACAAAGTTTTCGGTCAAGCCTTTTTTCGAAAAGGCTTGCGGGGTGTCGGGGCGGCGCCCCGACTCGCGGCGTGCCTGTGTCACACAATAAAAAAATCGGCGTGTCACGATGATACCGACACGCCGTTTTCGGGCGGTCGGAATTCCGTCCGAAAAACAAACAAGAACAAAAATCGAAAGAAGGTTACAAGCCCATGGCAAAGTATGATCCGAAATCCTTGAAAGCCGAGGAATTTATCAATCACGAGGAAATACTCGAAACGATCCGTTATGCGCAGGAAAACAAGAACAATTTTGCGCTGATCGATGAAATTTTGAAAAAAGCCGCGCCGAAAAAATCCGAAAACGGCAAGGAAACGCATTGTGCGGGACTGTCGCACCGTGAGGCGGCGGTGCTTCTTGCCTGTGACGATCCCGCGACGGTCGAGCGCATTTACCGCCTTGCCGAAGAAATCAAGCTTGCCTTTTACGGCAACCGAATCGTCATTTTCGCGCCGCTTTACCTCTCAAACTATTGCGTAAACGGCTGTGTTTACTGCCCTTATCATGCAAAAAACAAGCACATTGCCCGCAAAAAGCTGACGCAGGAGGAGATCCGTGCCGAGGTCATCGCGCTTCAGGATATGGGACACAAGCGCCTTGCCATCGAATCGGGGGAAGACCCCGTAAACAATCCGATCGAATACATTCTCGATTCGATCAAGACCATTTATTCGGTACACCACAAAAACGGCGATATCCGCCGCGTCAACGTCAATATTGCCGCGACGACCGTTGAAAACTACCGCAAGCTGAAGGAAGCCGGGATCGGCACGTACATTCTGTTTCAGGAGACCTACAACAAAAAAAGCTACGAGGAATTGCACCCCACGGGACCGAAGCACAATTATGCCTATCACACCGAAGCGATGGACCGCGCCATGGAGGGCGGTATCGACGATGTGGGACTGGGCGTTTTGTTCGGTCTTGAAGGGTACGAATACGAATTTGCGGGTCTCATGATGCATGCCGAGCATCTGGAGGCGGTTCACGGTGTCGGTCCGCACACGATCAGCGTTCCGCGCGTAAAGCACGCCGACGATATCGACCCCACCGCCTTTGACAACAGCCTTTCGGACGAGATCTTCGAAAAGATTGCCGCCTGTATCCGTATCGCCGTGCCGTATACCGGCATGATCGTCTCGACGCGTGAGAGCAAAGAGGTTCGCGAAAAAATGCTTCGTCTCGGCGTATCGCAGGTCAGCGGAGCGTCGCGCACGTCGGTCGGCGGCTATTGCGAAAAGGAGCGCCCGCACGATTCCGAGCAATTCGACGTCTCCGATCAGCGCACGCTCGACGAGGTAGTCTGTTGGCTTATGGAGCTTGGATACATTCCGTCCTTCTGCACGGCATGTTACCGCGAAGGGCGCACGGGCGACCGTTTTATGAGCCTTTGCAAAAACGGACAGATTCAAAACTGCTGTCACCCCAACGCGCTGATGACGCTGAGTGAATATCTGACCGATTATGCGAGCGACGAGACAAAAAAAGTCGGCGAGAAGCTGATTCAAAAGGAGCTTTCGACCATTCCGTCCGACAAGGTGCGCGAAATTGCAAAAAAATATATCGACGAGATCGAACACACCGATCACCGCGATTTCCGCTTCTGATTCGACATATGAATCCAAAAAAATCAAAACCGAGGGAGGTTTTTTGTCATGAGCTTAAACGAAACCGTATCCGCCGACCGACTTCACATCGGCTTTTTCGGTAAGCGAAATGCGGGAAAGTCCGGTCTTGTCAACGCCGTTACGGGGCAGGCGCTGTCGCTTACCTCCGATGTTCCCGGCACCACGACCGATCCCGTGCAAAAGGCGATGGAGCTCCTTCCGATCGGTCCCGTCGTGATTCTCGATACGCCCGGTCTCGACGACGAAGGAACTTTAGGCGAAATGCGCGTAAAACGCGCAAAACGTATGCTCGACAAGACCGATCTTGCCGTTGTCGTGATCGACGCTTCGCGCGGGATATGTCCCGAAGATGAGGCGCTTGTAAAGGAGCTGTCCGAGCGCAAAAAACCGTTTCTTCTCGCGTTCAACAAATGCGAGCTTTTGGCATCGCGCCCCGCGCTTCCCGAAAACGCGCTCTATGTCAGCGCCGTGACGGGCGAGAATATTTACGAATTGAAAGAGCGTCTTGCGGCTCTTGCGGGCACGAAAAAAAACGAAAGACGCATCGTGGGCGATCTTTTGCTGCCCGGCGATCGGGTCGTTCTCGTAACGCCCATCGATTCCGCCGCACCCAAAGGGCGGCTGATACTGCCGCAACAGCAGACTCTTCGCGATATTCTCGACGCGGGGGCAATTGCCGCCGTCTGCCGCGAGACCGAGCTTGAAAAAACGCTTGCCGCTTTTTCCGAACCGCCGAAAATGGTCATTACCGATTCGCAGGCGTTCGAGCTTGTCAACAAAATCGTTCCGAAAGAAGTTCCGCTGACCTCTTTTTCGATCCTGTTTGCCCGTTATAAAGGCAATCTCGAGGGCGCGGCAAAAAGCGTAAAAAAGCTTTCAAAGCTGTGCGACGGCGACACGATTCTCATCTCCGAGGGCTGTACCCATCACCGTCAGTGCGACGATATCGGCACGGTGAAGCTCCCCGCATGGCTTCGTGCCTACACGGGAAAAAAGCTTGACTTCGCCTTCACCTCGGGCGGAGAATTTCCCGAGGATCTTTCGCCGTATGCCGTCGTGATTCACTGCGGCGCATGCATGCTCGGCGAAGCGGAGCTGAAATCGCGCGCGGCAAAATGCCGTGCGGCGGGCGTGCCCATGACCAATTACGGCATGGCGATCGCCGAAATGAACGGGATATTCAAGCGCTCCTGCGCCCTTTTCCCACAGCTTGAAAAAGTTTGAGCGGACGTTTCCGTGAAAATGAATTCCGACGGTCGCGCCTACGGCGGGTGTTGCCGTGACATTGCATTCAGATGGTCAGAATGCAATGTCACATTTTCTTTGTTGTGTCTGTGCCGTTTTTGCAGGCGGGTATTGCCGTTTTTTTGCAAAAAAAGAAGAGGGAAAAAACCTCTTCTTTTTCATTTTTATTTCGTTTTTCTTCTTTCGGCTCAAAGTCCCGCGATCATGCGGCGCAGCTCCATCAGGTCAAGACCGTCGATCTCGCCGTTGCCGTCAAGATCCGCCGCCTTTGTGATAAAGGTACCGTCGCTCTGCAGGCCGGCAATGCGGGTGCGCAGTGCGATCAGGTCGAGACCGTCCACGACTTTGTCGCCGTTGATGTCACCGGGGATAACTTCCCGATCCCAGTCGTCGAAAACGTCGTTATCGCCGAGACCGGCAGCAAACGCGGTCGGACAGAGCGCACAAACACACAAAAGAAATGCCGAAAGAAGGGTGACAAACCGTCTCATCTTTTCTCTCTTCTCCTCATTACATAAAATAAGCAATCATTACCTAATCAGAATAGCACATTTTGTACAAAATGTCAAGAAGAATCGAAGAAAGGTGTCAAAAAACAGGGAAACTTTACAAATTCAGAGCAGTTTATTCAAAAGAAATCCCCCGAAGCGCTTTGGCTGACGGCGAGAACCGATCATTTTTGTTCGTTCGCTTCCGCCGCTTCTTTTATGACCGAAGTATATGCCGAAAGGTTCTGGAGCTCGGACGGAACGATGATCTTCGTCGCCTTTCCGTCGGCAACCTTTTCGAGCGTCTCAAAGCCGCGCATGGTCAGCACCTGCTTGGTCGGCGAAGCCTCGTTCAGAAGACGAATGCCCTCCGCCGTCGCTTTCTGCACCTTCAAAATGGCTTCGGCTTCACCCTCCGCCTGACGGATCTTGGCTTCCTTTTCGGCCTCGGCGCGCAATATCGCCGCCTCTTTGTTTGCCTGCGCCTCCAAAATCAGCGATTCCTTCTGACCCTCGGCGATCAACACGGCCGCTTTCTTTTCGCCCTCTGCCTGCAATATCTTTTCGCGGCGTTCCCGCTCGGCGCGCATCTGCTTTTCCATTGCCTCCTGAATGTCCTTGGGAGGCGTAATGTTTTTCAGCTCGACGCGGTTGATCTTGATGCCCCACGGGTCGGTCGCTTCGTCCAAAATGGCGCGCATTTTGGTGTTGATGATATCGCGCGAGGTGAGCGTGCTGTCCAGCTCCAAATCACCGATGATGTTTCGGAGTGTGGTGGTCGTCAGATTTTCAATCGCCGACATGGGATATTCCACGCCGTAGGTGTACAGCTTCGGATCGGCGATCTGATAATAAACGACCGTGTCGATCTGCATGTGAACGTTATCCTTTGTGATAACCGGCTGCGGCGGGAAGTCGGCAACCTGTTCCTTAAGCGACATTTTCTTTGCGATGCGGTCGACAAAGGGAACCAAAAAATGCATACCCGTTTTCCATGTTCCGTGATAAGCGCCGAGCCGCTCGACTACGACCGCCTGTGCCTGCGAAACGATCTTGATGCACGCGATCAGAATGAGTAAAACGACGACAAAACCGATTACGATCTCCATGATGCTTCCTCCTCAGAATTGTAAGAATTGTTGTTTGCTGTTTTATTGTAAGGACGGCAAAGAACCTTTCCGTCGCGACAGCCTATGATCGAGACGACCGTATCGGTCGGAAGAACCGTGTCGTCCTCACTTTCGGCAAGATAAGTGCTGCCCTCGCAGATGACAGTCCCGTCGGCGGAAAAATTGTCGACGGGCTTTTCGACCCGCGCCCGCTTGCCGATCAGACTTTCATCGGGCTTTTTTCCCTCGTTTTCAAGCGGCTTGCACAAAAGACGAACGCCCGAGACCGATTCGACTTTCACGCTCTCGCCCCGCAGAACGACGCGCGGCTCCTCGGTATACGCCGCCCAGCTCATGCCGCTCACGTAAACTCTGCCGACACCGCCCGAGGGAATATCCTCCTCGACGGTCGCCGTCTTGCCGATCAGCGCGTCAACGTTGGTCTTTGTCGTGCTCTTTTTAAAGCTCTCGGCGATCTTTTTCCGAAGGAAAAACGCAAGTACCGCCGACAAAAGGACAAAGACCGCAGCTTGAATGCCGAGACTTTTCACCCCCACAAGCTCCAGCAGAATACAGACCGCCGCCGACGGGATGAACCAAACCGATACCAAAGCCGCCGTAAGTATTTCGGCGACCAGTGCCAAAACAAGAACCGTGCCCCATAAAAGAATGTGTTCCATTGTTTTCTCCTTTCTCCTTTCTCCTCTGTTCGCTGTTCACGGCAAGCTTTATTCCGTCCCGCGTATTAAAAATTCCCGCCGCAGGCGCGGCAGCACCCACCGTAAGTGCGGAATCGAATTTTGTTTAACGAAACCCGCATTCCGCGGTAACTGCTCACCGCAGGTGTACGATTGAATTCTGACCATCAGAATTCAATCGTACGGCAACGCCCGCCGCAGGCGCATCAGAATTCAATCTTACGGCAACGCCCGCCGCAGGCGCGGTAACACTCACCGTAGGTGGGGGCGCATTTGAAGGACGCTGCGGTTGCGGTGACTTACACTGTTCTTTTCTTCCTCACTCATCTCGCCGAAGGTCTTGCCGAACTGCGGACAGAAAAAGACGGGGTCATAGCCGAAGCCGCCGTTTCCGCGCGCCTCGCGGGTGATGTGTCCCTCGCAGATTCCCTTGGTCACATATTCGCGCCCGTCGGAGAAAACCAGCGCCAGCGCCGAGACAAAGCGCGCCGTGCGCTCGCCCGAGGGAATGGCGGAAAGCTCGCGCAAGAGCTTTTCGATGTTTTTTTCGTCGCTTGCGTTTTCGCCGTCGATCGACGCATATCGTGCGGAATAGATTCCGGGCGCGCCGAGCAGCGCGTCGACCGAAAGCCCCGAATCATCGGCAAGCGACGGCTTTCCCGACAGCTTGCAGACCGTACGCGCCTTTATCAGGGCGTTTTCCTCAAAGGTCGTGCCGTTTTCTTCAATGTCCGCGTCGATTCCCGCCTCGGTCATGGTGATCAGTTTAAGATCCGGAATGTCCGAAAGCAGCGCCGCCATCTCTTTTACTTTATGTGCGTTTTTGGTCGCTACGATTACCGTCATGGTCTCTCCTTGAAATTCGCGCCGCGCTTTTCTTCATTTGACGTGCGGCGCGCTCTTTTTGTTCCGAAGTTATTTATTCTTCAAACAGCGCCTCGACAAACTGCCGCGGGTCGAAGCTCTGAAGATCCTCCATATGCTCGCCCACTCCGATGAATTTTACGGGAATTCCGAGCACCTCTTTGACGGAAATGACGATACCGCCCTTCGCCGTGCCGTCAAGCTTTGTCAGTACAATGCCCGTAATGTCGGCGGCGTTCTTAAATTCCTTTGCCTGATTGACGGCGTTTTGTCCCGTTACGGCGTCAAGCACCAAAAGGGTCTCGCGACCGCAGTCGGGAAGCTCGCGATCGATCACGCGGTTGATTTTGGCAAGCTCGTTCATCAGATTTTTCTTGTTGTGAAGCCGACCCGCCGTGTCCACGATCAGAACGTCGCAGCGCTTTGCCTTACAGTAGGCGGCGGCGTCAAATACCACGGCGGCAGGGTCGGAGCCTTCGGTGTGCTTGATGAGCGGTACGCCGACGCGCCCCGCCCACTCCTCCAGCTGATCGATCGCCGCGGCGCGGAAGGTATCGGCGGCGGCAAGCACAACGCTTTTGCCCTCCTCCTTCAGGCGGTTGGCGATCTTGGCGATGGAGGTCGTTTTTCCGACGCCGTTTACGCCGATCACCAGAATGACCGTCGGTTTTTTTTCAAGCTTCAGTCCCTCCGGCTCGCCGATCATTTCGCAGAGAATGTCCATCAGCGCCGTTTTTGCGTCCTGCGGGTCGCGAATCCGTTCTTCGCGGATGCGGTCGCGCAGCTTTTCGATAATGGTCTCCGAGGCGTCGATCCCGACATCGGCGGCGATCAAAACCTCCTCCAGCTCCTCGAGCATATCCTCGTCGACGCTGACAAAGCTTTTGAAAATATCGTTGACCTGCTTAAAAACCGAGTCCTTGGTCTTTTTAAGACCCTGCTTTAACTTTTCGAAAAATCCCATTTTGATTTTTTCCTTCCCTGTTCTTATTCGATCCGTTTCGGAGTTTTATCAAAGCTTCAAGCCCGTTTTCTTTTCCACCTCGCCGACATCGACCTTCAAGAAGCTCGACACACCCTTTTCCTGCATGGTAACGCCGTAAAGACGGTCGGCGGCTTCCATACTGCCGCGGCGATGCGTGATGACGATAAACTGCGTTTCCTTGCTGTGGCGGCGCAGATATTCACCGAAGCGAACGACGTTTACGTCGTCGAGCGCCGCCTCGATCTCGTCGAAAATGTAAAACGGTGCGGGGTTTACGTTCAAAATGGCAAAATAGAGCGCGATGGCGGTAAATGCCTGTTCGCCGCCCGAGAGCAGCGAAATGCTCTTGACCATTTTGCCCGGCGGCTGTACGTTGATCTCGATGCCCGACTCCAAAACGTTCTCTTCATCGGAAATGACGATCGACGCGCTTCCGCCGCCGAAAAGCTCGGCAAACACCGCTCCGAACTGCTCGTTGATCCTGACGACCGCCTCACAAAACAGCTTTTTCATATCGGATTCCAGACGGCGAATGACGTTTTCAAGGCTTTTGCCCGAGCTTTCAAGATCGTTTATTTGTCCCGTCATGAATTCGTAGCGCTCTTTGGTCTCTTTGTACTCTTCGACCGCCCCGACGTTTACGCTGCCCAAAGCGCGTATCTTGGCGCGCACCGAGGCAAGCTCGGCGTTGGATTCGCGCGTCGGCGGAGGATAATGCAGTGCCGCCGCGTCGGAATACGTAAGCTCGTATTCCTCCCAAAGCTTTGCCGTCAGCGTGTCGTATTCCTTTCGCCGCTCCTCCAGTACGCTTTCACAGCGGGTCAGCTCGCGGAAATAGACCTCTTTGTCGCGGGCAATGTCGTTCTGACGGACGCGAAGATCGTTTGTCTGCTTTTCCAAAAGCAAGAGCCGTTCGCGGCAGGCGTCGAATTTTTCGCGCTCAAGGGCGATCTCGCCGTCGAGCTTTTCCAAATCCTCGCTTCCGTGTTCAAGCGCTTCGCGAATGTCGCAAAGCCGCTTTTCCAGCTCCTCCTTTTCCCGACGAATCGCGTCGAGCTTTTCGTCGGTCTCGGCAAGGCGCGCCGTGACGGAGGAAAGAGCGCTTTTGGCGTTCTCCGCGTCTTTTCCGGCGGCGTAAAGCCGCATCTGCGCGTCGGTCTTTTCCTTTTGCGCCGCGTCGAATTCGTCGGCAAGGCGCTCGTAATTTTCTTTTTGCTCGGAAAGCTTTTTCTTCGCCTCGTCCTGCTCCGCCGTCAGTTTTTCGCGCTCGGCGGAAAGCTCCCTCAGGCGTTCTTTTCCGCCGAGAGAGTCGCCCGAAAGCTGTTCGCGGGCATGCTCGGCGCGCTTGCGGCAGGTCTCGACATGCTCGGTGTGCTGACGGATATCGCCCTCACAGCGATAGATCTGCGAAACACAGCTCTCCAGATCGTTTTGGATTGAATCGACAAATTGCTGGGATTCGGCGCGGGCTTCCGAAAGCTCTTTCATGCGGTCGGTGATCTTTTTCGCGTCACGAAGACAATTTTCGATTTTCTCGGCAAGCGCTTCGATGTCCGCTCCGCGCGAGAGCGCACCCGTGCGGTTTGCCGCCGAGCCGCCCGTATAAGAGCCGCCCGCGTTGATCAATTGACCGTCGAGCGTTACGATGCGGCAGCGAAAACGGTATTTCCGCGCGATGACCGAAGCGTTGTCGATGTTGTCGACGACCACCGTGCGCCCGAGAAGATATTCGGCGACAATGTCGTATTTTTTATCGCAATGGATAAGCTTTGAGCCGATTCCGACAAAGCCCTTTTCGCGCCCGATGCCTGGTTCGTCCAAAATGCCCGCGCGGATCGACGTAAGCGGCAGAAAGGTCGCGCGTCCCGCTCCGTGTTCCTTTAAGTATCGGATCGCGCCCTTGGCGCTGTCCTCGTTTTCAACCACGATATTGGTGACGGCGGCACCGAGCGCCGTCTCGATGGCGGTGACATATTCGCCCGAAACGGTGATAAGCGAAGAAACGGGGCCGCAGATACCCGCAAGAGAGGCGTTCATGACCGCCTTTACGCTCCCCGGGAAGCCCTCGAGCAAGCGTTCCATGCGCTCGAGCGTTTCCTTGCGCTCCTTCGCCGCGACATAGGACGCGGCAATCTCGTTTTTCTGCCGCATGAGTTCTTCGTGCTCGCGGGCATAATCGGCAAGATTTTTTTCCTCTTCGGCAAGGCTCTCGTTCAGCTCTTTCCGCTCTTCTTCGGCGGCTTTTTTCCGCTCGGTCGCGGCGGCAAGATATTCGCGCGCCTTTTCTTCCTCTTCACCCGCTTTTTTGATTTCTTCTTCGATAAAGGCGCGGCGGTCCGCGGCGCTCTTTTCGTCGTTTTCGGCGGCGGAGGAGCTGATTCGGTTGGCAATGAGCGCTTCCTCACGCGCGCGGATGTCCTCTTCGGAAAGCGAAATTTCGTTTTCCGCCGCGTCGAGCGCCCTTTGGTGCGCGGCAAGGGCTTCATCCTTTGCCTTCTCGTCCTCGTTTGCCGCAAGGAGCGCCGCTTCCGCCTTTTCCAAAAGGGCGCGGTTTTCGTCCCGCTGTGCCGAAAGACGGGCCTTTTCGCCCTCGGAAAGCAGTTTTTTCTCGGTGTCGAGCGCCGAAAGACGGTCGGTGAAATGACGGATATCGTTTTCCGAAAGAGCGGCTTTGGCGGCAAGGTCGTTTTTCTTTGTCTCGAGAGAAGCGATATTCTCGCGCAGAAGCTCGGTTTCGGAGTTTTTCGCCATGCGTTCGTCCGAAAGGGCGTTCCAGTGTTCCTCCGCCTCGTCCGCCTCCCGCTGTTTCGCCTCGTATTGCTCGCGCGCTTTTTCGGTTCGGCTTTCGAAATCCTCGGCTTCGGCGGCGGCTTTTGCCACGCGGTCGACCCAAAGACCGACCTCCAGTTCTTTTTTGCGATCGGCGAGAACCAGATACTTTTTCGCGTTTTCCGACGCTTTTTCAAGCGGTCCGAGCCGTCCCTCGATCTCCGAGACGATGTCGCGCAGACGCACAAGATTCGCCTCGGTATCCTCCAGCTTTTTTTCCGCGTCGTTTTTGCGGTAGCGGAATTTGGAGATGCCGGCGGCTTCTTCGAAAATATGCCGCCGTTCGTCCGACTTTTGCGAAATGACCTCGCTGATCTTGCCCTGACCGATGACCGAATAGCCCTCGCGTCCGATACCGGTGTTTAAGAAAAGCTCGTAAATATCCTTCAGTCTCGATGTTTTGTCGTTGATCTTATATTCGCTGTCCCCCGAACGGAAATATTTTCGGGTGATCTTTACTTCCTCGTGCTCGTCGGGCAAAGCGCCGTCGCGGTTGTCGAGAATCAGCGATACCTCACAGAATCCCGTTTGCTGGCGTTTGGCGGTGCCGCTGAAAATGACATCCTCCATCTTCTGACCGCGCATGGCTTTGGCGGACATTTCGCCCAAAACCCAGCGCACCGCGTCGGAAATATTGGATTTTCCGCTGCCGTTCGGTCCGACGATGGCGGTTATGCCTTTTTCGAAATCCAGTCTTGTTTTATCCGGAAAAGACTTAAAGCCTCGCATTTCAAGCGCTTTTAAGTGCAATCGGTTCACTTCCTTTTTGTCGGTTTGAAAATTTTATCGTTTTTTTCGTTTTCGGCGACGGTCGAGAGAGAAAACGAGAAGGGGGAAAGACCGTCCTTTTCCTCCCACAAAATACGGGAAAGCTCCGCTCCCCGCTCGCGGCAGAGGCGGAAAAGCTCTTTTTTGTTACAGCCCTTTTGCCCGCCGAGCTTCGAAACGTCGCCGCGCGGACAGGTGATCTTCAAACTAAACGCACCGTGCGGCAGGGAAAGCGCCGAAAGACTCTTTATAAGCCTTCGCCGATACACCTCGCCCGCGCACAGCTCGCCGAAGGCGGGGTGCGTTATGCCGAGAATCGGCTGTTTTGTCTTCCCATTCGTACTGCCCGAATAAAGCCCGACGCGCAGAAGCCGAACGCCGCCGTCGAGAAAGATCTCATAGCAGTCCGCCGCGCGCTCCGTCGCGTCGGAAAGGGTAAGCGGTATGTATTCGCCCCGCAGCGCCATTTTGTAAAGCGGCGTATCGGGAAAGACGGCGGTCGGATAAAGGCGCGCCTCGCGCGCCCCCATGCGTACGATGTCGCGCGCGGTTTTTCTCTCGCTTTCCGCCGTCGAAAGGGGCAGCCCGAGCATCATCTGCCCGCCGAGAACGAAGCCCGCCGACACGATCTTTTCGCACGCGCGCTCGGTGTCGCGCACCGTGTGTCCCCTGCCCGCCGCGCGAAGAACGCGCTCATCGGTCGACTGGATTCCCAGCTCGATATGCCGCACGCCGTAATGCTTCAGGATCGAAAGAATCTCGTCGTCGATATAATCGGGGCGGGTGGAAATGCGGATCGATCCGACCCGCCCGCTCTCGACGTAAGAAAACGCGTCGGAAAGAAGGCGCACCATTGTTCCCCGTTCGATCCCCGTAAAGCTCCCGCCGAAAAAGGCAATTTCACACTCCGCGTCCTTTTCGACCGTCGAAAGGGCGTTTTCGATCTCGAAAGCGATGTCCCGATCGGCGGCTTCGCTTTTCCCCGTTATGGTCTTTTGGTCGCAGAAAACGCAGGCGTGCGGACAGCCCTCGTGCGGGATAAAAAGGGGAATGTTGACCTTTCTCATTCGGGTCATTCGGACTTTTCGGGAATAACGCCGAACAAGATCAGCGCCTCGCGCGCGGCGCACTGCTCCGCTTCGCGCTTGGTCCCGCCTTTTCCGCGCCCGATGACGTTGTTATTCAGGCGCACCTCGAACGAAAAGCTCCGATCGTGCGCCGGTCCCTCCTCGCCCGTGAGGACATATTCCAAAATATCCCCGCGGTTTTGCTGGACAAACTGCTGGAGCAGCGTTTTGCAGTCCTCGCCGTTTCCGTGTGAGGCAAGCTCGCGGATCTTTTCGACAAGATACGGCAGCGCAAAATCCCGCGCGGCACGATAGCCGCCGTCAAGATAGATCGCCGCCAAAATCGCCTCGAAAATATCCGCCAGAATCGAACGGCGCTGACGCCCGTGGGTCAGCTCCTCGCCGTGACCGATGCGCAGAAAATCCCCGCCCGAAAAGGTTTTGGTATATTCAAAAAGCGCTCCCTCGCACACGGCGGCGGCGCGGATCTTGGTAAGCTCGCCCTCGGCAAAATGGCGGTAATGCTCGAAAAGATAATCCGACGCGATGATGGAAAGCACCGAATCGCCCAAAAATTCGAGCCGTTCGTAGCTTTCCACACGGTCGTCCCCCCGCGCGTGAAGCTCGTTCGCATACGACGAATGGGTGAGCGCCGTCTCGATCAGACGGCGGTTTTTAAAAGCGTATCCGATCCGTTTTTCCAAAATTTCGATGGGAAACGGATACTGCGTTGTTTCCTTCTGCATAACAGAATCCTTTCATGACAGCCGCAAAGGGGCAAAACTCTTTGCTTAGCAAACTTCTTTGCTTAGCAAACTTCTTTGCTTAGCAAACTTATTTGCTTAGCAAATTTCTTTGCTTAAAAGAAGAGTTACTCGCCGTGTCGGCACATTTCGGCAAAATCGTCGATGATGCCCGATTCGGCATAATCCTTTGCCTGCAAGATACAGCGGCGAATGCTCTTTTCGTTCGAGCTTCCGTGCGCCTTGATGACGGGCTTTGAAATACCGAGAAACGGCGCGCCGCCGTGTTCGGAATAATCCATTTTCTTTTTTAAAGAATCGATGCTGTCCTTTACCAGAACCGCGCCGACCTTGGTGCGGGCGTTGCGGAAGAAGATATCCTTGAGCGTTTTTTTGATAAACAGCCCGAAGCCCTCGCACAGCTTTAATACGATATTTCCGGTGAAGCCGTCGCAGACGATCACATCGGCTTTCCCTTCGGGCACGTCGCGCCCCTCGATGTTGCCGATGAAATGAAGATCGGATTCCTTCAGAAGCACGTGCGCCTCGCGGTAAAGCTCGGTTCCCTTCTTTTCCTCCGTGCCGTTGTTGATAAGACCCACCTTCGGATCGCCCACTTTCATGACTCTTCGCATGAAAAGGTCGCCCATCCGCGCAAAATCGAGAAGATGCTCGGGCAAAACGTCGGTATTGGCGCCCGCGTCAACCAAAAGCATGGGCTTTCCGAGCGGAATGATCGCGCCGAGCGCGGCGCGGCGCATTCCCTTGATACGGCGCACGATGAGCGTCGCGCCCGTAAAGAGCGCGCCCGTGTTGCCGGCGCTGACAACCGCGTCGCCCTTGCCCTCCGCCAAAAGGCGCAGAGCCGTCGGCATAGAGGCGTCCTTTTTTTCCTTCATGACACAGCCCGGCTCGTCGTCCATCGTGACGGGCGCGTCGGGTGTATGATAGATCGAAACGCGCTCGTCGGGCAATTTGTTTTCGCGCAGGATTTTGCGGATCTTATGCTCGTCGCCGACCAAAAGAACCTCTACGCCGTGTTCGGCGGCTCCCGTCGCCGCGCCCTTGACAATCGCCTCGGGGGCGTTGTCTCCGCTCATGCAGTCTACGATAATTCTCATTCTTTTCGCCTCCTTACGCCTTGTTTTCGGGCTTTTCCACCGTTTTGGTAAAGCCGCAGGATTCGTTCAGACAGTATATTAAATCTTTTCCCTTCTTTTTCAAAAGAAGTCCGCCGCACTCGGGACATTTTTCCTCCTGCGGGATATCCCATGTCGAAAACTTGCATTCGGGATATTTTTCACAGCTGTAAAAGACGCTCTTTTTGCGCCCGTGCTTGATGAGTATCTTCGAGCCGCAAAGCGGACACGGAACGTTCAGATCTTTGTTGATGGGCTTGGTACTGCGGCATTCGGGATAATTGGCGCAGGCATAGAAATTGCCGTAGCGTCCGCGCCGAATGACCATCGGTCCGCCGCACACGTCGCATTTGATATCATCGGGTGCAGGGGTCGCGCCCGTGTTTTCGGCTCCCTCGCCCTTCACGATGACATTGCCGTCCTTGTCGATCGGCTTTGTGTTGCGGCAGGCGGGATAATTCGGGCAGGCGGCAAATTTGCCGAAGCGTCCGTTTTTGATGACCATGCGGCTGCCGCATTTTTCGCAGACGATATCGGTCTCCTCGGCGGCAAGCTTGTAATCGCCCTTGTCGATGTTATCCTCGGCGTTTTTCAAAAGCACCGCAAAATCCTTGTAAAAGTCGGAAAGAACGGTCTCCATGTCGGTCTTTCCGTTTTCCACGCGGTCGAGCTTTTCTTCCATTTCGGCGGTGAAGCCGTAATCGACCACCTCGGCGAAATAATCCATCATCAATTTGGTCGTCATCTCGCCGAGCGGGGAGGGCACAAGCGACTTTCCGTCGCGCTCGACATAGCCGCGCTGAATAATGGTCGTAATGGTCGGAGTGTAGGTCGAAGGACGTCCGATTCCTTTTTCCTCCAGCACTTTGATAAGCGTCGCTTCGTTGTAGCGCGCCGGGGGCTTTGTGAAATGCTGCGAAGGGTCGAGCTTCGTGAGAGTCAGAACGTCGCCCGCTGCGACCTCGGGAAGGCGGGCTTCCTTTTCGTCCTCTTCTTTTTGCGAATCCTCGTCCTTTTCTTCCTTGGCTTCTTCATAAACCGCCATAAAGCCGGGGTGCTTTACCGTGTAGCCCGAGCTGCGGAAAATATAGCCCGCGTTTTCGATGTCGATGGTCACGGTGTCCAAAAGAGCCGATTCCATCTGCGAAGCGATGAAGCGATCCCAGATGAGTTTATACAGCTTGAAAAGCTCGGGCGAAAGATACGGCTTTACGAGCGACGGTTCGAGCGAAAGATCGGCGGGACGGATGGCTTCGTGCGCGTCCTGTGCGCCGGCGCGAAGCTTATACACTCTGCGCGTTTTGGGCACATAATCCGCGCCGTATTTCTGCTCGATATATTGCTTTGCCGCGTCCGCCGCAATGTCGGACACGCGAAGCGAGTCGGTACGCATATAGGTGATAAGACCGCGCGTACCCAGCTCTCCGAGCGAAACACCTTCGTACAGCTCCTGCGCAAGGCGCGCCGTGCGCTCCGAACGGAAGCCGAAACGGCGGTTTGCCTCCTGATGGAGCGTGGAGGTGATAAAGGGCGGCGCGGGGTTGTTGACCCGCACGGCTTTTTTGATATTGCCGACCTTGAAAACGCCGTTTTCGACCGCGTTTACGACGGTGTCGGCTTCCTCTTTGTCATGCAGCTCTTTTTTGCCGTTTTTGTCGCCGTAGAAGGAGGCGCGGAGCGCGCCGCCGTCGGTTTTGAGATAAGCGGCGATCTTCCAGAATTCCTCGGGCTTAAAGGCGCGGATCTCGTTCTCGCGCTCGACCACGATGCGGGTCGCGACCGACTGAACGCGTCCGGCGGAAAGTCCGCTTTTGATCTTCTTCCACAGAATCGGGCTGACCTTGTAGCCCACGATACGGTCTAAGATACGGCGCGCCTGCTGAGCGTCGACCAGATTCATATTGATGTCGGTCGGGCTTTTGATGGCGGCTTTGACAGCGGGCTTTGTGATCTCGTTAAAGGTCACGCGCTTTGCCTTGGGGTTGCCGTAAAGCCCTAGAACATTGGCAAGATGCCACGAAATGGCCTCTCCCTCGCGGTCGGGGTCGGCGGCAAGATAAACGGTCGTCGCGTTTTTTGCCTCTTTCTTCAATTCATTGATGAGCGGACCTTTTCCGCGGATGTTGATGTATTTCGGCGCGAAGCCGTTTTCGATGTCGATGCCGAAGGTGCTCTTCGGAAGGTCGCGCACGTGACCCTTGGAGGCGATCACCTTGTAGCCCTTTCCGAGATATCCCTTGATCGTGCTTGCTTTGGAGGGAGACTCCACAATAACGAGATTTGACACGTTTTTCCTCCTGAATTCAGATGTATTGGTTTTAGGATAAATTGTATTTTAAGCAATAACCGCGGTGTAAGCTTTTTTGTTTTCGATCGGGCGCAAAAAGTCTTTAAAATTTCGGCGGATCTTTTGGGGGCTTCGCCCCAAAGTCCGTCACGCCTGCAGCCGATACGTCCCACCGGGAAGCGATTCGACCAGACCGTCGATCTCCAAAAGAGTGAGATACGTAAGAACGTCGCCCGCGTCCATGCCGCATTCCTTTGCGAGCAGATCGGCGGTCTTTTCCTCGGTTATCAAAAGCTCCAAAATGCGCTTTTCCTCGTCGGCGCGCCCGTTCCATACGTGCGGGTCGATCTCTCTTTTCGGCGCTTTCTCTTCCGTCGGCTGCAAAAGCGCCGAAGAAAGTGCGGCTTCGGAGTTTTCCTCCGTCTTCTTGCGGTTTTTCCGCCGTCTTTCCGCCTTTTCCGCCTTTTCGGTGCGGGGCGGCGAGTCGGGAATGTGTCGCACGGCGCGTTCCTTTGTTTTGACCGATTCGGGGTAAAGATACGAAAGCTCCCCGAGAATATCCTCCGCCTTGGTCACGGGCAGAGCGCCCGAGCGCAAAAGCGAATTGGTCCCCTCGCAGTGCGGCTCGTAAATTCCGCCGGGGACGGCATAGACCTTCTTCCCCTGCATCATCGCGTCCTTTGCCGTGATGAGCGCGCCCGAACCGCCGCGCGCCTCTCCGACGAGACAAACGTCGCAAAGAGCGGCAAGAACGCGGTTGCGTACGGGAAAATTCCGCGCGAGCGGCTGGGTAAAAGGCGAAAATTCGGTCAGCACAATGCCGCTGCGTAACATGCGGTCGAAAAGCTTTGTGTTTTCAAACGGATAAAGAACGTTAATCCCGCTGCCGAGAATCCCGACGGCACATCCGCCCGCGTCGAGCGCGGCAAGCGTGCAGGCGGTGTCTATGCCCTCGGCAAGTCCCGTCACGATCGAGACGCCGGCGCAGGCGAGCTTATAGCTGAGCGTATAGGCGTCGCGAAAGCCCTTTTCGGTGCAGGCGCGGCTTCCGACCGCCGTGACCGCCGCCCCCTCGCGCAGACGGTGCGGCTGACCTTTGGCATACAGAACGGGCGGCGGGTTGTCGATGGTGAAAAGCCGCTCGGGATAAAGCTCGGAATCGTATGTTAAAAGCGTCACGCAGTTTTCGGCGCAATAATCGAGAATGCGGTTTGCCGCCGAAAAATCCTTGTTTGAAAGGCGTTCGCATTCCTCCTCGGTACAGCCTACCTCGGAAAAATATTCGCCCGGCGTTTCGTATATGCGCTTAAGATCGCCGTCGAAGGTGAGATACAGCCGTTTGGGAAGGTTGCTTCCGGCATAAAACAGCTCCGAAAGCCACAAAAAGTACGCGGTGTTGCATGTCTCGTTCACGAGCCGCCGCCTCCCTTTTGCTTTTCCCACATAAGAATGGCTGCCGCCGCCGCGGCGTTGAGCGATTCGGTGTTTTGCTTCATGGGGATGATTACTTTTTCGTCGCAGAGCGAAAGTACCGCGTCCGAAATGCCGCGTCCCTCGTTGCCGATCACCAAATGATCCTCGGGCAGAAAGCGAACCGTGCGAACGTCCTTTGCCTTTTCGTCGAGCGCGGCGGCATAGACCGTTCCGCTTTTTTTCAAAAGGGGAAGCGCGGCGCAAAGATCGTTCGAAAGGCAAAGATGAATTTTAAAGATCGTTCCCATCGAAGCGCGCAGCGCCTTTTTTCCGAAGGGGTCGGCACAGCCCTTTCCCAAAAGAATGCGCGAAATGCCGAGCGCGCTCGCCGTTCGGATGACCGTTCCGAGATTCTGCGGGTTTTGAAGATCGTCGAGAATCAGAAAACCGCCCGTTCCCTCGGTGTTTTGCGGATCGGTCGAAACGCGCGGCTTTTTGGCGACGGCGAAAATGCCCTCGGGGTTCTGCTCCTCGGTGAGCTTTCCGTAAACCTCTTCGGTCACGGAATACGTCTCTGCGGACGCTTCATAAAGCGCCCTTGTGAGCGCGGGGTTTTTTACTTCCGCGCGCTCTGTGCAAAAGACCGCCGTGATCTCAAGCGATTCCTTTAACAGTTCTTCGCACAGCTTTACCCCTTCGACGGCAAACAGCCCTGTTTTGTCGCGCTCCTTTTTGTCCGAAAGCGCGCTTGCGGCAAGGACGCGCGGATTGCGGCGTGAGGTGAGGATTTCGTCTCGGATGTTCGGTCACTCCTTTCTTTCGTTTTTTTTCGTTTTTCGGTTTTGCTGTATTTTGATTCGACTTTTTCTTTTGTTTGTCTCAGTATATTATTATAAACGCAAGCGGAGGGAAAATGCAATAGGTTTTGCCGAAAAAATTATTTTTAAACGCTGAACAAACATGAGATAATGTGTAAACGTGCGCGGCGGTTCTTTTCCTTATTATATGGTTGCATACCGTTTGCCCCGCAATTTACACGGAATTGATTCGGGCAATTTCGGCGAAAACCGTCCTGTCCGAGAAAGGCGGGAAAAAATAAAAACATTTTCGGACAATATTCGACACACGCTCGTTGACAAAGCGGTTTTTCTGTGATAGAATGAAGGTTGAAACTCCCAAGGGAAAAATTCGGAGGATGTATGAGCCTTCCAAAACCGCTTCCTTCGGTCATCGTTTCGATTTTGGAGGAAAAGGGCGTGTCCGAAAAGGATATTCTCTTCTCTTTAAAAACCGACACCGATATCGATTATCATTATACCGACGTATATCTTTTGGCTACCCGCGATGCGCTTTGCGTTTTGTCGGGTAATGTCGTCGTGCATCCGAGCGACAAAAAGCTCGGGAACAAAACGCCGACGCTTTCTTACCGCGAATACGGATACGCCGAATACGAGCTGAAAAAGTTAGAAAACCCCGACGCCGTAAAGGACATTACCTCGGGACTTTTGGTCGCCGATTACGAGGGCGAGCACGTCGCCCTTGCGCGCTTTTCGATGGCAATGCAAAACGGCGCGTACACCTTTCTCGACAATCTCCGCGCCCTGCTCGAAAAGGGCGACCTTTCGCCCGACGAGATAAAGAAAGACGACGAGCTGTACTGCCCGACCTGCGGCGGACGTTATATCGACCCGAAACGGAAGATCTGCCCGAAATGCATGGACAAGACAAAGCTGATAAAGCGCCTTTCGGTCTTCTTTCTGCGCTATAAGGGCTTTATGGCGCTGTCGCTTCTGTGCCTTGTCTTAACGACCGTTCTCGCGGCGGTGCTGCCGTATGTAAAAGGTTCGGTCCTGTACGACGATGTTCTGGAGGTCGGCGGAAAATATTACGGTCAGCTTTTGTATGTCGTTTTGCTCATCGTCGGCACAAAGCTTTTGTCGGTCGTCGCCTCGACGGTAAACGGCGTCATCACCGCCCGCATCGCGGCAAAGGTCGTATACGACATCAAAACCACCGTCTTTTCGGCGATCACCCGCCTTTCTTACGGCTTCTTCACCTCGCGTCAGACGGGCGGACTTATGACCTCGGTCAACGGCGACGCCAATTCGATCTACAGCTTTTTCTGCGACGGACTGCCGTATCTTCTCATCAATATCATCCAGTTCATCGCCGTTACGGTCATTATGATCCGCATTGACCCGCTTCTCACGCTTGCGGCGCTCATCACCGTACCGCTGTTCCTGTTTTTGTACCGAAAAATCCTTTTGCTTTTTGACAAAATGTACGCGAAAAACTATTCGCGCCGCCGCTCCTTCAATTCGCTCATCACCGACATTCTGTCGGGCATCCGCGTCGTCAAGGCGTTTGCCCGCGAGGACGACGAGAAAATGCGGTTTGACAAAAAAAGCGCCGCTTACGCCGACACCGCCAAGACCATCGGACTTCTGAACTCGAGCGTCTTCCCACTCATCGGCTTTGCTCTTTATATCGGCACATTCATCGTGTGGGGCTACGGCGGCTGGCAGGTCATGCAGGGCGAGATGAAGCTCGGAACGCTCATGACCTTTATCGGCTATATGGGACTCATCTATTCGCCGCTCGGCTTTTTCTCGGAGGTGTCGCGCTGGTGGGCGGAATGTATCAACGCCATTTCGCGCGTTTTCGAAATTCTCGACTCGATCCCCGAGGTCGCCGAAAGCGAACATCCAACGCCCCTGCCCGAATGCCGCGGCGAGATAACCTTTTCGCACGTGTCCTTCGGCTACGATAAGACCCGCAAGATCCTCTCCGATATCGACTTTTCGATAAAGCCCGGCGAGACGGTGGGCATTGTCGGCGAGACGGGCGCGGGCAAGAGCACGCTTGTCAATCTTCTCATCCGTCTTTACGACACCGAAGAGGGCAATATTTTCATCGACGGGATCAACGTGCGCGACCTGTCGTTCCGCGATCTGCATGCGGGAGTCGCCATTGTGTCGCAGGAGACGTATCTTTTCGCCGGCACGATCATGGAAAACATCCGCTATGCCCGTCCCGAAGCGACCGACGAGGAGGTCATGGAGGCGGCGAAGATGGCGGATGCGCACCGTTTTATCGTGAAATATCCCGACGCTTACGAAACGCGGGTCGGACGCGGCTATAAATCGCTCTCGGGCGGTGAACGCCAGCGCATTTCGATCGCCCGCGCGATATTGAAAGATCCGAAAATTTTGATTCTCGACGAGGCGACCAGCGCCATGGATACGGGCACCGAGCGGCGCATTCAGCGCGCACTCGGCATTCTTTCCAAGGGGCGCACCACCATCATGATCGCCCATCGGCTTTCGACGCTGCGCGACGCCGACCGAATTGTCGTCATCGACGACGGGAAAATGCCGGAATACGGCACGCACAAAGAGCTTCTCGCGCTTCGCGGCGTTTATTATAATCTCTACCGTATGCAGGCGGAGGCGCTTCGTTCGATTGGTATCGAATAAGGTGCGGAAAGGGCAAGAATATGGAAAAACTGAAAAAAATCGGCGCGGAGGACAAGACCTCCTTTACCGATATTGTGAATATAACCTATCTCACTCCCGAAAACACGACCTTTTCGCTGTCGAAAAACGGCTTTTTGGAAATGGTCTCGTCCGAGGACGTACAACCCGAAAAGCTGTTTGACGACGGCGTAGGCGAGGGCGCGCCGCCTCCCGGCGGTCCGGGCGGTCCTCCTCCCCACGGCGGCGGGCACGGTCCCGGCGGACACGGAAGAAAAGAAGCGCCGCCGATAAAATATACCCCCGACGGGAAACGCGATTACGGAAGAGTGCTTTTGCACCGCGACTTTCCCTTCGATCATCCCGACGGGCTCGTGTCGGTCTTGCAGGAGGACGGCTTTGAAATCGGCGTTATCCGCAGCATTGCGGATTTTGACGACAAAACCGCCGCCATGCTGCGCGATGTGCTGGACAAGACCTATTTTATCCCCGAGATCACGCGCATTTATTCGACCAAAGACCGTTTCGGCTTTGTCTATTTCAAATGCGCCACCGATAAGGGCGACGTCGATTTTGTCCTCCGCAACCCCTTCGGAAGCATTATCCGCCTCGGCGAGCACAATATCTATCTCATCGACGTCGACGGAAACCGCTATCATATTCCCGATGTTTCGAAGCTCGATCGGAAGAGCTATCGGAAAATCGAGCTGTATTTGTGATTTGAATTCGAGAATCGCTTCTCAAGCCTCCCCCTCGATGGAAAGGTGACACGGCGAAGCGCGTCGAACGCGTCACATCACGTTCTATCGTTGTTCTTGCAATGTATTAACGTACTTTTTCTTTTTCTTCAAAAAAGAAAAAGTACCAAAAAGAAAAGTGAACTTAAGGGCTAAGCCCTTAAGAATCCCCTAATTGTACAGACTTGCTGCGCTCAATCAAAAACGATATGTTTACCATTGCCGCCGTTACGGGTCGCGCCCACTTTTGAAGCCTTTTCCCTTGCTGCACTGTGATCTTCGATCAAGTGCGGAAGGTGGCACGGCAAAGCCGTGACGAATGCGTCACATCGCTACGCAAAGTGAGAGAAATTTTGCCTGCGGCAAAATATTCCCGTGCGCCCGTGCCGAAGGTGCGGGCGAAAGCGCAAAAACAAGTTTTGCCTACATCACGTTCTCTCGCTGTTCTTGCAATGTATAACGTACTTTTTCTTTTTCTTCAAAAAAGAAAAAGTACCAAAAAGAAAGAAAAGTTTAAGGGCTTACGCTCTTAAAAATCCCCTGATTGTGCAAACTTGTTGTGCTCAATCAAAAACGTTATTTGCTCAATTGCCGCAATTACAGTTCACACCATCCGAAGCCTTCCCCTTGGGGAAAGGCTTGGGTACGCATCAAAGCTTTATGTCAACGTAACGCGGGTAAGTCAAATTTTTGCCGACATAACACAGGTAGTGTGAAATTGAATTCTGACCATCCGAATTCAATTTCACGGCAAT
>URJL01000027.1 GCA_900548115.1 uncultured Eubacteriales bacterium
GCGTCGGAGTGCGCGCCCGCCACTACGCGGTCATATACGCCCGCGGCAAGCGAAATGCTTCCGACTCCCGCGCCGCTTCCCGGTGCGATCGAGAGGGGAGCGGGATAAGTAATGGTGTTGCCTTCGGGCGAATACTTTTCGCTGAAGTTGGTGTCAAAATTCGAATAGGTGACAAAGTCATATCCGTTCGTGAGCAGCATCGCGCCTTCGTCGGCTTTGATGTTGAGCATGTCGAGATAAAGATGTCCCGCAAATTCCACCGTTTCGCGCCCCGTGAAATCCAGAGTGTTGCCCGAGGGCTTTTTTCCGGTGCCGAGAAGCGTAAGCGAACCTCTTCCCGCAGTATCTTTGAATTCCGAAAGCGGAGCGGTCGCGGCAAAAACGACCTTTCCGCCGTCCTTACCGAGTGCGGCAAGCGCTTCGTTAAAATCTTTGAATGCGGTGTAATTTTTGCCCTCATAGTTCACGCGTCCGAAGTTGCTCACAAAAACGGTCGAAACGCCGTCGATGTTTTCGACCTGTGCGTCGGCGGCATGAACCGGAAGCAGCACGGACTGAGCGGCAAGGCAAAGAGCCAAAAGTCGCGCCGTTTGTTTCTTCATCATAAAATTTCCTTTCTTTGCATGTCGATTTTTGGGTACTTTTATTATAGCAGGGAAAGACCCGTTTGTCTATGGGTATTTTCCGTTTTTTATGAAAAAATCCGTTTTTTTCTGATATGAAAAAGTACCCGACGCAAAAAAGGAAAAGACCCGTATCGTTTTTTTCCGAAATTGTAAAGAAAAATACGGCGGGTTTTCTATCTTTCCTTGGTGTACCGCCGATATTTTTCGCGGGCGGACGAGAGGAGCTTTTCGGGATTTTTCTTCCTCGTTTTTTCCTCTGCCGCGGGGAACAGTCCTTTTTCGTAAAGATTTTTCACGATTACCGCCGAAAACGGCAGCAAAAACAGCCCCAAAACTCCGAAAAGCTTTCCGCCCGCATACATGAAAAAGAGTGCGGACAGCGGGGAAAGCCCCATGACCGAGCCGAGAATGCGCGGCTCGATCCCTTGGCGGATGACAGAGATCACGATATAGAGGATCAAAAGTCCGACCGCACTTTTTCCGTCCCCGCCCACCCACTCGAAAAGCGCCCACGGCACCAGCACCGTTCCGCAGCCAAAAACCGGCAGAATGTCGACAAAGGTGACGACAAGCGCCGCCAGCAGGGCATAATCGCGGCAGATGAACAAAAGCCCTAAAAACAATTCGCAAAAGGTTATAAGCCCGATCGTTCCGTAAACGCGCAGATATCCGCCCGCAGTATCGCGCAGAGCGGTGCGGAAACCGCAGAGAAGAGTATAGATTTTGTTCGGAAGCCGTGCGCAAAGTACCTTGTCGAGTTCCTCCTTTTGCGCGGTAAAATAGCAGGAGGCAAGGACGCCGACGGCAAAGGCAAGAAGAAAACGAGGCACCGACAAAACGATCGACGGGAGCGTCTCGGCGGCAAACGACGAGAGCTTCTCCGATAAAGTCGGCAGAGCCTTTTCGGCAAAAAGAAGAATTTTATCCGAAAAGGGAAGAGAAGCAAGCGTTCCTTTCACCGTGTCGGAAAGCGACGCGACCCGCTCGGGAAGCGTATCGAAAAGTCCGCTTGCCGCCGTAAAAAATCCCGTCGCCTCACGCGCAAGACGCGCGGCGGCAATGTAGACAAACGAAAAAAGCGCCGCGAAAAAAGTAAGCACGATCGGCACACAGACGAGCTTCGGAGATAGGTGAAAGGTATCGGCAAGATACTTTGTCGGCGCATGCAAAACCGAAGAGATCGCGCGGGCGAGAAGAAAGGGAAGAAGGATCGAGAAAAAAATGCCGCCGAAGCGCGACAGAAAGAAAAAACCGAGCAAGGACAGCGCGGCGATGTAAAAAATGTTTGCAAGCTTTGAGGTGAATTCGGAAGAATAAAGCATAACGTCCCCCGTGCCGATCGGTACAATTTGAATTTTTGTATATTTGTTTATAAAATAACGGTTGATTTTGTAACGGAAACATGATACAATTAAACATTAAAATAAAAGGCGGATTATTCGCCGTGAAACAAACGGAAAGGACAAAAACGATTTTATGATACAGATTGCAATTTTGGGCTTCGGCGTCGTCGGTTCGGGCGTTGCCGAGGTGATTCGCGAAAACGGTAAGGAGCTTTCCGAAAAGCTGTGCGGCGAGCACCTCAACGTAAAATACATTCTCGATCGCCGCTCCTTCCCCGAGCATGAGCTGGGCGACCGCGTTACGATGGATTTCGACAGAATCTTAAACGACCCCGAGGTCGTGATGGTGGTCGAGACGATGGGCGGTTCGCACCCTGCGTACGAATTTTCCAAGCGCGCGATTTTGGCGGGTAAAAACGTCGTGACCTCCAACAAAGAGGTCGTCGCAAACTTCGGAACCGAGCTTTTGGCTCTTGCGCGCGACAACAACGTGAATTATCTTTTCGAAGCCAGCGTCGGCGGCGGAATTCCGATCATCCGTCCCCTGTGGCAGTGCCTTGCCGCCAATCGCATCACGTCGATCGCGGGCATTCTCAACGGCACGACCAACTTTATCTTAACCAAAATGATCGAAGAAAACATGGATTTCGAACAGGCGCTGAAGATCGCGCAGTCACTCGGCTACGCCGAGGCGAATCCCGCCGCTGATGTCGAGGGAACCGACACCTGCCGCAAGATCTGCATTCTTTCGAGCCTTGCTTTCGGTTATCAGATCCGCCCCGAGGAGGTCGCCTGCGAGGGCATTACACACATAACCATCGCCGATGTCGAGGCGGCACAGTCGCTCGGCTATGCCGTAAAGCTTCTCGGGCGCGCGGAAAAGACCGACGCGGGCGTCTATATCGTCACAGCGCCGCACCTTGTATCGAAAGAGCTTCTCATGGCGGGTGTGCGCGATGTGTACAACGCCATCACCGTTTGCGGAAACGCCGTCGGCGACGTGCTGTTTTACGGTCGGGGTGCGGGCAAGCTCCCGACGGCAAGCGCCGTTGTCGCCGATATCGTGGATATTGCGCGCGAATGCAAAAAGGCGATCACCTGGTCGGTTGCCGAAGAGGGGGTCGTTATTGATCCGAAAACATACCTCTGCCGCTTCATGCTTCGCACCGAAAGCGAAGAGCTTTTTGCCCGTTTTGCGCCGAAGCACTTTTTCCGCAACGGCAAGGCGGCGGCGTTTATCACCGAGCCGATGAGCGAGAACGAGCTTTGCGAAAAATGCGCGGGTCTTTCCGTGCTTTCCAAGATTCGGGTTCTTTAAATAGTATAGACCGCGAAACGGCTTTTAATCAAAATCAAGCACAATACCAATCGAAAAGGAGGTATTATTCGTGAGCGACGGAAAGAAAAACAACTGCCCCGGCGAATGCGGTAAGGGAAAGCCGGATCCCCGCGCGGGCAGCGTCGGCGGTCAGGCGGTTCTGGAGGGGGTAATGATGCGCGCCGGAAATCGCGTCGCCCTTTCGGTGCGCGGCACCGACGGCAATATCAAGACCGATGTGGAGGAAATGACCCCGCCCGACAAAAAGCATTCGATCCTGCGACTCCCGCTTATTCGCGGCGTTGTCAATTTTGTCACCATGATGAAGCTTTCGATCCGCATTATGAACAAGTCGGTCGAGATGCTGGGCTTGGAGGAAGAGGAGGAGCCCTCCAAATTCGAAAAATGGATGGATAAGCATTTCGGCAAGAGCGTTACGGCAGTCGCGACGGTGATCGGAACGGTCCTTGGGCTTGCTCTTTCGATCTTTCTTTTTATGTATATCCCGACCGTCACATCCAACGCGATCTTCGGAGCGGAGCTTGGATCCGGAATGCGTCTTTTGAAGAGCGCTTTCAACGGCGTCTTTAAAATCGTAATTTTCCTTGTGTATATTGCCCTTGTCGGTCTTATTCCCGACATCAAGCGGACGTTTCAGTACCATGGCGCGGAGCACAAAAGCGTCTTTTGCCATGAAGCCTATCTTCCGCTTACGGTGGAAAACGTGAAAAAGCAGTCGCGCTTTCATCCCCGCTGCGGGACGAGCTTTCTCGTTGTGATGATGATCATCGGCATTTTCGTCGGCTTTTTTTTCGTAAACATCGAAAACAATCTCTTGCAGACGGCGCTTCGCCTTCTTACCCTTCCCGTTGTGGTGGGACTGGGATACGAGTTTATCCGCTACGCGGGACGGCACGATAATCTTTTGGTCAAAATTCTCTCCGCTCCCGGGCTTTGGATCCAGCGTCTGACGACCAAAGAACCCGATGAAAAGCAAATGGAGGTCGCGATCCGCTCGCTTATGGCGGCGCTTCCTGACGACTATCCCGAGATCCGCACGATTTTGGCGGCGCAGGAGAAGGAATCCGAAGAGGATTCTCAAGAAAAAACCGAAAATCAATCGAACGGGAACGGGGACACGACCTCGGACGAAGAAAACGCATGACGGGGCGCGAATTTCTGCACCTTGCCGCAGGTAAGATCTACGATACCGCGCCGCCCGAACAGAAGGAGCGCGACACCGCGTCGTTTGAGGCGCGCGCGCTTCTCTTTCATTTCTCCGAACTTTCACGCGAGTCGCTTCCGCTGCGCGCCGATGAGACTTTTTCCGCCGATACCGAAAAAGCGCTTCTTTCGGCGCTGGAGGAAAAATGCGCGGGGCGGCCTCTTCAATATATTCTCGGCGAATGGGAGTTTTACGGGCTTCCGATGGCGTGCGGCGAGGGATGTCTCATTCCCCGTCCCGAGACCGAGCTCCTGACCGAATATGTGTCCAAAAATCTTCCGCGAAACGGACGCTTTCTCGAGCTTTGCACGGGGAGCGGCTGTATTCCGACGGCGCTGCTTGCGACTCGCCCCGACCTTTGCGCCGCGGCGATCGATCTTTCGAAAGATGCGCTTTTCTATGCCGAAAAAAATTGTGATCGATATAACCTTTGCGATCGGCTGACGCTTGTTTGCGCCGATGTTCGGACTTTTTCGCCCGAGGGGCTGTTTGACGCGGTCGTTTCAAACCCGCCGTATATTCGCTCGGGGGATATGAAAAAGCTCTCGAGCGAGGTGCTGCGCGAGCCGCATATGGCGCTGGACGGCGGGGAGGACGGGCTTTTCTTCTATCGCGTTATCGTCCGCCGATTTCAATCCGTTCTTCGCCCCGACGGCTTTTTTGCCTTTGAAGCGGGCGAGGACACCGCAGCGGGCGTTCGGGACATTTTGGAATCTGAGGGCTTTTCGTCGGAAACGATTCCCGACTACAGCGGCATTATGCGGGTGGTTGCCGGAAGACGAAAGGAGAAAGTATGAGTGCGAAAAAAGCGGTCGTTCCGACCGAACGCGAGGAAGCTCTTGCGCTTTCGCTTGAATACTGCCGCCGGGAGGAAATTCCCTATGAGCGAAAGGAAGCGATCGGAATGCGTGCGGCGGGAGATTTTGCGGGAACGGCAGTGGTTTTTTGCCGTTTTTCCTCATGCGTTCTTGCCGATTGCGATTTTTCCCGCTCCTCTTTCACCGACACGACTTTTTGCGGCTGCGATCTGTCGAACAGTAATTTTGCCGACGCCTATTTTTCGAATTGCCGTTTCGAGGACTGCAAATTGCTCGGTGCACGGCTGAACGGAAGCATTGAGCACGGCACGGTCTTTTCCGATTGCAATTTAACGCTTTCCTCTTTTTCCGAAACCAAGTTCTCCGATGCGGAGTTTTCCGACTGCCTTATGCGCGACGCGGTTTTGTCTGCCTGCATAATGAAAAAAACAGTCCTGCATCGCTGTCGGCTGCAGGGCTGTTCGTTTTTTCATACGTCTCTTGCGGGAATCGATCTTACCGACAACGACATTGGCGAGATCGTTCTCTCGCAGAGCGTTTCGGAGCTACGCGGCGCGATTTTGTCGTCCGAGCAGTGTGAGGTAATCGCCCGCCTTTTGGGGGTCCGCGTCAAGTCTTGATTTTTAAAACCGAGCTTCGCTCGACGAGCGCACACGGGATCGCGATCGAGATCGGCGCTCTTTGTGCTTTCGGATCTTTCAGACGGTCAAGAAGCAGACGCAGCGCTTCGTCGCAAAGCCGCTCGACGTCATGCCGAAGGGTCGTCAGCGGCGTGTCGAGATACTTTGAGGTCGGAATGTCGTTGATCCCGATGACCGAGATGTTCTCCGGAACGCGAACCCCCGCCCTGCGAAGCGTGCTGATCAGCCCGTAGGCGATCTCATCGTAGGCGCAGATGACCGCCGTCGGACGGACGGGATTTTCAAGCAGCTTTTCCGCGGCACGCTTTCCCGAAAGCTCGAATCGTCCCTTCTCGCAGAATACGAACTCTGCGGGGCAATCAAGACATTGCGCCTCGAGCGCCTGAAGAAAATATGCCTCTTTTGCGCGCGTAAGCGGCTCCCCCGCAAAGGCGACGGAGCGATGTCCCATATCCGTAAGATACGAGACAATGTCCGAAAGTCCGCTTTCATAATCGTTGTAAACGCAGTCGCATTTTTTCGTGCGCGTCAGATAAACCGTCGGAAGAGAGCTCGGAAGCAAAACGCTTTCCTCGCTGTCCAGTGAAAGGACTCCGTCGATCGCACTTTCCGCAACGCAGCGGCGCAGAATGTCGCTTTGGCGGTTGTTGTCGAATTCCGAAATGAAAACCGACGCCTTTCCGCCTGTTTCGGTAATTTTGCGGCAAAGGTTTGTGACGATCTCGGAATAATAAACGCTGATGATCTCGGGGCAGATAATGCCGACGGTAGGATTGTCGGTTTTGCGGTTTTCGAGCTTGCGGCGCTTGTTTTCGCTGAAATAACCGAGCGTCTCCGCCGCGCTCAGAACAAGACGCTTTGTTTCGTCGCTTACGTCCTTACTGTTGGTCAGCGCCTTGGAGGCGGTGGAAACCGAAACGCCCGCAAGGCGGGCAACCTTTTGAAGTGTCATAAAATAAACTCCGTTTGAATCAGAACTGCAATCGATGAAAAACACAGCAGGCGAATAAAACCGCTTGCGGAAAGGATGAACAACCATGAAGCATTATCGAACCGTGGACGCCCATTGTCACATTTACCCCGATAAGATCGCGCTGAAAGCCACGGCGGGAACGGGAAAGTTTTACGGGATCGACATGTGTTACGACGGCACGGTCGGGACTCTTTTGAAGGAAGGAGAGGGAGTGATCGACCATTATGTCGTACAGTCGGTAGCGACGACACCCGAGCAGGTATCGTCGATCAATCATTTCATCGCCGCGACCGTGAAGGAAAGCGGCGGGAAAATGACCGGTCTCGGTACGCTTCACCCCGACAGCCCCAATATTAAGAAAGACGTGGAGGAGATCCTCGCGCTCGGTCTGCACGGCGTAAAGCTTCATCCCGATATACAGGGCTTTAAAATGGACGATTACCGCTGTCTGAGGATCTACGACGAGTGCGAGGGCAAGCTTCCGATCCTTATGCATATGGGCGACAAACGGTACGATATGTCCAACCCCAACCGTTTGGCGCCGCTTCTCGAAATTTATGCCGACCTTACGGTCGTCGGCGCGCATTTCGGCGGTTATTCGGTCTGGGATCAAGCCGAAAAGTACCTTCCCGGACACAAAAATCTTTTTGTTGACTGCTCCTCATGTTTTTTTGCCATGAGTGATGAGGAGATTCGGCATTACATCCGTCTTTTCGGTGCCGACCGCGTTCTTTTCGGGACCGATTATCCCATGTGGAAGGTAAAACCCGAGGTCGACCGCCTTTTGTCGCTCGGACTTTCCGACGACGAATACGAGGCGATCTTCCACGAGAATGCCGAGAGAGTATACAAGATCGGAAAAGACGCGCTTTCGGTATAAGATCTTGAAAAAGCTAAAACGATCTTCGGAAATCGCTTGCCGAAATGCCCGCATGGCGGCGAAACTCCTTGCTGAAATAGCTCTCGCTTTCAAAGCCGCAGCGAAACGCGATCTCACGACAGGAGATCGGTTCGGAAAGCAAAAGCTCTTTTGCAAGGGCAATGCGGCGTGCGATCAGATATTTGCGGGGCGAAATTCCGTAAACCTGCAAAAACAGCCGACGGAAATACCCCTCGCTCATGCCGAGCTCCGACGCAACATTTGCTACGGTCAGGGACGAATCGCCGAGACACTCGTTCAGCCGCGCCGCGCCCTTTTCCGCAAGAGCGCTTTGCGAGCCTGAGCTGTAGCGGCGGAAATGATCCCGTTGGATTTCCGAAAGAATCCGGTAGAGCAGTGAAAAGCACAGCACTTCACTGCCCGGTGTGCCGCTCCCGAAATTTTGGGCAAGCTCGACGAAAAGCGGCTTGTATTTTTCCGAGGGCTTCTCGGGAAGCGAGAAGGGCGGAAAGGCAATTTTCGGGTCGGCAAGATGGAAATTGACGGCGTAACAAGCTCCTTCGCCGATACGAAGAACGTCATAATCCGAATATTTCGGAAGATACAGGATCTGCCCCTCCGAAAAAGGAAAGCGCTTTCCGTCGGCAAAGAGATATTCGGTGCTTCCCTCCAGCTTGTAAACCAGTCCGTGGCTTGCACGGTTGCGGTGACGCGCAGTCGCAAAGGCAGGCAGAACCCGTGCACCGTAGACGATCTCGGTGACCGTGAACGAATATTGAAAGAAAGCGTTCATGTCGGTCTTTCTCCCTTTTGTTTAAAAACTTACTGTGTTAAGACTTTGCTTCCGCCCGTGGGCGGATTTTTTTATTTCCCGGTCAGCTCGTCGGCAAGCGCACGAAGCTGTTCTTTCGCGTCCTCACTCACGCCCGAAAGAAGCTTTACACCGTGTTCGGTCTCGGTAAGATTTTTGCAGCCCGACAAAAGCTCGCGCATGACCTTTGCCGCCGTCGGTGCCCACGAGCCGTTTTCGATATAGCTTACCGTGCGCTTTTGATACGCGCGCCCGGCAAGGTGATCAAGGAAATCCTTCATCGGTGGGAACACATCGCCGTTGTACGTGACCGACGCAAGAACAAGGTGAGAGTAACGGAAAGCGTCGGCGACCGCGGCGCTCATATCACAGCGCACAAGGTCGTAAAGAACGACGGCTTTGCCCTTTTCGCGCAGTTCTTTTCCGAGAAGCTCGCATGCTGCCTTGGTGTTGCCGTAGACCGAAGCATAGGCGATGACGATGCCGTCGGTCTCGGGGGTATAAGTCGACCACGTCGAATAAAGCGCAAGATAGTGCGCAAGGTCGTCGCAAAGAACGGGACCGTGCAGCGGGCATATCATACGGATGGGAAGCGCGGAGGCTTTTTTCAGAAGGGCCCCGACCGAAGCGCCGAATTTTGCCACGATGCCGATATAATAGCGGCGAGCTTCGTCGTCCCACGGCTCGTCGGTGTCGGGCGTACCGAACTTTCCGAAGCCGTCGGCGGAGAACAAGATCCCATCGCATTCGTCAAAGGTAACGATGACCTCGGGCCAATGCACCATGGGCGCCGACACGAATTGCAAGGTGTGCTTTCCGAGCGACAGCTTATCGCCATCGCCGACGGTCAATCTTCGATCGGCAAAATCCTCGCCGAAGAAGTTTTTCATCATCGGAAAAGCCTTTGCCGACGAAACGATAACGGCTTCGGGAAACGCCTTGGCAAATTGCAGAATGCCGGCCGAGTGATCGGGCTCCATATGCTGAACGACCAGATAATCGGGCTTGCGTCCCGCAAGAGCACTTTTGAGATTTTCCATCCATTCGTCGGCAAAATGCGCGTCGACGGTATCCATAACGGCAGCTTTTTCGTCGAGAATGAGATAAGAGTTGTAGGAAATTCCGTTCGGGACGGCATATTGCCCCTCAAACAGATCGATCTTTCGGTCATTTACGCCGATATACCGTACATCCTTTGTGATTTTCATAAGAATACCTCCGTGATTTCAAAATTCGAATATTATTTCACGCCGCAGAGCGTTCCGAGTGTTTGATAGCGAACCGCGTTTTCAAAAGAGGGAAGAAGAAGCGAGAGCGCACCCGTCATATACCGCGTGAGCGCTTCGTCGCAGGAAAGCACGTCGAAAAGCTTCGATGCGGCGTGCGAAAGATAAAAATGAAGCTCGTCGCGGCTTTTGCCGCAAAGAAGCGCTTCAATCGACTCGATGTCTTCGGGCAGAAGAGAGAGAAGAAGCGGATTCTTTTCGCACAGCACGGACAAAAGCGCCGTACAAAAGATCGGCTCGCAAAGATTGGCGGGCGCTTTTTCGTACCCCGGGTTGTGCCGAAGCAAAAACGAATGCGCCGTGTCGGGCGAAAAATGCCGCAGAAAAGCGTTTTCAAAAAACAAATTGTGCAGATACTTCTCGATAAATTCGATTCCGCAAAGCGCCCCTTCACCGCAGATTGTCGGATAATCGGCGGTGATGATGGTTCGGTGCGCAAAATATTCGGGACGATAGAGCTTGAAAAAGCCGCGTATCCCGTCGCGCACGGTCGGACGGTAAAATTCGTTGGTGCTTTGAAAAAGGCTTCGGCAAAGGGTCGCATGACTCAGCTTGCAGACCGAAAGCTTGCGCGCGATTTTCTTTTGCCCCGCCGTAAAAAGGTGAAAAAGGGGTGCGGTCTTTATCATATCGACCGCGTCGGGAATCTCTTTTTCCCGCAAAAACGCGCCGACGGTATAGAGAATCGAATCCGAAAGCTCCTGCGCCGTCTCGACGCGAACCGAGCTTGAATCTCCGTTATTAAAACGTCCGATCTGCCGCGACAAAAGATCAAGAAGCTCGCCTTGAATTCGCTCGGCGTCTTTTTCGTCGAGCAACCCGGAGGACAGCGCGTTTTGCAAAAGAGAGGGAAAATAGGCGCGCTCGTCGAGCATATCGCGCTCGATTGGGCAAATTCTTGCAATATCGCTCATGCGTCCTCCTCCCCGTCGTTTGCCTGCGTCTCGTTCTTTTCGGCTTCGCTCTCACCCGTTTTGAAAAGACGGTTTCGCAATTCCGAAAAATCACGCCCCGCCAAAAGCTCGAGTGAACCGAAGCAGTCGCCGTCAAAGGACTTTTTCATAAACGAAAGAAGCTCGTCGTCCGAAAGCTTGTCGTTCGTCTCGTTTTTGAAAATATAAAAAAGCTCCAAAAGCGCGTTCAGCATATCCTCGTAATTGCCGACCGACACATACGGCGAGTCACAGAAGGTGTAGATCAGCTTTTCCATGACCGAAGAATCGGTCTCGATCCGCCCCGTGTCGCGAAGAATTTTTCCGCGGTTTTCGACCAAAGCCCGCGCCTGCTTTTCGGACAGCTCAAGCCCGTATTGTCTTGAAGTGTCGTTTTGTTTTAAAACTCCGTTTACCGCTTTTTGCAAAAGAGCGGGAGACTGAAATAAAGAAAGTCCGAATTCCAAAGCTAAAGCCCCCTTTCAAAAAAGAGCGTTCGGAGTGTGTGCGGGAAAAAGGGTCATTTCGATTCTTTTACATCGTCGTTTTCGGCTTTTTTTGCTTCCAAAAGCCGCTGAAGAGTGAGCTTTACCCCGAAAGTCTTTTCGAATTCGCCGATCTCGGTTTCCAATGCCCGTTTTTTGTAGGCGTTGGGCGGCGCGGTGCGGCGCGCACGAATCAGGATATTTTTCGGGGAATTGTCGAGATCGATAAACTCCAAAAGCTCGGTGCGATAGCCGTTTTGCTCCAAAAGCTTCCCGCGCAGAGCGTCGGTGGCAAGCGCGCACAGCCGCTCCCGTATCAGCCCGTAGCCCGTCATGAAGCGGAGCGCATCGGGCGAGGCGGTTTGATTCAGCTCGTGCTGACAACAGGGAACCGAGAAGATATACGAAGCTTTCCACGCGATCGCGTTATAAAGCGCATAATCGGTCGCCGTGTCGCAGGCATGCAGCGACACCACCATATCGGGCGGCGTTTCCGGAACATAGTCTTTGATATCACAGCAGAGAAACGAAAGCCCGTCATAGCCGTATTTTTCGGCGATGCGCGCGCAGTTCTCGATCACGTCGCGTTTGAGATCCAAGCCCACGATGTGCGCCTTTTTTCCGCAAACGACGGTCATGTAATGGTACAAAACAAAGGTGAGATACGATTTTCCGCAGCCGAAATCCACAATTTCGACGGTTTCCTTTCCCTCGTCCTTCAAAACGTCGTGAATACATTCGACAAAGCGGTTGATCTGCTTGAATTTGTCGTGCTTCGCGGCGACGATCTTGCCGTCGCGCGTCATAACGCCGAGTTCGAACAGGGCGGGCACAAAGATGCCTTCCTCCAAAATATACCGTTTTTTTCGGTCATGCGCTGTGCTCTGTGCTTCGCGAAGCTCATTTTTTCGGCGGTTTTTTAAGAGCTTTCCCTTTTTGGAAAGCTTTAATTCGTAATCAAAGCCGACACAGACGGCGTTGCACTGACGGAAATATTGCTCCATCGCATCCGAGAGCTTTTGCGGAAGCGCTTCCTTCGGGCAGTTTTCGTGAAAAGCCTGTTTGTCGGTAAAGCTTTCGATCTGATACCCGTCCGCAAGAGCGCGGACGGTTTGCTTTTTGTATTTTTGGACGGCGTTTTTCGGGTTGCTGAGCGTTATACGCAAAGGTTCTGCGCCGCACAGCTCGCGAATCGCCGCGAAAAGCTCGTCGTTCATGTGCTTTTCTCCGATTTTTCCGAGGAAAGGAGCGTTTCGTATACCAAAAGCAGCGCTTCGTCCGCGGCGGCGGAACGGATCGTGTCGCGGCAGGCGTTTTCGATGTTTCCGAGACGAAGCTCTTTTACCGTTTCGCGCCCGTCCTTTGCGGCGACTGCCGTGTAAACAAGTCCGACGGGCTTTTGCGCCGTGCCGCCGTCGGGACCGGCGATCCCCGTTGTGGAAACGGCGATATCCGCGCCCGAGAGCCGAAGCATTCCGCGCGCCATCTCCAGCGCCGTTTCGGGGGACACCGCACCGTGCGTTTCGAGCGTCTCATGACGAACCGAAAGAAGCTTTTCTTTGGCTTCGTTGGCATAGGTGCAGACGCCGTAACCGAACACGGCGGAGCTTCCCGCAATGTCGGTAATGCGTTTGGACAGAAGTCCTCCCGTGCAGGATTCGCTTGTTGCGACGGTCTTTCCGCTTTCGGAAAGAAGGCGGACAAGACGCGCTTCTATTTTTTCATCGATCATGGTTTTATCCCTCCCAAAAAGCATTATGCGCGCTCGATTTTTTGGTAAGTACGGGTGGCAAGCGCCTCTTCGATCAGCGCTTCGACATCCAGCTTCTTTTCCTCCTCAACGAGCTTTGAAAGCTCGGGCTTGGTTACGGGGTGCTTGGGGGTAAAGACGGTGCAGCAGTCCTCGTAGGGAAGAATGGAGGTATCAAAGGTGCCGATCTTTCGCGCGATACGGACAATTTCTTCTTTGTCGTGCGCGATGAGCGGACGAAGGATCGGAATCGATTTTACCGCGTCGTTGGTGACGGCAAGGGCGGGCAGGGTCTGGCTTGCGACCTGTCCGATGCTCTCGCCCGTGACGATCGCGCCGCAGCCGTAACGAAGGGCGATCCGCTCGGCAATGCGCATCATGAAGCGGCGCAGAAGAAGCGTGAAATACTCCTCGCGGCATTTGTCGCGCAGTTCCTCTTGGATATGCGTGACCGAAATGATGTTCAGATGAATGTCGCCGCAGGTGTCCGCCATGATCTCGGCAAGCTCGATGACCTTTTCACGCGCCTGAACGCTCGTGTAAGGATAGCTTTCGAAATGCAGTGCGTCGACGGTAACGCCCCGCCGTGCGACGCGGTAGCCCGCGACCGGGCTGTCGATTCCGCCCGAGAGCAGAAGCAGCGCCTTGCCCGACGAGCCGACCGGCATGCCGCCCGCACCCTCTTCGGCGTCACAGTGAAGATAAGCGGCAAAATCACGTATTTCGACAATGACCGTTACGTCGGGGTTTTTTACGTCGACTTTCAAATGATGAAATCGGTCGAGAAGCGCCCCGCCGCAAAGGCGGGAAATAGCGGGAGAGTCGAGCGGAAAGGTCTTGTCGGATCGCTTGGCTTCGACTTTGAAGGTGCGCGCGCCTTTCAGCTTCGGCGCGACGTAATCGGGCAGCACTGAAAGAATGGTGTCGATATTTTTCTCAACGACGGCGGTGCGGCTGTAGGCGGCGATTCCGAACACCTTGCCCATTTCGCGGTGCGCGTCGTCCATATGCCGCACGGCGTTTTCGTCGGCGGGGGTTACATACACGGTGGACTGGGCTTTTTTGACGGAAAATTCGCCGTATTTTTGCAGGCGGCTTGCGATATCGCGCAGCAGCTGACCTTCAAAATAGGATTTGTTCAAGCCCTTTAAAACAAGCTCGCCGTATTTTAACAAAATTGCTTCATTATACTGTGCCATTGGCTGTTTTCTTCCTCTCCGAATGATTTAAAAAAAGCGGAACTACTCTTCGTCCTCGATGTCCTCGTCGATCTCTTCGCGTTCTTTTTGAATCCGAGCCCTTTCGATCGCCTCGCAAAGTGCCGACCGAAAAGCCTCGGTAAGCTCGAGCCGCAGAACATAGCTCTCGCCGCCGACATTGCAAAACAGATAGCACTCGTCGGGGGAGTCAAGATTTTTGATGAAGGAAAAGACGCGCGTTTTTCCCGTTTCCGATGATCTTTTTTGATATTGCGCCGAGGTGAGCGGCGGGGACGTTATGTCGCAAAGGGGAATGTCGGCGACCAAAAGACTTTTCTTTCCGTTGATCTTGCGCACGGCAAAATGACCGTCCTCAAGCGAGTAAAGATAATCGGTCAAAACATAGCGAATCAGCATGGAGATGCCGACGGCGGCGGACAAAAGTCCGAGCGCCTGCAAAAGAAAAGCGCCTGCGCCCGCCGCTTTTGCAAAAGCAAACGCCGCGACCGCAAAGATCATCAAAAGAGCCGAGACGCGCGCGGCTTTTTTGTTTTTCAGTGTAACTTTTTCCTGCAAGGTCATACCTCCCGAATTTCATACATTACAAGGTCGCCCTCGATGGTAATAACGCCGTAGCTCGGCTTTCGCGGCGGATAAGGCACGCCGATGCTGCCGGGGTTGAAGATGGTAATGCCGCCCCGCGTCTCGCAAAGCGGAACGTGCGTGTGCCCGAACAGCGCCGCGCGGCAGCCGTAACGCCGCGCTTCGTTAAAGAGAACGTCGTAGGTGGTTTTTACGCTTTGTTCATGCCCGTGGCAGAGAAAAAAGCGAATCCCGTAAAGCTCGACGGCATACGACGGTACGACCGAAGGATCGGGCGTGTCGCTGTCGCAATTGCCGCGCAGGGTGATCAGCGGCGTTACGCCGAGAATCGGCTCGAGCGCTTTGCAATCGGTAAAATGGTCGCCCAAGTGGATAACCGTATCGTAATCGCCTTTGTTTTGCGTGAGAACCTCCGCCATGGCGGTGCAGGCGCGGTGAGAATCGGAAAAAACATAAATTTTCATAAAGAATCCGTCCTTTCGGTTCACACGGGAAGAAAACCCGCATATACTGGAATCAAGGAAACTTCCGACGCTTCTTTGATGGATTTTACAGAACTTAACGGAATTTGGAGGGAGAAGATACGATGCTGGAACAAAACGAATGGGAAAAGGTAAAAGGTCTTTCGGACAAAGAACTGGGCGATAGGATCTCGGTCGCGGTCAAGGCGCTCGGCGGAGGCAAGGGCAATCTTACCCTGTCCGAGAAAGATATGGAAAAGATCAAAAACGCCGTACGCGGGATGGATCTTGCGGATATCAACAGCTTAATGGGAAAGATCGATCCGATAAAGGCGGAGAAGATCAAAAAAACGATGACCGAAAACGGTTGAGAACGCACATAAAAACGCACAGCGGAGGAAAAGGGAATGGATCAGCAATTGGGAGATACGCTGAGGGCGATTCTTTCCGACCCGGACAGCATGAAAAGCATTTTAAAGATCGCGCAGAATCTCGGGGCACAAAACGCGGACGCTTCGTCGGAAAACGCGCCGCCGCATGAAAACGGGAGCGCGGATAGCGAAGAAGGAGCAAGCGCGAAAACGGAAGAGTCGGCGCTTCTTCCCGATGCGTCCGACGTGCCGCACAACACGGAAAGCACGGCAGAAACCGTGCTTCCGGAGCGGAAAGAGCCTTCGGCAGGAAGAGACGACGGCGCGGACAACCGCGTGAAGCTTCTGATGGCGCTTCGTCCGTTTCTCGACCCCGCGCGGCAAAAGAAGGCGGACAGCCTTATCAAAGCGCTCGGCGCGGCGAAGGTTTTGTATCAATTGGGAGAAAACGATCTGTTCAAAGGCTTTGGTTTTTAAAAGGGGAGAAAACAAATGTATTCACGTTCATTTCAGCCGCCCAAAGAGGGAAAATACGGCGACATACCGGTGCAGTCCTTCGAGGACAGCTTTTCGGCGGACGCTTTTTTGAAAGAGAAGGGAGCGGCGCAAAAAGCGCTTCCCGAAAGAGAAGAGGAAACGGGCGCGGCGCAAAGTTCGCTTAGCGCGCAAAGCGCGCTAAGGGGGGAGCTTTCGGCGGGAAAAACGCCGCAGGCACTTCGTCCCGACGATCTTTTGCTTCTGATCCTTTTGCTTGTTTTCCTGTCCGACGCGCGCAAAAGCGGAGACAAGATCCTTCCGCTTCTGTTTGCGGCACTGCTTCTTTCGTAAGAGCGCGGAAAAAACCGCTTAGGACAGTGCGGAATCGAGCTGCTCGGCGGAGTCCGAAAGCTCGTAAAGGGCGTTCGTTTCGAGATGATAAATGAGCGTGTCGTTTTCGTAGCAATCGGCGCGGACGACGATACCGTAGTCAAGGCTGATGTAATATTCCTGCGTCTGACGATAGGAGCCTTTTTCGACGGCGAAGGATGCGAAAAGAAGCGTACCGTAATCGCTTTCGGCAAGGGTGTACGAAAAATCCTCGCCGCTGTCCTCGAGAAAGGAGGAAAGCGAGACGACGCCCGCTTCGGTAAAGACCGAGTTTTTGTCGGACGGAAGCTCGGTCTCGACGCCGTTTTGCTCGGTAAAGAGCGACCCGCCGCGCAGACTTACGGTTTTGTAAAGGATGCTGCCCTCGTTATATACCTCGATCTTGCAGTCGCCGCCGCCGTAGATCAGAATTCCGTTTCGGGTGAGATTCTTTGCCGACGAACAAAGTGTGGTTGTATAATACCAACAGTACCGTTCGGGCGGAACCACGGCGGAGAGAAGCTCTTTTACCCGCTCGTGCGTGATGTCGGGGAAAAGACGGACCGATTCGGACGGCGTGTCGTGCAGACTGTCGTAAAACGAATTGCCGTCGCCCGGAAGAACCGTGTGCGAGCCGGAATCGTCCTTGTTGTTTTCCCGATTCGGCTCATACCGATCGGTGCAGGAGGAAAACAGAAAAAGAACAAGGAGCGGCAGAACAAAAAGCCGCAAAAGACAGACCTTCTTTTTCATGTTCGGATACGCTCCTTTCTTATTGATTTTTGTGAAAACAAACAGCGTGTTTACGCCTTCGGCTCTTCATCCGAGGGCGCTTTTTCGTCCGCCGCGTCTTCGGCATCGCCCGAGGCAGTCGCTTTCGTGTCGGGCGCGACGTTTTCTTCCGTCTCGGTGCCGATCTCACGCAGCTGTGCCTCGGCAACGTCGGCACGCGTGCGCGCCGCCTCGTCTTTTCCCGCCGCGGCGGGGGCAATGTGCGAAAGTCCGAGCCCTGTTTCCTGACGGGTGACGTCGCTCTTGGTGATAAATTTCCAGTTGATGTAAAGAATAATAAGCGCCGACACGATGATCAAAACTCCGCCGATCGGCTTTTTGATCGCCCACAAAACGGCGGCAATGCCGAAAATGGTGCTGATGGCATAAAGGATCGTGACCGACTGACGCTGGTTAAAGCCCATGTCGATAAGACGGTGATGCAAATGTCCGCGGTCGGCGGAAAAAGGGCTTTTTCCGTGAAGAATGCGGCGGATAAACGCAAAGGTCGTGTCAAAAAGCGGAAGGGCAAAGGCGATGAAGGGAACCCAGTAGGAGATGACGGCGGTGGTTTTGAACACGCCGAGGATCGAGATGACCGAGAGGGTGTAACCCAAAAACATCGCGCCGGTGTCGCCCATAAAGATTTTGGCAGGGTTGAAGTTATACGGCAAAAATCCGATACACGAGCCTGCCAGAATCGCCGTCAGAAGAATGGCGATAAAGGGCGTTTCGGTCATGAACAGCGATGAAATGAGAATGGAAAAGGCGGAAATCGCCGAAACACCGCACGAAAGACCGTCCAAGCCGTCGATCAGGTTGACGGCGTTGGTCATGGCGACGATCCAGAAGATCGTCACGGGAATCGAAAAGCCGTTGAGAAGGAACATGCTGTTTTCTCCGAATACGGCGACATGATCGACGGTAATGCCGAAGAAAACGGCGATGGCGGCGGCGACGATCTGCATTCCGAGCTTCACGAACGGATTGAGATTAAAGCGGTCGTCCAAAATTCCCGTGATCACGATAAAGGTCGAGCCGAGGAGCAGTCCGCAGAGCGGTTTTGCGTTGTCGGCAAGATCGGAAAAAGCAAGCGATGTGATAATAAACGCCGCAAAAATGGCGACGCCGCCCAAAAGAGGCATGGCGACCGAGTGCATGCGCCGCTTGTCCTTCGGAACGTCCACCGCTCCGATCTTGTAAGCCAGCACCCGCGCAAGGGGCGTCATGGTGAAGGCGATACAGGCAGAGCACAAAAGGGCGATGAAAATATAAATCAGCGCGCGAAAATCGAGTTCGGTAAAATTCACTTTTCAATACCTCGTTTTTTTCGATAAAGGGCGTTCAGTCCCGAGGGCAGGCGTAAAAGCCGACCTTGCGGTAAACCTTGGAGAGCGTCTTGCGCGCAAGATACTGCGCCTTTTCCGCTCCGTTTTTCATAATGCCTTCGATGTACGCCTTGTCCTTGACCAAAAGCGCGTATTTTTGACGCACCGGCTCAAGACAGTCGGCACAGGTCTCGCCGACGGCGGCTTTGAATTCGCCGTAGCCTTTTCCCGCAAATTCCTTTTCGATCTCCTCGTTCGTCTTGCCCGTGAAAGCGGAATAGATGTTCATCAGGTTGCAGATACCGGGCTTGTCGGGCGAGAAGGTGACCTCGGAGCCCGAATCGGTCACGGCGCGCTTGATCTTGCGCACGGTGTCGTCGCGGCTTTCGATGATGTGGATATAGGAGTTGGGGTTCGGGTCGGATTTGCTCATCTTTTTGGTCGGGTCGGTGAGCGAGGTAATCTTCATGCCGGTCTTGGGAATGTACGCTTCGGGGATCTTAAAGGTCTCGCCGTACACGCCGTTGAAGCGTCCGGCAATGTCGCGGGCGATCTCGATGTGCTGCTTCTGATCCGCGCCGACGGGAACGATGTCGGTCTGATAGAGAAGAATATCCGCCGCCATCAGAACGGGATAGGTGAACAGTCCCGCGTTTACGTTGTCGGCATGGCTTTGCGATTTGTCCTTGAACTGCGTCATGCGCGAAAGCTCGCCGAACATGGTGCTGCATCCGAGAACCCACGAAAGCTCGGCGTGGGCGGGGACATGGCTCTGTACGAAAAGAAGGCTCTTTTCGGGGTCAATCCCGCAGGCGATGTACAGCGCCAGCACCTCGGCGGTGCGGCGGCGAAGATCGGCGGGATTCTGACGAACCGTGATGGCGTGCATGTCCATCGCACAGTAAATGCACTCGTATTCGTCCTGAAGGCTCACCCAGTTTTTAAGAGCGCCGAGATAGTTGCCGAGCGTAAGAACGCCGCTGGGCTGAACGCCCGAAAAAATTCGTTTTTTGGTTTCGTTTGCTGCTTCCATAAAAATACCCTTTCTTTTGACCCGCCGCCGAAACGACCGGCGAAAACGGGAAACGCGCACGGCGCGTTTTCGGTTCGAAGTTTCGAAAATGTCTCAAATCAACAAATCTATTTTAGGGGGTCCCGTGCGCAGACTTTGCATCGTGCGGCGCCCGCGCATAAGCACCCAATTTAACCGATACTATCATACCACAAAATGGGGGCGGATATCAAGAGAATTTTCATATTTTTTCCTTTTTTTCACGGTTTTTCGGGCAAAAAGGCGCAGAACAACGAAAAAAGCGGACGAAAACGGAACAAATCGAAAGAGAACGGTGCCGACGGGCAAAAAAAGCGCCCCGCGTTCCGCACCGCAAAAACCGTTTGAAAAACGGAAAAAATCGCGCGGACGGGGAAGAAACGTGCAAAAGCAATTGACTTTTTTTCGACAAAATGCTATACTTTAGATGATAATTCCGAATACAGTTTGAACGGAAAGGAATGGAAATATGAAAAAAACAGCGAAAACTTCTTTTATCCGCCGTGCGTCGCGCGTTGTTTCGGGGCTTTTGGCGGCAATATTGCTGCTTGCTCCGACGGTCTTTGCGGAACCGAGCGAGCCTGTTTCAATCTATGTCGACGGAATAAAGCTTGCCTCCGACACCGAGCCGATCGTTTACGAAAACCGCACTTTGCTCCCGCTGCGCTCCGTTTTTGAGTCGCTCGGCGCGACCGTCGAATGGCAGGAGGAGAGCCGCACGGTCCTTTCCGAGCGGGAGGACGTAAAGATTCGCGTCACGGTCGGTGAGGATTTCCTTTTGAAAAACGACGAGAAAGTGCCGCTCGATGTGCCCGCTCTCATACGGGACAACCGCACGCTCATCCCGCTGCGCGCCGTTGCGGAAGGCTTCGGCTGCAAGGTCTTTTGGGACGGCGACCGCCGCGTTGTGCGTGTCGTGACCGAAGTGCCGACCGAGACGGTTTTGTCCGAAGCGGACGAAAAAATCGCCTTTAAACTCGGAGAGTTTTCGATTTCGGATGCCGAGCGCGCCCTTTACGAAGCGGTTTTGACCGAGGACGGAAACAAGCCGACGGAAAGCGCGGTCATGGAGGCGCTTACGAACGTTTACGCCGTGCGTGCCTACGCCACGGCACAAAGCATTACGCTCCCGCCCGAATATACCGACGGCATGCTGTGTGATGTCGCTCTGCTGCAAAAAGCGGGGCGCTACGAAGAAGTTCTGAAAGGCTATAACACCACCGACAAGGCGTTCCGCGATTTTCTTGCGGACACGGCGCTTTTGGGTTACGTCAAAAACCTCTTTTCCGATGTTTCCGAAAGAGAGTGCACCGATTATGTCCGCGCCGTTTTCGTTCGGGCAAAGCACATTCTGACCCCCTCGCTTGCGGCTGCCCAAAAAGCGGAAGAAGAGCTGAAGAACGGTGCGGATTTCGAAACGCTCATCAAGACATACGGTACCGATTTTTACGAACAGACGGTCGGCTATATCTTTTGCGAGGGTATGCGCACGCCCGCCTTCGAAAAAGCGGCGTTCGCCCTGAAGGAGGGCGAGGTGTCGGACATTGTCGAAAGCCCGTTCGGCTATCACATCATCAAGCGCTATTCGTTTGACGGCGTGACCGACGAGGAGATCATGAAAATTTGCGGCAAGGAAGCGGCGAAGAAATACTCCGAAGCGCGTCTGCGCGAGGCGCTGAAGCCCTACGCCGAAAGACTGATTCCCGACGATCAATAATCTACACGGAGGAAGAAAAAATGAAGGTTTGCAGACAGTGCGGCAAGACCGCGGGAAACGACGGTAATTTCTGCCCTCATTGCGGCGGCGTAATGGAAAATGCGGCTTTTTGTCCCCATTGCGGAGCCGCCATGCCCGAGAGTGAGACGGTATGCCCCGTTTGCGGAAAAAACAAAAACGAAGAAGCGCGGAGCGAAAACGAGGTTCCTTCGCCCGCAGTCGGCACTCCCGCCGACGGAGCGGAAACGGGCGGGGCAGGAAAAGAGAAAAAGAAGACAAAAAAGACGGGTCTGTTTATCGGGATCGGCGCGGCGGTGATCGTAATCGCCGCGGCGACGGCATTTGTGATTCGGACGGCGCCGTTCGGCACCGCCGAACGGATGGAATTGATGTACGAGAGCGACGGCGATCTGTATTTTCTGCGATCGGATAAAGGAGAGAGCGTCCGCGCGGCAAAAAACGCGGATTTTTCCGCCGGATATCTCATTCAAGACGGGAAGACGGTTCTTTACCGGAACGAAGAAACCGTATACACCCTCTCGCTGACCGATAAGAATTCCAAGCCGAAAAAAACGGCAAAAATCTACGGACCCGTGCAGTTTTCGGAAAAGGGTATCGTCGCGTACGTCGACACGGACGACGAGCTGTTTTTCGGTATGTACGATAAGCCCGAAAGCGTGGATACGGACGTTTCGGATTTTACCTATGACGCGGTGTCGGGCAGTCTTGCCTATATCACCTACGACGGCGATCTTTATCTCATGCCCAAGGGACACGAAGCGGAGCGTGCGACGAAGCACGGAACGGGCACGTATTTCGTTTCAAAGAAGGGAAACGGCATTTTGTTTTTGGACGCAAACGGCGATGTCAGCCTGAAAAAATACGGAAAGGACAGAGAAACGCTTGCGTCGGACGTGTATGAGCTTGTGTTTGCCTCCGACGATCTTTCCGAGTTTTACTTTTTGGATGAAGACCGGGAGCTTTGCGTGCAAAAGGGAAAAAAGAGCGAAAAGGTGATCTTTGATGACCCCTGCGCGGTCGTCAGTGTAAACGGGAACGGAATTCTTTTCCTTAGCGAGCACAAGGGCTCGAACGACCTTTATTTCTACGACGGCAAGGACTACGAGGAAATCGAAGAGGACGTAGGGTATGCGTACTCTTACGGAACGGTCGACGGAACGACTTTTTGCAGTTACAGCGTGAACGAGCGGTCGCTGTATCTCATCGAAAGGAACGGCGTAATCGCAACCTTTGATGAGCTGACGGGCGAAGAAGCCGACAGCTATGATTATTTATTCACAAAAGACGGCTTTTATATTGCAGGCGAAGAGGGCATATATTTCATCTCGGATTCCGCAAAGCTTTCCGAAAAGGCAAAAACGGTCGAGACCTATTCGCAAAATCGCGACCGTCACCGCCTTTTGAGCGAATATAAGGGCAAGCCCGTGTACGCGCAGTACAATTTGAACGACGACTACGATTACGAGGATTTTGCTCTCATATGGAACGGGACGGAGCTGTCAAAGGACGACGCCGATCTCGCGGCGGTCGGGGATCTTCTTTACTGTCTGACCGAAGGCGGGGAGCTTTACCGCTTTGACGGAAAGGAAAGCGCGCTTGTGCTCGAGGATGTGCACGACATGAGCGGGATCGGCGGAAAAATATACTGCGTTGCGGATTACGACGAAGAAAACGAGAGCGGAGAGCTGTATGTGATTCGCTCGAAGCAAAAGCCCAAGAGCGTCGCGGAAAACGCAACGTGGACATATTCCGTTTGGTCTGCCGACAAAAAGGGTACGAACTATTTGTGGTAACGCTTTTGCAAAATACGGGGAAAGGCGGCATTTCGATCACAAAAAATGAATGCTGCCGCCCTCATACGGAGAACATGAAGAATACGGAGAATCGGGGGAGAATTTGTGACAGAGCAAGTAAGAAAAAATCAAAAACGCGCCGCGGCACTGCTGCTCTTCGCCGCACTGTGTACGGGACTTTTTTCCTGTGCCGCAAAAGAATCCGATGAGAACAAAGACGGCGAAAACAGCGTAAACGAAGAAAATGCCGCGACCGTTTCCGACGATGGCACGGCACAGGACGAAGCGGGAAAGACGGCGGCGGAGGAAAGTCAAAGCGATGCGGTTTGGTTTGTGAAGGGTGAAAACGGTTATTCTCTGTTTGACAGCCGCACCCAAAAAAGCACGGAGATCGACGTCCCGGAGGAAGGAATCGACGAGCATTTTCTTACAGCGGACGGAAATACGGTCGTTTGGTATACAAGCGGAGAGTCGCTTTACCGCCTGAAGCGGGACGGATCGGAGGGCGGAGCGGTCAAGCTTTGCGACAGCGTCGGAGATGTTCTTTATTTCCCCGAGGATTTCGTGATTTATCGTGACATCCAAAGCAACGAACTGTACGCGGGAAGCGTGTACGCTCCCGAACTTGTCGACCGCGATGTGCGTCGTTATTGTATGAATGCCATTCGAAGCGCCGAGGTCATTGCTTACGAAAAACGGGACGGCGGCTCTTATATCAAAAAAAGCGGAGCACAGCCCGAGCTTGTCTGCACGGATCCCGCACGAATTCGGACGGTCGTTTCCGACGGAAGCGTCGTGTATACCGCGGACGGAAGCGAGGGAGATCTTGTTCGGTATTACGGAAACGGAAGAGAAGAGGTTCTGTATGCGGGCGCGGGCGATCAACAGCTTGAGGAACTTCTGTATTTTACCGATGATTTTTCCGAGTATACTTTCGAGACCGACGACGAAAGCCTTTACCGGGTGAAGAACGGCGAGAGAACGCTCATCGCGAGCGGCCCGCTCGAAGTCGAGACCGATGCCGACGACGGAACGTTTTTCTATAAAACTTTCCCGTACGGAAACGAAGATATCGTCGATCTTTATTTCTTCGACGGCGAAAAAGCGAATTTCGCTTTCGGATTCTGCCGTTCGATTGACGAGGAAGAAAAACTCACCGTCGGTGATACGACCGTTACCGTGTACAGCCGCAGTGTGACTGAGGACGAAGAGGGAGACAACAACATCGTTTTGTCGGACGGAAAGAGCGTTTTCTCGTTTGCCTGCGACGATTATTGCGATGCTTTTGCAAGCGGGGACATGGTTTATATCTGCGACCGAAGCGGCGTTTTTGCGGTGTCGTATCGTGACGGAGTTTTCAGCTCGCCCGAGCGCACCGCGGATTTTCCGACCCGCGCGAAAAGTGCGGACTTCCTCGGAACGGCGGACGGAAAGCTGCTTACGGTAATGTCGGATGAAAACGGCTGTGTACTTTTTGCCGACGAGGAAAAAATTGGCGAGTTCGCTCATATCTATGAAGACGAGACAACAAAGAACGCCGTGTATTTTGCCACATACGACGAAAAGGAGGGCAGCTGTCTTTACCGCTGCGACGGAAAGGGTCTTCAAAAGCTCCTGTCCGCCGTCGCCGACCACGACCTTGAAAGCGACAAAGACACGCTTTATTGTATCGCGGACGCGAATGAAAACGGCGTCGGCACGCTGTATCGAATTGTCGACGGACAGGAACCGCAGGCGGTTTTAAAGGACGTAAGACGGTTTGAAACGGCAAAGATCGAAAAATAAAGGCAAATTGAAGAAGTAACATAAAGGGGGCGAACCGTTTCGGTTCGCCCCGCCTTTTTGCATCCGGGTGCCGCACACCGTATCCGCCTATTTTCATGGGGCGCGGATACTTTTTTAACGACAGCCGTTTTGCTTCGGCTGCCTGTTTGGTCTTTACGCAAATTTTCTCTGTCGTAAAGCGTGACCGCAATGAGAGAAAAGTGCAAACATTCGATTTTGATTGAGCGTGACGGGTTTGCACAATAGGGGATTCTTAAGGGCACAGCCCTTAAGTTCACTTTTCTGTTTGGTACTTTTTCTTTTTTGAAGAAAAAGAAAAAGTACGGGAACACAAAAGAATGCAGAGCGAACCGAAGGGTTCGCTCTGCGTCTTTTTCACTTTTCGGATTCGGACTTTTCGTCCCGCTCGGCTCGTTTTTCAACGTTTTGTTTCAAACGTCCCGTCACAGCTTTGATAAACCCCGGCACGGGAACGCCGATCTTGTCCAAATTTTCGAGAACGCTCAGAATTTCGTTCAGGATCAGCCAAATGGTGACGAGAAGCCCGAAAAAGCAGACGTTCCCCGGAAATCCCGCCCCGTCGAGCGCCGAGGAACAGATATAGTCGATCCCGATGCCCGCCGCGACAGCGAACATATAGCAAAGCTTTTTGAGAATTCCGCGAAAGCCGACCTTGCTCGAAAGCTCGCCCTTCAGATAAGCGCTTGCCATGCCGGTGATATAATCCGCCGCCATGAAAAGAATAAGAGCCAGAATCGGCACGGCAATGACCTTGCTGTATGCCGCGATTGCCGCAAGCAGAGCGGCGAGAGTTGTTTTGAACAAAGTTTCGTTCATTCCTTTCACTCCTTTTTGATTTTTTGATGATACCGCGAAAAAATGGTTCGTAAAAAGTCCGGCACGGCGGGAATCTCTCCCGACAGCACCTTCTCCCAATGAACGGCGTTTTCGGGTGTCGTAACACCGTCGTCGATCATCGTCTGTACGGTGTCGTCGTCGGACGAAGGCTCGGGCGCGGCGTAATTTCCGATACGGTTCGGAATATTCGTAAATTCCGAAATATCCTCGCTTTCGGAGGAATAGCCCGCGGGACGTATTTCAAGATGCGTGTGTGCGCCGAACGCTCTGCCCGTTGATCCCATCGTTCCGAGCTTGTCGCCGCGCGCGACGCGCACTCCGTTTTCCACGGCGAAGGACGCAAGATGACCGTAATAGATACGCCGCCCGTCGGGCAAAAGCTCGCGGACATATTTTCCGAAGCCGTCTTTTTCGAAAAGCGTGTAAACGGTTCCGTCCGCGATCGCATAGACCGCCGCATCGTCCTTTCCCACAAGATCAATCCCCTTGTGGTATTCCTTTACGCCGCCGATCGTTCGTTCGCCGCGCGGGCTTGTGACGGAAAATCTTCCGCGAAAACAAGACAGCATAAAATCACTCCTTTATAAAGTTAAAGTTTATTCGATCGGGAAAGGGCGAAAATGCCCTTTCCCGACCGCGCATTTGTTCAGCGGTGCATCCGCTCAAGGATCGCTGCCATCTGCGCGCGGGTCAAAGGCTCGTCGGGATGAAACGTTCCGTCGGGAAAGCCCTGCATTTCGCCGCGCTCCACCGCGCCTTCGATGGCTTTTTTTGCCCAATGCGTGTCGGGCAGATCGGAAAAATCGGAAAAGTTCGTTTCTTCGTTCGGTATCAATCCCCAAACCTCCTCAAAATCATCGAATTTTTTCCCCGTAACATAGGGAGTGTTGTTCTTTCCCCAGCTGTTGACGCAAGAAAAGCCCGTTGTGCCATATCGATAGCACGCAAGGGCATGATAGCCGTCGCCGAGAAAGGGTGCGATTTTGTTCATGCGCAGGTTGACAAAAAGCGGAATGCCGCAGCGCACCATAAACGCCTTTGCCTCTTCTTTCGTTAAAATCCGCACATAGCCCGCCACGAGCTTTTGCGAAAGCGCCCCGACGTGCGGAAAAGCTTCCTCAAATGCACGGATGACGTCGGGCGCTTCGGAGGTGTTTTCCCAAACCGTGTCGGGAACATCTCCCCATTTTGCCGCTTTTTTCGGCACATCGCGCATGATCTCGCCCGCCCCCTTGTAGTCGGTCTCGCGCCGATTCCCGTAAAGAAAACCCGCCGAGAAGGAAAGCTCCTCCCCATACAGCTTATGCGAAATGCACGAAAGAATCGTCGCCATTGCGTGCGCCGTACAGGAATTGACCTGTCCCTGATCGCGTATTCGCTCGGGAATGTAACACGAAAAGGAACTCGGAAGATTCGCCCCGCCCGCCGGCATATCCATACAGCGCGAAAGGCGAAAATCCCGCGCGTCTTCGGGGCTGGGAAGCGCGCCGCCGATCATGATCTTTCCTCTTCCACGGCAAGAATATTTTCGTATTCCTCGACCGTGATTTCATGATACCGTTCGGGGCTGTCGCCTTTTCCCAAGGCAATGATTTTTCCGTATACTTCGCCGTCGGTTAGGATTTTCCCTTCGTCGGCGGTCAGCATGATATAATTTTCTTGTTTCATTTTGAATGCTCCTTTCGTCACGAAATTTCGTTATGAGAATGCGATCGTCCAGCCCGCCGCAATTGCCGCGTCGTACTGCCCTTTTGCCGTCGTGTCGGCTTGTATCTTCGCCTGTGCCGCCGTCGGAAAAGTAATGCTCTTCCCCGCCGCAACGGACGAATCCTTCGACAGCGCCGTCAGAATCGACGTGAGCGATTCAATCGTGAGTTTTGTCGACCAATGAAGATCAAAGCCCGTGTTTTGAATCGTTCCCG
>URJL01000028.1 GCA_900548115.1 uncultured Eubacteriales bacterium
CTTTCGCGCTGTATGGATATGCCGGCGGGCGGGGCGGTCCTTCCGCGTTCCTATCGCGTCTCGTGGCTTCCCGAAATCAAAGATCAGGGGCACGTAAACTCCTGCACGGCGTTCGCGCTGTCGTACATTTTCGAGTGTATCCGACACAAACAGACGAAAGGTATGTCCCGCTTCTCGACGGGTTTTCTTTACGGCAACCGCCGCGAAACGTGGTACAAAGACGCGGGACAGATCATGCGCGACGCGGTCAAGGGCGCACACAAATACGGCGATGTGCCCGCTTCGGTGTGGGACAACAATCTCGAGGTGCCCGAGGCGATAAACGCGTTCGAGAGCGCTTACAACGCGGTGAGCGGCGCCGCCCGAAAGCTCATAAAAGGGTACGTGCGGATTTACGACGCGGAGGAAGCGAAGGCGTTTTTGTGCCGCTACGACGTGCCGCTTTTTGTCAATACGACCATGCGGAAGGTCAATCCGCTGATCCGTTCGGACGGCTATCATGCGCTGATCTTAACCGAATACACATGGGATAAATTTTACATCTGCCGTAATTCGTGGGGCGACAAAAACTGTCCGAGCCCGAAACTGCGGTTCGACGATCTTGTTGAAATATGGGGGATTATACCGATGGAAGAAATCAAATTTACCGACGTAAACGAAGAAAGATGGTCTGCGGGAGCGATTCAAACGGCCGCAAACGACGGCATTGTCGCGGGGTATCCCGACGGAAGCTTTGCGCCCGAAAAGAGCCTTACGCGCGAGGAAATAGCGGTCATATGGGAGCGCATGAAGGCATATATCGCGGAGCATTACGAAAAAAAACTGTAATGCCGTTTCGCGGGCGCGTCCGAGTGACCTCACCTTTCGGATGGCGCATGCTGAACGGCGCAAAAGACTTTCACAACGGCGTCGATTTGGTCGGCGTTGACAGTACGGATATTGTTTCACCGCTTGACGGCACGGTCATAATGGCGGGATACGGTACGGAATGCGGGAATCAAATGCAAGTTTACACCCGTTTCGGCCGCACGCTGTTTTTCTGCCATATGAAAACGCTGTCCGTAAGGGCGGGAGAGACGGTCATACAGGGACAAAAACTCGGCGTGATGGGCGCGACGGGAACAAAATGCTTCGGCGCACATCTGCATTTCGGCGTTTATGAGGGCAAAGGACGCAGCGGAAAAGTCCTCGACGCGGAAAAGTTCTTGAATTTAAAATGAGAAAGGAATCAAAAACGATGAATGAAAACGCATTCAAAACCTTCGCCGCCGCGCTTATCGCGGCTGTCGCTTCGTATTTTAACGTCGTCGGCATGCCGATTATCGTACTGCTCGCCTTTATGGTGACCGACTACATAACCGGCATGACCGCCGCTTATATGAAAGGCGAGCTTTCGAGCAAGGTCGGCTTTCGCGGCGTGATAAAAAAGCTTTGCTATATGTTCGCCGTCACCGCGGGCATCGGGATCGATTATATCTGTGCTTCGGGTCTCGACGGCGTCGGTATCCATAGCAACACCTACTTTTTCAGCCTGCTCGTCACCGTCTGGCTTATCTTAAACGAAATCATCAGCATCCTCGAAAACCTCGACCGCATCGGCGTCCCCGTCCCCGGCTTCCTTCGGAAGGTGACCCGAAAATTAAAGCAGTCGGTCGAGAAAAGCGGCGACGATTCCGCCGGGGATGACGGGGAAGAGGACGAATAAAGAAAACAATGCCCGGGGCGGTTCTGCGATCGCCTCGGGCTTATTGCTTTATCGTGTAAAAGTTCTCCCTGTAAAGCAAAAACCGTCATCCGAAAAGGACAACGGTAATCTGCTTAATCATGTTTGAGAAAAAACGTAAGAACAAACGATCCGCTTACCATGAATAAGGTAAATGGGTTCGCTTGACTCTCCTCTGGTGGAGGCGAGGGGAGTCGAACCCCTGTCCGAAAAAATCTTTACACAACTTTCTCCGAGCGCAGTCCGTTGTTAAAATTCCCGGCGCGCGTCATCAGCGGACAAACGGTGCGCGTCGGTAGCTTCATAAGTCATGGACAGCCGCAAAGCTTAAGCCGTCTCACGTTCACTGCTGAGTGACACCGCGTTCGGGGTCGCAGTCGTCCCCGAGGCGATGGCTGCCGTAAGTCAGGCAGCGAGAGCTACTTTATTAGAGTTAGCGTTTAATTTTAAAAATTTCGGCGTTTTAAAGAGCTTCCGAACCTCTGCTCGCTTATCGTATATCAACTTCCCCGTCGAAACCTTTACGCCCCCGTGAGAAAGTATGTGTCCGATATGCTCGGAACACAGTATCCATTATACTCCGTTTCATCGCATTTTGCAAGAGCTTTTCGTCACATTTTTCGTCATTGTTTTTTCTTCGTATCCGAGAGCGTCTGCCGATCTTTTGTCACGGAAAAGGGAAATTTTGTGAAAAATGCTTGCAAACGATGCTCGGATATGCTATACTGAATACGGACGGGGCAGACCAAAAAAGCTCCCGAATACAGCAGAACAGGAAGGTGTTTTGATATGTTTAAGAAACTGGGCGTGCAGGCGTATACGTTCCGCAACGCATACGACGGCGAAAACGCAAACGAGGAAACGCTGGGCAAGGCGTTCCGCACCATTAAGTCGTTGGGTTACGACGAGATCCAGACCGCAGGCTTCGGCAAGATCGGAATCGAAGGATATGCAAGACTGGCACACGAGGCAGGTCTTGACATTGTCGGTACGCATTACGACTACAACGAAATTCTCAACGATACCGATGAAGCTATGCGCAAGCATGAGGAAGTTTTAAAGACCAAGATCATGGGTATCGGCGGCATGCCCGGCTACGGCAGAGAATCCAAAGAAGGGCTCTTCCGCTTCATCGACGAAGCTAACAAGATCGGCGACAAGATCAAGAAATACGGCTTCAAGTTTACTTATCATAATCACCATTTCGAATTTGATAAAGCAGACGAACACAAGACCTATATGGATTATCTTGTAGAAGAGCTCAACCCCGAAACCATTTCCTTCTGTCTTGATACCCACTGGGTACAGCGCGGCGGCGGAAACCCCACGACCTGGATCGAAAAGCTTGCCGGTCGTATCGATATCCTTCATCTCAAGGATATGGGTGTATACCGTGACGCAACCGGCGCAGTCCTCCCGATGATCACCGAGATCGGCAACGGTAATATGGACTTTGACAGCATCGTAAAGGTTGCCGAAAAGACCGGCGTTTCCTATTATTGTGTCGAGCAGGATACCTGTCCCGGCGATCCGATGGACAGCCTCAAGATGAGCGCCGACTACATCAAGTCGCGTTACATGGCATAACCTTTCATAATATTCCGATGATAAAGAAGCCGCAGCGTTCGCTGCGGCTTGTTTTATTCTGTGACGAAAGAATTTTTATGCGTTGTATTTTCTGCGGATTTTTCCGGAGGTTGTCTTTTCAAAAGGCTCGGTGCGCAGAACGACGTGATGGACCGCCTTATACTGCGGCAGTTTGTCGTTCAGGGCGGAGACCTCTTTCTTGAGCTTTTCCAAGATCTCATCACGGCTCATATTCTCGGTCAGCTTTTCGTCGGGATAAATTTCGGCGCGGAGACCGACCTCTTCGCCGTCCTCGTTGCGTTCTGCCGAGACAATGACCTCGGAGACCATCTTGATGCCGCCGATATATTCCTCGATCTCTTCGGGATAGATATTCTTGCCGTTTTTCAGAACGATCAGGTTCTTTTTGCGTCCTGTGATATAAAGGCGCTCCATATCGTCGATTTTACCGTAGTCGCCCGTATGGAACCAGCCGTCGGGCTCGAGCACTTCGGCGGTAAGCTCGGGCATCTTGTAATAGCCCATCATGACCGTATCGCCCTTGACGCAGATCTCGCCCTCGCCGTCTTCGTTCGGCTGATCGATCTTGATTTCCACGCACGGAAGCTTTACACCGACCGAGGCAAAATCATAGAAATAATCGCGGTTTACGGCGACGAGCGGAGAGCATTCGGTAATGCCGTAGCCGTTGATAAGCGTAATGCCGATCGTGTCGAAAAAGTCGCCCAATTCCTTGCGGATGGGAGCGCCGCCGCAGACCATCTTCTGAAGCTTGCCGCCGAACACGTCGTGGATCGATTTAAAGAGCGTGCGGCGAAGGTCAATGCCCGCTTTCAACATGGTGTTGCTGAACTTCATCAGCTTTTTGAACGCCTCGGTCTTGCCCTTGGCGTCGATCTCGTTCCAGATCTTTTTATACATCGATTCGACGAAAAGCGGAACGAGCATGACGATCTCGGGCTGATAGACCTTAAAGTTGCGCACGACCGTGCGGAGATTTTCGTTGATACAAGCCGTCGTTCCGTGATGCAGACCGACCAAAAGACCGCAGACCGCTTCATACGTGTGATGATACGGAAGCACCGAAAGTGCGACGTCATAGAACTGCGATACCTGCTGACCGCAATATTCGCAATAAATAAGATTGTGCAGAGAGAGCATAACGCCTTTTGCCGTTCCGGTCGTGCCGGAGGTGTAGACCAAAAGCTTCAAATCCTCCTGCTTCGGGCTTTGCTTTAAGAAGGCGTCGTCGCCGTCGGAAAGCGCCTTGTAGCCCGCTTTCATAAGCTCGGCATACGAGCGGACATTTTCGGTCTCTTCTTCTTTTTCAAGATCAAGTCCGATAAAGTATTTTACCTTCGGCAGAGCGCCCATGATCGAGCGGAGCTTTTCTTCGTATTTTTTCGAGAAGAAGACCGCTTCGGCGTCGGAATTGTTGATGATGTGTGCGATCTCGCCACCGGGAAGCTCTTTATCCACGGGGACAAAAACGCCTTCGCTCTTCAGCACCGTGAGATAGCAATTGATCCATTTATAGCTGTTTTCCGAAACGATGGCAATATGGCTTTGCGCGAGTCCGAGAGAGCAAAGCGCTGTCCCGAGCGAGTCGGTCTCGGTGTTGAAAGCGGAGAAGCTGACTTCGCGGATCTCGTCGCCTTCCTTAAATTTGAAAGCGGGTTTGTTGCCGAACTTTTTCGCCGAGCCTTCCAAAAGCTCGCGGAAGTCGTTGTATTTCACGACATCGTAAAGAGGATAATTCTTGTGCTTGTTTTTTTGTGCCATAGCGTTTGACCGATCCTTTCTCGTTTGAAGTATAAATCAAAGAAGATAACGCCTTCGGGCGGAGTAAACGATTCTTTCTTATTATTTTACCACGTTTTTTTACGAAAATCAATAATTTTATTGCAGTTGTCACGAGGTTTTTTGAAAACTGCGCAAAATCATTGTCAAAGCCCCGCTTTTTTTCATATACTACAGCAAACGCTACTGTAAAGGGAGTTTTCGATTTTGAAAAAACAAGTATCATCATCCCTTATGACGGTTCCCGCTCCCTGCGGTCTTGCGGTGACATCGGTCACGGGGGACAACGAGTATCTGTACGCATGGCAGCCCGATCGGAAAACCGTATACAAAATGGACGCGTGCGGGCGGATTCTGTGCATTTTTAAGCTGAGCCGACGCTACAGCACGCTTCACTATTGCGGCAACCGCCGCTTTTATGCGCCGGTCGAGGGCGAACGTCGGCGCATTTACGTGCTGAACAGCTGTTTTAAGGAGATCGGCTCAATCGAGCCGGATTTTGATGTGCGCGATCCCAATCCGAATTCCTGCCGCCGCGTCGAACACAGAGTCTTTGTCGGCGGGGCGGGGGATTGCCGCGACAGCAATTGTATGCTGACGGCGGCGACGCTCACCGACTGTTATGCGATTACTCCGTCGGGACGGATATTAGATAAGCTTTCGACAGCGGGAAGAGGAAGCTTTTATACCGCGGTTTGCGAAAATAACGGCATTCTGTACGAAGCGACCGAATGCGGCAGCTCGCGTTCGAACTGTGTACGGGCGACGCTTCTTTCCACGGGCGACACCAAGACCCAGCGTCTGCCGTACGGCTTCAAGGTTCGCTCTTTCTTCTGTTTCAACGGATATCTTTACGCCTATATTACCAAAAACAGCTATCACGGTTATATCGCCGCCGTTTGCACGTTTCCGAACAACGGCTATATTGTCGGCGATATTCTCGATCTTCCCGAGGACGGATGCGAATGCGGCAGCTGCGCCGAGGACAGCTGCCGCGGCATGGGTTCGTGCTCGTGCGGTGTGAGCTGCACTTCGGTCTCGACCGTGCAGACCGAGCTTTGCGACAACCCCGTATCGGGCGACAGCACCGAAAAGGATTGCGATGTCGACGAGCTTTGCCGACTGTACCACTGCCTGAAAAAGCTGTGCGGAAGCGGTCGTCCGAGCTTCGGTTGCGGCAATGGCGGCGCATGCGGCGGCTCGTGTTCTTCCTGCGGCGGTTCCGGCGGCGGCTCCTGCGGCGGTTGCGGACATCACCGTCCGGGTCATCGTCCGCCGCCTTCGGGCGACAATGTGTTTGAGTTTGATGCGGAATACGACGGCGCGTGCTGCTCCGAGGGGACATTAAGCTGCAGCTGTTATCGCCGCTGCCGCTGCAACGAAAACGAAGCGGACGACGATAATACCTGTCTCCCGCTTCCTTGCCCCGACCGTTATCCGTGCGCCCCTTGTCCGCCGTGTAACGAAAGCGGAAACACGGGAAGCGGGGGTGCGGGAAGCGTCCGTCCGTGCGGAACCGAAAACGTGAGGGTGAACTACAGTTGTAAAGACGTGCGATAAGACAAAGGCAGAACGAAAAAAACTCTTGAACGGGCGGCGCCCTTTCAAGAGTTTTTGCTTTTTATATGTTATACAAATGCGCATACACGCCGTCTTTGCGCAGAAGCTCTTCGTGCGTGCCCTCTTCTTCGATTCCGTTTTCGGTAATGACCAAGATTTTGTCGGCACCGCGAATGGTGGAAAGACGATGGGCGATGGTGAGAACCGTTCTGCCCTCGGAAAGCTCTTCGAGCGATTTTTGAATCAGCTTTTCGCTCTCGTTGTCCAGTGCAGAGGTCGCCTCGTCCAGAATCAAGATCGGCGGATCCTTCAAAAAGACGCGCGCGATCGAAAGGCGCTGCTTTTGTCCGCCCGAAAGCTTGACGCCGCGCTCTCCGATATAGGTGTCATATCCGTTCGGCAGCGCCGAAATAAATCCGTCCGCACCCGCCCGCTTTGCGGCGGCGCGGATATCGTCAAGGCTTGCGCCGGGACGGCCGTATTCGATGTTTTCGCGAACCGTGCCCGAAAACATGTAAACATCCTGCTGTACGATTCCGATATTGCGGCGGAGCGACGCACGCGAAAGACTTTTGACGGGACGGTCGTCCACCCGTATCTCGCCCTCGGTCACATCGTAAAAGCGCGGGATCAGATTACAAACCGTGGTCTTTCCGCTTCCCGACGCGCCGACCAGAGCGACATTTTCGCCGGGATGAATGTGAAGACAAATGTCGTGCAGAACATAGGTGTCGGTGTCCTCGTAACGGAAGGAAACATGATCAAAGTCGATCTTTCCCCGCACCCGATCAAGCGTCACCGCATTTTCGGGGTCGGTTATAGTGGGCTTGACATCCATCAGCTCGATAAAGCGCTCCAGTCCGGTGAGCCCTTTTTGAAACTGTTCGCTGAATTCGATCAGCATACGAAGCGAGGTCGTCAGCGTGGCGATATAGAGAATGTACGCGGTGAAGTCCTCTACGGTGATGTAATGCTTCATCAAAAAGATCGAGCCTGCCGCCACGACCGTGATGTACATAAAGCCCTCGAAAAAGCGGGTCGTACACTGAAAATCCGCCATGCAGTGATAAAAACGGGATTTTACGCGGAAAAAGTCGCGGTTGCCTCTGTCGAATTTTTCCTCCTCAAGGCTTTCGTTTGCAAAGGATTTTACAACGCGGATGCCGAGAAGCGTATCCTCCACGCAGGCGTTCAACTCGCCCGTCTTGCGGCGCGATTCCATAAACGCGCCGCGCATGCGGTCGCGGAAACGAAGACAGCAGAACAGCATGAGCGGAAGGATCGCAAACAAAATGAGCGTCAGCGGAACGTTGACGGTCAGAAGAATGACAAACGCGATCAGGATCTTAAGCCCTGTTATGATCAATTCCTCCGGGCAGTGATGCGCAAACTCGGTGATGTCGAAAAGATCGCCCGTAATGCGCGACATAATCTGCCCGACCTTGGTCTCCGAGTAGTAGGAGTAGGAGAGGGTCTGCAAATGCGCAAAAAGATCGCGCCGCATGTCGGTCTCCATCCGTGTGCCCATGATATGACCGTTTCCCGCCATGTAATGATAGGCGACCGTGTCCAAAATGCGCAGAAGAACATAAATGCCCGCCGTCTTTAAAATCAGAAAAAGCGTAAGATTTTCGGGGGAATTTACGGCGACGCCCGTGATGTTTCGCACCAGCATCGGAAAAACCAGCTCGCACGCTGTTGTGAGCGCCGCGCAGAACAGGTCGAAAAAGACGATCTTTTTATAACGTCCGTAATAGGGTAAAAAACGCTTAATCAAGTCGATCGTGCTGTAGCGTTTTGTGTTTTGTGTCATGAATACTCCTTTTGTGTATTTTCGGCTTACACTTTATGGAAGAATTTCAAGCTTTCCGCCCGCGAAGCCGTGATATTCCTTTAAAAAGTCTTCGGCGTTTCCGTCCATCGAGACCGCGACGCCGCCCTCTCCGTTAAACGAAAACAAAAACAGCGCATTCCCGAAATATTCGTCGATGATCTGCACCTTGATCGCCAATTTGTGCGGCTCGCGCCATGCCGCCGACGAAGCGCAGCGGTAATAATGACCGGGCGCATAAACCGTGCCGACTTCTTTCGAGTATCCTTCCTGCGGGAAAAGTGCGATCTTATTTCGGTTCATGCCGAAGGAAAGAACCTTGTCGCCCTGCTTGTTGGTGTAAGAAAGCGTACCCTCGCCGCCCGAGAAGTCCAGACGGAATTTCGTTATGCCCATCGAGTTTTCCGAGAGTACGTAGGTCTTTCCCGAAATCGTATCGGCAAGCGGGGAGGACGCTTCGCCTTTTTCACAGACGAGCGAAAGGGGCGCGGTGTAGCGCAAAAGCTCCCCGTGCGCTTCGCGGTTCTCGGCAAGCGCCGTCTCTTGCATCGGCTCGTCGATTCGGCGGAAGAACTCCTGAAAAATAATTTCTTTGGCAAAGGAAACGCCCTGATTGTCGCCGTTATAGATCAAAATGAGGTCTTTCTTCGGGTCGCAGACCGCAAACTGACAGCCCATGCCGTTGAAGCTGAAAATGCCGTTTTCGCTCAGCCATATCTGGTATCCGTAGCCCGCGCCGCTCGACCCTTCGCCGAATTCGGCGTTATCGATTCGTTTTGTCGTGGCAAGACGGAGGTATTCCTCGTTCAGAAGCCGTTTCCCGTCCCACGTTCCGCCGTTCATCGTAAAACGTGCGACCGCCAGAAGATCGCGCGCCGTACAAAGAATGCCCGAATCGCCCCACGAGTGCCCTCCGGGACAGGTAAGACAGCGGACATCTTCCGAAACGCCGATGTGCGAAAAGAGCTTTTCGTAAAGGTATTCGGTAAGCTTCTTTCCCGTCACCCGCTCGACCAGCGCCCCGAGGATAAACGAGCCCGAGCTGTCGTATTCGAAGAGCAAGCCCGAGGGGCGGGAGGGAGTGGGATTTTCAAAATAATACTGCACCCGATCGGCGGGCTTGGCGGTGAACCAATATTCGCTCGTTTTTGCCGTCGCCATCATCAGCATGTGACGGATAGTCTGCCGACGGACATTTTCATCGGTGACCTTTTCGGTCTCCTTCGGGAAATATTTTACGATCGGATCGTCGAGATCGATTTTTCCGTCCTGTGCCAAAAAGCCGATCGCAAGCGAGACAAAGCTCTTGCTGACCGAATAAAGGCGGTGATGAAAATTTTCGTTAAAGGGCGGATAGTATTTTTCAAAGAAGATCGCGTCTCCTTTGGCGAGGATAATATCGTGTGTCGCAAGGCGGTTTTGCTCGAGAATTTTAACATAATCGCGCACGGCTCTCGAAGAAAGGCCGGCTTCCTCGGGGGTGATTCTGCGCATCGTCATGATGGTTCCTCTCCTTTTTGCTTTAATAAAAAACAAAGGGATTTTTCATCCGTTACCGTCGATTATAATCGGCAAAAGGCACTTTGTCAATCCCGCCGATAATGCAAAAAACGGTGTTTCTCATTGCCCGAAAAATTCATGTCTCCGAGAGAAGTTTGCGATAGAGACGAACCCGTTCGGAAATGACCGCAAAGTCCGACTCCTTCGAAAATCCCTCTATTTCCCGTCCCGACGCGATCCCCGAGCCGATCCCGACGCCGAGAACGCCCGTTTTCATGACCTCGGAAAGATTTTCGGGACCAATGCCGCCGACCGCCAGCATCGGAATGTGGCAAAGCGGCGCGCGAAGTGCGCGGATATAGGAAACGGGGTCACCGCAAAGAGGAAATAGCTTTACAAAATCCGCGCCCCATGCATAGGCATTGCATACCTCGGAGGGCGTATACGCGCCGGGAATCGAGACAAGTCCCATTTTGCGCGAGAGCTTTATCACATTTTCGTCGGTGTTCGGCGAGATCATAAACGAAGCGCCCGCCGATTTTGCGGACAAAACATCGTTGCTGTCGAGCACCGTTCCGGCGCCGATTTCGATCCGATCGCCGAAATATTCGCACAGCGCGGCAATGCCGCGGCGCGTTCTGTCAAGCGTCTCGCCCGACGTGTGGTCAAAGGTCACCTCGACAAGCGTTCCGCCGCCTGCGGCGATCGCCTCGACCGTCGGGATCAATTTGTCCTCGGGAATGCCGCGCAGGATGGCGATGAGCTTTTCCCGCCGTATTTTTTCGATGATCTCGTTTCGTTTTTCGTTCATTTTGCACTGTCCTTTTGATAATTTACAAGATCGCGGAAAAAGCTTGCGTTGGCCGCATAATATTCGTCGGAAAACGGGTTGAGATAACGCAGCTTCGTTTTGGAGCGCAGACACAAAACCGCATCCTCAGGAAGATACCGAAGGTCGGTCTCGGTATAGCACGGAAGATCGCGCAGACGAATACCGTATTCGTCCAAGGCAAAGTCGGGCACCTCGTCCAGAACCTCGTCAAGAGGGGTCAAAAATTCCTCTATAGTAGGATAGATCTCTTCGTCGATGAGATAAACGACCGCCGTTCCCGCCGCATTTTGATTGTAAAATAACATCTCGTTCGTATCGTCCCCGCCGAGCATTTGCAGCGTCTCGGTATTCTTGGACGCTTCGGGGTCGGTGATGAGCTGAATCGAAATAAGCTCCGCCGATTTTATGCCGTTTCCGTTGTAATCCTCGGACATAATGTCGGAAAACGCCCTGCCGACGGCGTCGGTATAATGCGACGATATTGCAACGGGGCCCGCGTACATCACCGTCGCGTCGGGCTCTTTTTTGCCCGCGCATTGTTTAAGACACACGATAAGAAAGCCGAGAACGATAATACCGAACAGGATGAACCATTTGTAATAAAACCAGATATGCTCGACCTTCTGCGAAAAGCTTAAGTTTTTGATACTTTCTTTGATTCTCTGATTTTCGTCCATATGTTCCTCCGTCAACGGCTTATTTCACCGTACTTTTCGTTGTAGCGGTCGATACAGCTTTGTATAATCGCAAGCGCCGCGCCCGCGTCCTTTACCTCGTCCACCGCCGTCTGCTTTCCCTCAAGCTGTTTGTAGACCGAGAAAAAGTGGCGCATTTCGTCAAATATGTGGCGGGGAAGCTCGTGAATATCGCGATAAGAGTTGTAGGTCGGATCGTTGAAGGGAATGGCGATGATCTTTTCGTCGTTTTTGCCGCCGTCGAGCATATTGATGACCCCGATGGGATAACAGCGGATCAAAACAAGCGGATCGAGCGCCTCGCTTGACAGGACCAAAACGTCCAAAGGGTCGCCGTCGTCGGCAAGCGTGCGGGGAATGAATCCGTAATTCGCGGGGTAATGGGTTGCGGTGTACAAAATGCGGTCGAGAAGGATAAAGCCCGTCTCTTTGTCCAATTCGTATTTTTTCTTGCTGCCCTTTCCGATCTCGATAACGCCGATAAAATCCTTTGCCGTTATGCGTTCGGGGCGGATATCATGCCATATGTTCATGGAAGCCTCCGATCTTTTCCTTTTGCGGAAATATACTCCTTTATTATAGAAGAAAACCGAAGCCTTGTCAAGAAAAAGCTTTACAAATCGGAACTTTTGCGCTATACTGTTTTTATATTATTACGGGGGGAATCTTTATGCAGCATTCTTGCGACATTAAGCGCACGGTATCGGCGGACGTCGCCGTTATCGGCGGCGGAACCGCCGGGGTTTTTGCCGCAATTTCCGCAGCCAAAACGGGCGCGAAAACCGTTTTAATCGAAAAAAACAATATTTTGGGCGGCACCGTGACGGTGGCAAACGTAAATTATCCGGGACTGTTTTTTGCATGGGGAAAACCCATAATCGACGGTCCCTGCATGGAAGCCGTTCGGCGAACGATAAAGGCGGGCGGCGCCGTTATGCCGAAGATCTCGCGCAAGCCCGAATACCACTGGCAGGAACAAATATTGCTGAATCGGTTTATCTACACCGCCGTTTTGTTTCAAATGTGCGATGAAGCGGGCGTTACGGTCCTTTGCAGCGCCATGATTTCCGATGTGGCCGAGGAAAAGGACGGTCTTCGTCTCATCGTGACCGACAAAAGCGGTCTTTTGCAAATCAAGGCAAAAAAGGCAATCGACGCCACGGGAGACGCCAACTTGTGCCAAATTGCGGGATACGCGGTCGAAAAGAGCGCCGAACAGCAGCCCGCAACATTGCAAAATCACATTTCGGGATATGATATTTCCGCCATACCGACCGAGGAGATACGAAACGGCTTTTCAAGAGCCTGCCTCCCCGATTTTGTTACGGCGGACGATCTGATCCGCTATCTCCGAATACAAAAGATCGATATGCACGTCGCAAGCGTCGACGCCGACACTTCGGAAGGAAAAACGGCGCTGGAGAAACGGGCGTATTATCAGACATTAAAAGCGTATGAATACCTTCGGTCGATGAAAGGGCTGGAAGGTCTCCGGATCGATTTTGCCGCCGAAGAAACGGGCGTCCGCGAGACCAATCGGATCGTCGGCGAAGCGACCGTGACCGAAGAAGATTACATCGGCGGAAAGTTTTATCCCGATTCGGTGTGTTATGCCTTTTATCCGATCGACCGCCACGTTCCCGACGGGATCGTTCAGCGTTTTCACGAGGAAGATGTGACGGCAAAGATCCCGTATCGCGCTTTGATTCCGAAAAAATCAAAGCATATACTGTGCGCCGGGCGGTGCATTTCCTCCGATATTTACGCGAACAGCGCCGTTCGAGTCGAAGCCGTCTGCATGGCGACCGCCCAGGCGGCGGGCTGTGCGGCGGCATTGGCAGCCGAAAGCGGTGCAGAGGTGAAGAAGGTACCGTATCCGAGCCTGTGCCGAGCTTTGGAGGCGATCGGCGCAATCGTACCGAAAGAATAAAACGCTTGCCCGAGCCGAAGCGTCGGCGGACGAGTTGAACCGAAAGGAAACAATATGGACGCAGCCTTGTTAAAAAAGCTGTCGCAGATCACCCCCGAAGAAAAGGCAATTCTGTCGGGCGGGGGAGAAATTGACCGCAGTTTATATATGCACGCCGATTCCGCCCAGATCGACAGCAAGCTTTTGCTCGACAGCGGACGCCTTATAACGCTTCGTCCCCACACGCGCTTTGTGCATTTCCCGGCACACACGCACAACTATGTGGAGATGATCTATATGTGCCGCGGCACGACGCATCACCGAATCAACGGAGCGGATGTGGTTTTGCAGACGGGTGAGCTTTTGGTGCTGAGCCAAAGCGCGATACAGGAGATCCTGCCCGCGGGCGAGGAGGATGTGGCGGTCAATTTTATCATTCTCCCGCGTTTCTTCGACACGGCGATCCACTTAATGGGCGAAGAGGAAAACCCGATACGCGATTTTCTTATCGGCTGTCTGTGCGGGCGGGACAACGGAGTGCATTATCTCCATTTCAAGGTCGCAAAGGTACTGCCGATCCAGAATCTTTTGGAAAATCTTATTTGGACACTGGTCTTTCATCAGCCCAACAAACGCAGTATCAATCAGCTGACGATGGGGCTTTTGTTTTTGCAGCTTGCCAATCATACCGAGACACTTCGCATCGAGCCCGTTCTCTCGGAACAAAAGCTCATGCTGCACGTTTTGCGCTATATCGAGGAGCATTACGCCGACGGAACACTGCGTGAGCTTGCCCACGGACTTCACTACGACGAAAGCTGGCTCAGCCGCGCCATCAAGCAGCACAGCGGGCAGAATTTCACCGATCTTTTGCAGGAGCGAAAGCTGAAACAGGCGGCTTACCTGCTCAAAACGACGGGGATTAAGGTCTCGGATGTCGGGCAGAGCGTCGGTTACGAAAACTTAAGCTATTTTCATCGCATTTTCAAAGCCCGTTTCGGCGTATCGCCGTTCCAATACCGCAAAAACAAATAAGGACACTTTTTTAGTCAATTCGGGTGCTTTTCACCTCGGCTTTTTTTCGATAAACTATAAGTAGTATTTGCCGCACCGGGCGGCATTGTGTAAAAGGAGTAGAAAAGATGAACGCACGTTACGCTTCCGCAAAGGAACAATATGCAAAATGGGGTGTGGATACCGACGCCGCCATTGAAAAACTGAAGAATATTCCGATCTCCCTCCACTGCTGGCAGGGCGACGACGTAATCGGCTTTGACCACGACGGACCGCTCACCGGCGGTATTCAGACCACGGGTAACTATCCCGGCAAGGCAAAGACCCCCGAAGAGCTTATGGCGGATATGGAAAAGGTCATCGAGATCTGCCCCGGCGCAAAGAAGCTGAATCTTCACGCTTGCTATGCCATCTTCGAAAAGGGCGAGTTTGCCGATCGTGACAAGCTTGAACCCAAGCACTTCAAGAGATGGGTCGAATTTGCCAAGAAGCACGGCATGGGTATCGACTTCAACCCCACCTTCTTCTCGCATCCCAAGGTAAAAGACGGTCTTACGCTCTCCAGCCCCGATGAGGAAACGAGAAAGTTCTGGATCGAACACGGCAAGGCTTGTATCCGCATTTCGACGTACTTTGCCGAAGAAACCGGCATTCCCTGCGTTATGAACATCTGGACGGGCGACGGCTTCAAAGACGTTCCCGCCGATCGTATGGGCCCGAGAATGCGCTACAAGGAATCCATCGAAGCCATCCTTTCCGAGCCGTATGACTTTAACAAGGTTAAGCCCTGCGTGGAATCGAAGGTATTCGGTATCGGCGTCGAGGCATTTACCGCCGGTTCTGCCGAGTTTACGCTCAGCTTTGCCGCCGAGCACAAAGATAAGTGCATGCCCCTTATGGACAACGGTCACTATCATCCGACCGAGGTCGTTTCGGATAAGATTCCGGCTCTGCTCTGCTTCTTCCCCGAGATCGCGCTGCACATCACCCGCGGAATCCGCTGGGATTCCGATCACGCCGTTATTTTTGACGACGAGACCAAGGAAATGGCAAAGGAGATCGTTCGCTGCGGCGCACTGGATCGCACCTATATGGCGCTCGACTTCTTTGACGCCAGCATCAACCGTATTTCGGCATGGTGCGTCGGCTTCCGCAGCTGGCAGAAGGCTCTGCTCTCCGCTCTTTGCACGCCCAATGAAAAGCTTAAGGCTCTTCAGGACACGGCAAGCTTCACCGAGCTTATGGCAATGCAGGAGGCGGTAAAGATGCTTCCCTTCGGCGATATCTGGGCACAGTATTGCGAAGAATGCGGCACCGTCGGAGACGAGACATGGTTCGACGCTGTCAAGGCATACGAAAAGGACGTTCTTTCCAAGAGATAACGCCGTATTGGTTTGCCGAAAGCAAACAAGATACATAGCAAAAAGGACACCCGTTCGGGTGTCCTTTTTTTATTATTCTTTGTCACTATTCCTGCGCGACCCCCGACAAAAAGGCGCGGGTCTTTGCATTTTTTGCATGATCGAAAATGTCCTCGGGCGTGCCGCTTTCCAAGATCATGCCGTCGTCCATGTAAATGACGCGGCTCGACACTTCGCGGGCAAATTTCATTTCGTGGGTTACGATCATCATGGTCATGTCCTGCGCGGCAAGCTCCTTGAGCGTCGCGAGCACTTCGTTTGTCAAAAGCGGGTCGAGCGCGCTGGTCGGCTCGTCAAAGAAGAGAATTTCGGGATTGAGCGCCAGGGCGCGGGCAATGGCGACGCGCTGCTGCTGTCCGCCCGAAAGCTGGCAGGGGTACGCGTCAAGACGGTTGCCGAGACCGACGCGTTTTAAAAGTTCGGACGCGATCTCTTTCGGGTCGTTTTCGAATTTTTTCAAGCCGTCCTTCACCAAAAGATTCATGGCGAGCGTCACGTTTTGGAGCGCGGTATATTGCGGGAAAAGATTGAAATTCTGAAAGACCATGCCGAAATGCAGACGCAGGGCGCGGATTTCCTTTTCGGTAAGTTTTTTCTGCCGCTGTGCGTCAAAAACCGTTTCGCCGTGCAGTAAAATCTTTCCTTTTTCGGGCATTTCCAAAAAATTGAGACACCGCAAAAGGGTCGTTTTTCCGTTGCCCGACGCGCCGATGACCGATACGACGTCGCCCTTTTCGACCGTGAAGCTTACATCCTTCAAAACGCGGTTTGCGCCGAAGCTTTTGCTCATATTTTGTACTTCCAATATTGCCATGATCGGCGCCTCCTTACGTTTTGAAATAATCGAGCTTTTTTTCGAGCTTTGCGAACAAAACGGTCAAAACTCCGCTGAAAATCAGATAATAGATGGCGGTGAAGAAGAGCGGCCAGATCTGTCCGCTGATCCCGTGCGACTTTTTCATAAACGCCTGTCCCGCCCAAATAATCTCCTGAAGCGCGATAATACGGGCAAGGGAGGTATCCTTGACAAGTGTTATGATCTCGTTGGACATGGGCGGAACGATGCGCTTGAACATCTGAAGCAGTGTGACTTTAAAAAAGATCTGTGTTTTGGAAAGTCCCAAAACCATTCCCGCCTCCTGCTGACCGATCGGAACGCCTTGGATACCGCCGCGGTAAATTTCCGAAAAATAGCAGGCGTAGTTGATGATAAACGCAACCGCCGCTGCAAGAAAACGTCCCGATTCGTCGCTTCCCCAGATCGGCTTGTGAAGCACAAGACCCGGAAAGAAATAAATGATAAGAAGCTGGATCATAAGAGGCGAGCCGCGGATGATCCATACAAAGGTCTTTACGAGCGCGGACAGCGGTTTAAAACGCGACATCGAACCCGCCGCGATCAAAAGCCCGAGCGGAAGCGCTCCGGCAAGCGTGACGAAAAAGAGCTTTAAGGTTTGCAAAAAGCCCACATTCAGCGCCCCAAACACGATCGGAAACTGTTCGATTATCGTTTGAATAAGGTTACCGGATGGCATAATGCTTTTTTCCCTTCGGTTATTATGACAGACCGACGCGGAGAGTGTACCGTGACACCCTCCGCCCCGTCTCGAATCGAATTGTTTTTAATGCTTTCTTACTTGACAAGAGCTGCCTGAACACCGTAGGTCTCGGCGATCTTTTCAAGCGTGCCGTCTTCCTTCGAAGCCTTGAAGAAATCGTTGAGAGCGCTTGCCGCATCGGAACCCTTGCGGAAGCCGACACCGTATTCTTCGGTGGTAAGACCGACGGTGTAAGCAAGCTGAGGATAACCGGTGCCTTCGCCTACCATTGCGGCTGCCATAAGCGAGTCAATGATAGCGGCGTCGCTTGTGCCCGAAGCCACTTCCATAACGGCGGTCGCCTGATCGAGAACGGGCGTCGTGCCGAAGCCCTTTTCGGTTGCGACTTCTTCGCCGGCAGAGCCTGCCTCAACGGCGAAGGTGAGATCCTTCAGCGATTCTTCGGTTTTATAATCGTCTGCCTTATCGGCGGGAACGATAACGATTTGCTGGTTGTTGCAGTATGCGTCGGAACATTCCATCGAGGAGAGAACCTCGTCGGTAAGGGTCATGCCGTTCCATACACAGTCGATGCTCTTGGCGTTGAGCTCGAGAATCTTGTTGCCCCATTCGATCTCAACGAACTTTGCTTTTACTCCGAGCGACTCGGCAAAAGCCTTGGCAACGTCGGCGTCAAAACCGATCCAGTCGCCCTTTTCGTCCTTGTAATCCATCGGCTCGAAGTCGGTGATACCGATCACAAGCTCGCCCTTTTCCTTGATGTAGTCAAGGTCGCCGGCGGCGTTTTGGTCGGTTTTGTCTTCGGTCTGATCGTTCGACTTGTCGTCGGTTTTGTCGTCGGTGTTTTCGGTGTTGGCGCCGTTGTTTGCGACGTCGTTCTGATTCCCGTCGTCTGCCGTCTGCTTGTTGCAGGAGGAAAGGGCGGATGCGGATGCGAGAAGAAGGGCTGCCAAAAGAAGGGATGTGAGCTTTTTCATGATACTGTCTCCTTAAAAAAATTTTTCTTGCCGCGGTGCGGCTTGATTTGTTTGTTTATCACTTTAATTCGCTAAAGCGATTTGATGGTTATATTATAGCACCCTTTTCAAAAATTGCAAGGGGTTTTTCGAATTTTTTTCGCACTTTTTTGATTTTTGTCGATTTTTACGCAAAATGCACAAAACACGCTCCGCTTTCTGTACATTTTGCCCGACATTTACCCTTTCGGGAATAAAAAGGCAGCCGTGCGCGCACACTAAGAAGCGATATTTCCGTATTTTTCAAAAAAGCCGAAAGGAACATATTCTATGTCTTTCGAAAAAAACACGCCCGAATCCGCCCGAACGTCGGAGTTTTCCTCGCTTGACGCCCTGCTTCCCGAAGGGCAAGTCTCGCCGAACATTCTTTTGCGCACGCTGAAAAAGGATCTTCGCACCGTGCGGGATACTTTTTCCCGCGCGACCAAACGCATAAAGCGAAAAGAAGAGCTTCCCGATCCTCTTTTGTGGCTGACCGACCATTTCGCCGAGATTGAAGAGGAAAGCCTCACTTTGCAAAAAAGTCTTCGTTTTGCTTCCTCGCTTTCGGCGCGGGGAGACGTACCGTTTGTCTGTGCCGCCGCGGGGGCTGTGTTTGAAAAGCTGCAGGAAATACCGAAAGAGTCGTTTTTCGATGACCTCCTTCTTTATTGCGACGAAAAAGTCCCGGCGGGCTTTTCGTTTGAGGAGATCGACCTCTATCCCGTCCTGTTAAAGGCGGCGGCACTTTCGCGTCTTGCGGAGCGCTGCCGCGCTTATTCGGACGATCCCGACGCGGACAAAAAAGAAACGGAAAACAAAGACGAAAAAGAGCGCTCCCTCGCCTTATCGGTGCGGCTTTTTCTTTCGCTTATGCGTTACCGTCCGTATTCCGCCGCCGACTCCTGCCGTGCGGAGGCGCTTTTGCGCCGCGACCCGTCGGGAGTTTATCTTCGTTTGACCGAGCAGTCGAAAGCCGCGCTTCGCCGCAGAACCTTCCGTGCGGCAAAGCGCGCGCGGATCCCCGACACGGCGATGATACGCGGCATGCTTGAAAAAGCCGAAAAGGGAAAAAACGAAAGGGAGCGCAGTATCGGGCATGCGCTTCCGAAGGAAAAGCCGCCGCGCGCGCTTTATTTTTCGCTTCTTGCGTTTTTGTCGCTCGGCGGAAGCTTTCTTTGCGCTTTCTTTTCCCGTTTGTATCTTTTTCCGCTTTTGTTCTTTCCCATTTCCGAAACGGCGCATTTTCTGACCGACACGCTCTTTTCGCGCTTTTTTCGCCGCGATGAAAATCTTCCCGAACTTGATCTTTCCTCGATTCCGCCGGAGGGAAGGACACTTTGCGTTATCACGTCGCTTCTCACGGGCGAAAAAGGGGACGCAGCGCTTTTTTCGCGGCTCGAGCGCATTTATAACGCCAACTCGGAAGAAAACATCGCCTTCGGGATACTCGGCGATCTTCCCGACAGCCGAAGTGCAGAGGATCACCGCGACGAAGAAATTCTTCGCTATGCCGAGGGACGTATCGATGCTTTGCGAAAAAAATACGGCGATCGGTTTTTCCTCTTTATCCGCCCCCGCCGCTACTCCAAGGGCGAGCGAGTCTTTATGGCGCATGAACGCAAGCGCGGCGCGGTCATTGAGCTTGCAGAGCATATCAAAGGACAAAAAACGTCGCTCGAGATCTTCCCGAGCGTTTCCGAATTTCCTCTCCGAAGCGTAAAATATGTTATCACACTCGATGCCGACACCAATCTCGGACTCGGCGCGGCAAAACGGCTTGTCGGAAAAATGCTTCACCCCGAAAACCGCCCCGTGATCGACCCGAAGAAAAGAATCGTGACCGAGGGCTACGGAATTCTTCAGCCCCGCATGGGAACCGAGCTTTCCCGCGCCCGAGCGACGCCTTTTTCCCGCCTTATGTGCGAAGGGGGGATCGAACCGTATGCCAACGCATCCTTTTCATCCTTTCAATCGCTCTTTTCCACCGGCAATTTCTGCGGCAAGGGCATTTTTGACGTCGATGCTTTTTACGAGACGATCTGCAAGGCGGATATCTTTCCCGACGATACGATTCTGAGTCATGACATTTTGGAGGGCGAACGGCTCCGCACGGCGCAGCTTTGCGACATTACCCTCACCGACGGATTTCCGAAAAACACGCTTTCGTATCTGAAACGAAAACACCGCTGGATACGCGGAGACATGCAAAATCTGATCTATACAGGAAGAAATGTCACGGTCGACGGCAAAAGAAGGGCGCATTTCTTTTCGGCTCTTTCGAAGTATAAGCTGCTCGAAAATGCCCGCCGCGCCGTAACGCCCGTTTTTTCGTTCTTTCTTCTCGCCGCGGCGTTCTTTTTAAAGGATTGCCGTTCCTTTCTCACCTTCTGCGCTTTTCTCCCGTATATGATCCCGTTTTTGTGCGACTTTTTTCGAGTCTTTTCTTCGCTTGCGATCCGAAGCGTATCGCGGAAATTCTTTTCGTCGGGCGTCACCGTCAGCCTTTGGCAAAGTTTTCTGCGCATGCTGTTTTGCGGTGCCATGCTCGCAAAAGAGGCGCTTTCGGCTCTCGACGCGGTGCTTCGTTCGCTTTACCGCCTTTGCTTTTCCCGACGGAAGCTTCTCGAATGGACGACGGCGGCAAGCTCGGACGAAAAGCGGTTCTCGCTTTCGGCGGTGATTTCGAATTATTTGTTTTCCTCTTTTATCGGCGCGTTCTTCTTTCTCGCCGTACCGCACGGACTGTTGAAAGCGGCGGGGCTTGCCTTTTTTCTCATGCCGCTGTTTGCGCATCTTTTCTGCCGAGACCGAAGCGCCGAGCCGAAGCTTTCGGAGGAGGACAGCCGAACGCTTCGCCTGTACGCAAAGGATATCTGGAAATTTTTCGAAAAGACCGTCTGCGCCGCCGAACATTTTCTTCCGCCCGACAATCTTCAGCTTTTTCCCTTTGAAAAAACGGCGCACCGCACCTCGCCGACCAATATCGGACTGTATCTTGTCAGCCTTCTCTGCGCGCGGGATATGGGCTTTATCGACTCGGATACGCTGTGCAGGAGGACGGAAAACACGCTCGGCACGATTCTTCGGCTCGAAAAATACAAAGGAAATCTTTATAACTGGTACGACACGACCGATCTTTCGGTGCTTTCGCCCCGCTATGTTTCGTCGGTGGACAGCGGAAATTTCGTCGCCTGTCTCATCGCGTTGAAGGAGGGGCTTTCGGATTATGCCGACGAGACGCCCGCGCTTTTGGAGCTGATCGCACGGCTTTCGGAGCTGATCGAAAAAACCGATCTTTCGGTGCTGTTTTGTCCCCGAAAAAAGCTTTTTCGTGTCGGGCTTTGCGTGCGGGACGGCAGAGAATACCCCGACGAGAGCTATTATGACTATCTGATGAGCGAATCGCGCATTTTGAGCTATGTCGCCGCCGCCGGGCGCACCGTCCCGTCCGAGCATTGGAGCGCGCTTGCGCGCCCGCTCATTTCCGCGCAGGGCTATATCGGACTTGCTTCGTGGTCGGGAACGGCGTTTGAATATTTTATGCCGACGCTGTTTATGCCGCTTCAAAAGGGCTCTTTGCAATACGAAGCACTTGTCTTTGCGGGACGGGCACAGCGGGCGCGGCGCGCGCTCGGCGCGTGGGGCATTTCCGAGAGCGGCTATTTTGCCTTTGACTGCGATCTTAACTATCGCTACAAAGCCTTCGGCGTTCCGATGCTGGGACTGAAAAACGATCTTGCCGACGATCTCGTTCTCTCGCCGTATTCCGCTTATCTTGCGCTTTGCGTCGGCGTAAAAAAGGTGCTTTACGACCTCGAGCGTCTGACAAAGCTCGGACTGTACGGCAAATTCGGTCTTTACGAGGCGTGCGATTTCACGCCCGGGCGGGCAAAGAACGGCTGTGCGCCCGTTAAAAGCTATATGGCGCACCACATGGGAATGAGCCTTGCCGCGGTATCCAACGTCTTGTACGGAAGCGTCGTGCGCCGTTTTATGCGCGACGGGCGGATGGCATGCGCTTTTGGGCTTTTAGAGGAAAAAATTCCCGTCAACGCGGTCATACGAAAGCGCAGACGAGAAAATCTTCCGAATATCAGGCGCGAAAAGGCGTTTTCCGACCCGCCCGTCGAGCTTCCGTTGTCGCAGACCGATATGCATTTTGCCTGTCTTTCGGACGGAAAAGCCTGCCTTTTGGCAAGCGACCGCGGGCATATGCGTCTTTCGCTCGGCGAGCTTTCGGCTTTTGATTCGGACTTTTCGCTGCGTGACCGTCCCGAATCGCTTTTTGCCTATGTCGGCACCGAGGGCGGCACACTCGGTCTTTCTTCGCTTGCGGACGGAAAAGGCAGCGTCTTTCGCGCTTTTTCTTACAGCGAAGGCTCGGTCTCTTACTGCGCGGAGGCGGACGGCACGGTCCACACGGTAAGTTTCACGCTTTCGCCGAACGCTCGATCTCTTTTGCGCGTGCGCTATACCAACGACAAAGATCTTGCATTTCCGCTCGGCTTTCTCTTTTATCCGCTTCTTTTTTCGCAAAAGCGGCACGACGCACACCCCGCCTTTTCGGGGCTGTTTGTCGAATCGGAATTTCTGACCGAAGAAAATGTTTTGCTGTATAAACGCCGCCCGCGCGACGAGGGGGAAGAGGCGACCTTTCTTGCCGTCGCCTTTTCCGACAAGGCGCTTTCGTTTGACTTTGAAACGCGCGGGGAAGACCTTCCCGAGCGGATCTCGGAAGAACTGTTTGCGCACGATTTTACCGATTCGATCGGCGCATGTCTTTCACCCGCGGCGCTTCTGCGTCTTCCCGCCGTCAAAAGCGCGGAGATGTTTCTCGTTTTGACTCACAGCCGAAGCGAGGCGATCGAAGCGGTCGAAAACGCGCGAAAGTATAGCTTTTCCGAGGTACAAAACGAGCTTTCGGGCATTTCCGCTTCGTTCGTGCTTGCCGCCGGAATATCGCAGACAAAATCCGACGGCACGGTCGAAAAGCTTCTTCGCACCGTGTGCGCACCGAGCGCTCTTCGAAAAGGAAAAGCCGAAAAGGATGCTGTGCTTTCCCGCGATGCTCTTTGGAGGCACGGCATATCGGGCGATCTTCCGATCTACACGTTCGATATTTCAGAGCCTTCGCATTTTTCGGAGGCGGAAAAGCTGTTGCGCGCCTTTCGGCTTTTGATCATGAAAAACGTGCGGATTGACCTTGTGCTCTTTTACGAAGAGTATGATCGTTACAACGGAACGGTGCGGAAAAAGCTGCAGAAGCTCTTATCGTCCTGCGGGGCGGAAGGGTACGTCGGAAGAAAAAGCGGCGGAATACACCTTTTGGAAAAGAGAGAATCCGAAGGGGAGATGCCGACTTTCCGCTTTGTTTCGGCGTCGGAAAACCCCGCGCCCGCTTTTCCGTATCCGTATACCGGGCCGATACGCAAGGGAAGCGCTCTTCCTCTTCCGAAGGACGGCTTTCGTGTTCGCGGCGGCATCTTTGCCGACGGCGGATTTTATGTGGAAAAAAGCGAAGCCGAAACGCCCTTTTCGCACGTGCTGGCGGGCGAAAACATCGGGACCGTCGTGACAAAAAACTCGCTCGGTTATACGTTTTACAAAAACGCTTCGGAGCGGCGCATAACGCCGTATAGGGGCAATCCGCGCCGTGAAGAGGACGGCGAAGTATTGCTTTACGAAGCGAACGGGATGCGGTACGATCTTCTTTTCTGCGCCGAAAAGGTCTTTTTTGCTCCCGCAAAAGCCGTTTACGAAGGAAAGATCGGCGCTTTTTCCTACCGTATTACGGTCTTTTGCTCCGAAAAGCTTCCGCGAAAAAACATCGCGGTCGATTTTTCGAATGCGGCGGAAGGCGCGCTGCTGTATTTTCGACTGCGCCCTGTGATGGGGCGACTCGGCGAGCTTTGCCGTGCGGAGCGGCGGGACGCAAACCGCATTTTCTTTGAAAGCCCCCTTTCCGAAAGCTTTTCGAATTTTGTCGGCTTTTTGTTTCTCGATTCCGACTGCATCGCGCCGCAGAAAAACGATTCGCCTTTTTTGCTGTGCGGCGGAAAGCTCGTTTCCTCCGAGGGACGCGCCGTTTTCGGCTTGGGCGCTTTTCGGAAAGGAACGCGCGCGGAAGCGTTTCTTTCTTTTGACGGCGAAAAACCGCCCGAGCGCTTTGCGCGCGCACTTTTGCCCGCCGTCCGTTTTATTCCCGCAAGACCGCTTGCAAAATCGCTCTCGCTCCAGAAAATGTTCGGAACGTTTTATGCCTATGACGCCGTTTTTTCGCGCTTTCTTGCGCGCTCGGGCTATTATCAGTCGGGCGGCGCGTACGGCTTCCGCGATCAGCTTCAGGACGCGATTTTGCTGTTTTATTCCGACCGCCGTCGGGCGCTTGCGCACATTTTCCGCGCCGCCGCGCATCAATTCCCCGAGGGAGATGTTCTGCACTGGTGGCATGCGCCCGACGATCGCGGAGTGCGCACGCGCTGTTCGGACGACCTTTTGTGGTTGGTGTACGCCTGTGTCGAATATGCCGATCTGTTCGGCGAGCTTTCGTTTCTCGATACAAAGATACCCTATCTTGACGGCAAACCTCTTTCGCCCGAAAAAGCCGAAGAATACCGAGCATTTCACAAGAGCGCACTTTGCGAACCGCTGTACTTTCACTGTCTGCGGGCGCTGAAACGAACGCTTTCGCTTCGCGGAAAACACGGGCTTTGCAAGATCGGTTCGTGCGACTGGTGCGACGGGTACAGTCTTGTCGGAAGCGGCGGAGAGGGGGAAAGCGTCTGGGTGAGTCAGTTTGCGGTACTGCTGCTTGAGCGCTTCGCGGCAATCGGCGAAAAACGCGGCGGTAAAGAGACTGTAGACGCACTCCTTGACGGCGCAAGGTCGCTTCGCACCGCAATCGAAAAGTACGGTTACGACGAAAAAAGCGGCACTTTTATTCGTGCCTATTACGACGACGGAAAGCCGCTCGGACTCCTTTCGGAAAGCCCTTTTCGGCTCGACATCCTGCCGCAGGCATTTTCTTCTTATTGTAATGTCGCGCCGCCCGAAAAAGCGGCAAAGGCACTGCTTGCGGCAAGAGAAATACTGCGGGACAAAACGTTTTCTCTTACAAAGCTTTTGTCGCCTCCGTTCGGCACGGAGAACGAAACGGAAAAGGCGGGGTATATCGGCGGCTATCCGCCCGGAATCCGCGAAAACGGCGGGCAATATACCCACGGTGCCCTGTTTTGCGCTCTCGGCTGTTTTGACTGCGCCGAAAAGCTGAACGGAACGGACACGAAAACGGCAAGGGAGCTTTCCGATTTCGGCGGCGCGATCCTTTTTGATTCCAACCCCGCTTACCGAACGAGCGATGCGGTATCCGAAAAGGTCCGCGCGGCATACAAGACCGAGCCGTATGCCGTCGCGGCGGACATCTATTCCAACCCCGCGCACGAGGGGCGGGGCGGCTGGACGCATTATACCGGTGCGGCGGGCTGGCTGTATCGGCTGACACTGCGCTACGGCTTCGGTCTGCGTTTTGAAAAGGTTCTCGATAAGCCGCGTCTTTTTCTCGACCCGTCGTTCCCCTTTCCTTTTCCCGAGGTTTTGGCGGGAAGCGCGCTGGAGGTAAAGCTGTTCGGCTACGATCTTACCGTAAAATATATTGCCGACGGAAAGAAATTTCGGACGGTGGACGGAAAAATCACAGATGAGCCGATCGAACCGAGCGCGCGGACGGTCGAGGTGCATTTTTAAAAATCGCAAACGCCGTACCGTACCGCACGCATGGCAAAGAGCGAACGAAAAGCCGCGTCCGAAAAAAGGGCGCGGCTTTTTGCCTTTTGCCTTTTGTCCTTTTACTTGACAATTCTTCTTTTTTGCGTTAAAATAGCCCTGTATATTGCAAATCATGCTTTGCAAAGAGGGAAAGCGAGAGAAAAATATGACGGCGGGACAGGCGCAGCTGCGTGGATATTTGAAGGGCGATTATCGGCTGTTTCACATTTACGACAAACGTGCCATGGATTTCGGCAGTCATGCGCACGATTTTCACAAGGTCATTTTGTGCCTTGAGGGCAGCGTTACGTATATCATCGAGGGGCGAAGTTATGTTTTGCGCCCGTGGGATATACTGCTTGTGCCGAAGAATAAGATCCATCATTCCAAAACCGACGCTTTGTGCGCGTATGAGCGGGTGGTTTTGTTTCTTTCGTCGGACTTTCTCGACCGCTGTGACGGCGGAGAAAAGGCGCTTTCTCGCTGTTTTTTGCGCGCCGATACGGCGGGTACCTGCCTTTTGCACGCGGGCGTCGACGTGCGGCATGAGCTGACGGCGGCGGTGGAGGAATGGGAAAAAGAAAACGGATCGGAGGGATATGCGGCGGACATTTTGTGCCGCAGCGCCGTTTTGCGTTTTTTGGTTTTCATCAATCGGCTGTCCCTTTGCGAAAAAGGCGAAAAAGGCGAGATCGCCGATCGGAAGATCGACGCGGTAATCGAGTATATTCACACACACTACGCCGAGCCGCTGACGGCGGAGATCATCGCCAAAGAGTTTTACATCAGCAAATCGTATCTCATGCACCGCTTTAAGACCGTGACGGGCGGAAGTCTGCACGGTTATGTGACGCAAAAACGTCTTTCGGCGGCGCTTTCGCTGCTGCGCGACGGCGTTCCCGCTACCGCCGCGGCGCGCGAATGCGGCTTTTCGGATTATACCGTCTTTTATCGAAGCTTTCGAAAGCAATACGGCTTCAGCCCCGTGCGGGCAAGGACGGCGGGAACATAAAAAGGACGCTCCTTTTCGAAAAAGAGAAAAGGAGCGCTTTTTTTATTGATCTTTCCGCGACGCGATTTTCGAAATTTCTTCCCGAACCTCCGTACAAAGCTCGCGCGCCGCCTCAAAGCTTTCGCTTTCGGACAAAATTCGAAATTCCGCCGTGCGCTTCGGAATGACGGTCGCCGTGCCGAGCGGATATTCGATCCGTATCCCTTCGTATTCGTCGGGAAGCTCGTGTTCGTGCGTTTTCTCTTTCGGATTATG
>URJL01000029.1 GCA_900548115.1 uncultured Eubacteriales bacterium
CGTATGTATAGCGATTTACAGTGTTTTCTTCGCTGTCGATGAGTGCAACCACATCACCGTGACCGTTATGGAGACAGCCATTTTTGCCGCTTGAAGATTTTATAGATGAGTAGCTTTCGGATATTTTTCATTAATCCACAAGCATATTATGACACGTTTTTACACTAACACTAATAGCAGTTTATCACACATAATACTCTATGTTATCAGAAGCAATATCATAGTACAGCATCTCCCCTTGGCGACATAGCCCGAAATCCAAGATCGGCTTTTTTTCATCATCAAACACCAAATATACTATCACCTTTTTTTCCGGATATAGTGCTTTTAGTCTAAAAAAAAGCAACTTTGTTATATCACTCAAATCGTTTCTTGAGAGTTCAGGATAATCAATATACTCCTCCAAATGCATATGATTGACTATGTGCTCGGCCTCAGATTTGTCAAAAAAGGTTTCTGTATTTACCTTGGGCACTTTTAAAATCATTTCATCGTAATAATATACTTTGAACAATAATAATTTTCTGAAAATGGAATAGCACTTTGCCGAAATGATTGTTTTTTTCACTTTATTCCACCGACTCCCAAATATTTTGCCAATCCCTTGCCAATTGCATTTATTATATCTGAATTTTGCAGATATTCTTGTTTGTTTAAGGTAACCCAACCTTAGGTTCACGTTCTCTGCGGAAAGAGTATTAACTGCTCTTTCCGCAGAGAATTTAACAAAACAAGTTTAATACTATTCATTCTCATCCTTCCCAAACCAACCTGAAATCAAATCCTGTAATACCGTATTTTTTTACGGCTTCAGCAAATTCTTCATTTACAAAAGGGCGGCATCCCTCTTCTCCCATCACTTTAAACAAAGTATGACCTTTAACAACATCTTTCTTAAAAAAATATTTTTCAAAAATCAATATCGGTCTTGCGGTCGGAAGAGTACGGTATACTGACTTTTCAAGGTCTAGACAATCCTCCAAAACAGTCATCGGATTAACAGCGGAATATTCGCCGAAATCACAATAGACCGGAAGTATTTCAACATTTTCAAGGACATCTTTCAATTTTTCAATACATTCGTTTCGGAGAATCATATCTCCTGTTCCAAGCGGAGCCGTATAATCTCCCACCGGATTAACGGTTCCATCGTCCTCTTTGCATACTTCCATTATACGCGGCCACCACCCGTTTTTTCTCGATGTTCCATCAAAAGACAGCGACATTTCCCAACTTTCAAGGTTCTTGGCTTCCGGAATCAACCGTTTGCAAGCTTTACGATTAACATTACAACTTGCAAAATTATGGTTGTAATCAACACATACCTTATAAATCTTCATAACAATACCTCCTCCGTTCTTTCGTCGTTCAACGAACATTCTTTTTCGATTTTCCGTTCTGTTCCGAATTCCTTATACGCCCATTGTAGCATACCCCGTCCGTTTCTGTCAAGATTTTTTGCCGAATCAAGCGGACGCCGCGGCGGAAAAAGCGGCTTTGCGATTCGGATTTTCTCGTTATTTTTTCGTTCTCTCTCGTTTTTGTAAGCGATTCTTGTGAAAAAATGCGCATTTTGACAAATAAATCGAAAATTCGTCTTGACAAACCGAAAAAAGGGGTATATAATTGCGCTATATTTAAGGAAAGGAGAACCGAAGCATGAAACTGAACCGTTATTTCGACTTTGCATACGAATACTACTATTGCTTTTTTAATACGGAAAGCAATTCTTTTGTGATGCAAGTTTGAGATCGGGTTCAACATCTTACGGTTTTTCCGTTTAGAATAGGAGCTGTTTCACACGGTATCACAATACCGTGTGTTTTTTTATTCAGCAAAAAACGAAAGGAAGCAAAACCATGAAAACCACAACGAAAAAAGTTCTCTCTCTTCTCCTCGCGGCAGCGACGGTCGTCGCGTGTACGCTGTCCCTCTCCTCCTGCGGCAAGAAAAAAGGATATACCGTCGGCATTTGCCAGCTGGTTCGTCACGAAGCGCTGGACGCCGCAACACAGGGCTTTAAAGACGCGCTGACCGAAGCGCTCGGCGCGGAAAACGTGACTTTCATCGAACAGAACGCACAGAACGACACCATCGCCTGCTCGACCATCGTCACCGATTTCGTTTCCAAAAAGGTCGATCTGATCTTAGCGAACGCAACGCCCGCACTCCAGGCGGCGTTTAACGCAACGACGACCATTCCCGTTCTCGGCACCTCCATCACCGAATACGGCGTTGCGCTCGACATTCCGGACTTCAACGGCACGGTCGGCGGCAACGTTTCGGGTACGTCCGACCTTGCGCCCCTTACCGAACAGGCAGACATAATCCTTGAGCTTTTCCCCGACGCAAAGAATGTCGGACTCATCTACTGCTCGGCAGAGCCCAACTCCGAATATCAGGTAAAGGTCATCGAAGAATACCTCACCGACAAGGGTCTCACCTGCACGCGCTTCTCCTTCAGCGACTCGAACGACATTTCCGCCGTTACGACGGCAGCCGCCGCACAGAGCGACGTTATCTACATCCCCACCGATAACACGGCAGCCTCCTGCTCCGAGACCATCGGCAACATTGTAAGAGAAAAGAAGGTTCCCGTTGTTGCGGGCGAACAGGGCATCTGCGCCGGCTGCGGTGTCGCCACTCTTTCGATCTCGTACTACGACCTCGGCGTAAAAACCGGTGAAATGGCGGCGAAGATCTTAAAGGGCGAAGAAAAGATCTCGGAAATGCCCATCGAATATGCAAAGGCGACCAAGATGTACAATCCCGCCATCTGTGAAGAATTGGGTATCACCGTTCCCGAAGGATACACGGCGATCGAATAATAAACCGGAATCGTAAGCTTCCGAAAAATTCAGCCGCTTTTCAGCGCGGGCTGTTTTGCAAACAAATATAGGCAAAGAGCAAAGAAAGGAAAAATTATGGATCTTCTCTCCGCTTTGCCGGGAGCCGTCGCCCAAGGTTTGATTTGGGGCATTATGGCGATCGGCGTATACATTACGTATAAAATACTGGATATTGCCGATCTTACGGTAGACGGCTCTATTTGTACGGGCGCCGCCGTTTGCGCCATGCTGATGATAAACGGCGTTCCCGTTTGGGCTGCGCTTATCGCCGCTTTGCTTTCGGGCATCGCGGCGGGCGCGGTGACGGGCGCTCTGCATATTCTTTTGGGAATTCCCGCCATTCTCTCGGGAATTCTCACGCAGCTCGTGCTCTGGTCGGTAAACCTTAAGATCATGGGAAAGGCAAATCAGCCCCTTTCCGCAAGAAATTATAAAGTTTTGCTGTCGCAGATGGACATTCCCGCCGCCATCGTCATTTTGGCGATTTTTGCGGTGCTTTTGGTCGCACTGCTCTATCTCTTCTTCGGCACGGAGCTCGGTGCGAGCATCCGCGCGACGGGCATTAACGCCGCCATGAGCCGCGCGCAGGGAATCAATACCGATGTGACTAAGCTTTTGGGACTGGCGCTTTCCAACGGAATCGTCGCGCTCTCGGGCGCGCTCCTTTGCCAGTATCAGGGATACACCGACATTAACATGGGCAAAGGCGCGGTGGTCATCGGACTTGCCGCCGTCGTCATCGGCGGTGCGGTCATATCCAAGCTGCCCCCCAATTTTGCCATACGACTTACGGGCGTGCTTTTGGGCGCAGTGATCTATTACATCGTATATCAGATCATTATTTTTGCGGGACTGGATACCGACCTTCTCAAGATGCTGTCGGCGATCGTCGTCGCCGCCTTCCTCGGCGTGCCGTATGTCAAAAAGCAGATCGCGTCGCGCCGCGGCGTAACGCAGAGAGAAAAAGGGGGAAAAGACCGTGCTTGAACTGCAAAATATCAACAAAGTTTTCTACCCCGGAACCATTAACGAAAAGGTCGCACTAAGCAATTTGAATCTCAAGCTGAACGACGGCGATTTCGTCACCGTCATCGGCGGAAACGGCGCGGGAAAAAGCACGATGCAGAATATTATTTCGGGCGTTTTCCGCCCCGACACGGGACGGATTCTGCTCGACGGCATCGACGTTACCGCACTTCCCGAATACAAGCGCGCAAAATATCTGGGACGTGTGTTCCAGGACCCGTCCATGGGCACGGCGGCGGATATGCAGATCGAAGAGAACCTCGCCCTTGCCTATCGCCGCGGAAAGCACCGCACGCTCCGCGCCGGCATTACGAAAAAGGAGCGCGAGGAATATAAAAAGCTCCTTGCCGAGTTGGGGTTGGGTCTGGAAAACCGCATGTCCGCCAAGGTCGGTCTTCTCTCGGGCGGTCAGCGGCAGGCGATAACGCTGCTTATGGCGTCGCTGAGCTGTCCGAAGCTTTTGCTTTTGGACGAACACACCGCGGCGCTCGACCCGAAAACGGCGGCAAAGGTGCTGGAGATCACCGGGCGCATTGTGGAAAACAACCATCTCACCACCCTTATGATCACGCACAACATGCGCGACGCCATCGCCTACGGAAACCGCCTGATCATGCTGCACGAGGGACGCATCATCATTGACGTTTCGGGCGAGGAAAAGAAAAATCTCACCGTAGAAGATCTTCTTTCGCTTTTCAACAAGGCAAGCGGAACGGTCTTTGCAAGCGACCGCGCCATTTTGTCGGAATAATCCGAAGCTTTTCGAAAAACGAAAAATAAACGCAAAAAGCGCACAGCGGGCGGCACATACGAGCAAAGTATGTGCCGTCCTTTTTGTTTGCACAATCGAAACGAAGCGCAGAAAGCGCGGCGGGGCGGAACGCAAAAAAGCGCTTTTGAATAAACTGACAGCGAAGAAAGCTTTCTTTGCGAAAACGTTCTTCGAGTCCTCCTTTTTGAATATTTCCGAAAAAGGCGGCAAAAATATCATCAGAGCCGAAACCGAAAAGGTCAGGAAAGGAAGGAGAAAAACATGAGTGTGAAACGAGGCGATATTTATTACGCCGATTTAAGTCCCGTCGTCGGTTCGGAGCAAGGCGGTACAAGACCCGTACTTATCATCCAGAACGACGTGGGAAATAAATTCAGTCCGACGGTTATCGCCGCCGCTATCACCAGTAAAACCGATAAAAGCAAATTGCCGACGCATATCGACGTTTATGCCGAGCATTACGGTCTTTCGCGCGATTCGGTAATCCTTTTGGAGCAGATCCGAACCATCGATAAAAAACGTCTGAAGGAAAAAATGGGGCATTTGGACGACGACGTGATGAATCGCGTCAACAACGCCATCACGGTAAGCTTCGGCTTGAACGATCCCGTTCCGCAGCAGCAGTTCATCGGATAAAATAAGATAAAACAAACCGGAGCGATCGTATCGACCGCACCGGGAAAGAGCCGCGATTTTTCTCGGCTCTTTTTCGTTTTTCCGCCGACGCGGCGGGGGGTTGACAGCGGGAGAAAAATGTGGTATACTTTTCCAACAAGTAGGAATTTTGAGAGGTGAGGATATGCCGTCGAAGCACATTTTGGGGCTTCCCAAAGGAAAACACCTTTTCGGCACGGTCAAGGTCGGCGAAAAGGGACAAATCGTGATTCCCAAGGAAGCGCGCAAGCTTTTTCACATCGAGAGCGGCGACACGCTTTTGATTCTGGGCGACGAGCATAACGGGATCATCGTCTCAAAGCCCGAGGTCATGAATGAGGTGGCGAAAAAGATCTTCCGCGACATGGAAGAACCTTGACGGGGCTTCCCGACGCATTTTGTTCCGCAGCATCGTATATTTTTAAACTTATTTTTCGGAGAAAAAACATGAATTCAACTACAACCGCAACCGCAGTATCCCTTTCCCCCGCACGAAAAAATTGTAAAATCTTAAAAATCATCGTCTTTGTTCTTTCGCTTGTTTTCGCCGTCTTTTTCGGCGTGCGCGGACTTTTGGCGATAAACGAAAAAAACACCGATTTTTCCCTGACCCGCACCGAGACCTTCACCCGCGTGACCGAAGCGGGCGAGGAGGAATACGAAGACGAAACGCTCTGCCCCGTGGAATTCAAAGCGGAAGACGGCGTGACGCTTACCGTAAATTATACCTATGAAGAGTGGGAATCGCTTCCCGGCGGCGTCACCGTGACGGGCTATGTTTACACCGATCCCGACGGAAACACACTCGCTTTCGATCATGAAGCGACCGACGCGGACATTGCGTCGGCACTGAAAAACCTCCGTGCCGATGAGCAAAACGGCACCTTCGGAGCGGCGCTGGCTCTGCTTCTTTTGGCACTCGGACTTTCGGTCATGATCTTTTTCGACAAATATTTTACCGCCTACGAACAGATCTGGTTCTTAACCATTTTGGCGGCGGCGTCGATCGTTTCGGTTCTCTTCCCCGAGGGCGAAGTGAACGGAATCAGCGGCATTGCCATCATGGCGCTGTATCTTGCCGACACCTTCTTAAACATCCTTTGCGAGCTTTTGATCTCCAAACAGAGCAAATGGAATTTTTTGGTCTCGGTTCTCGTCGAGCTTTGCGAAATTGCCATCTGTGTCGTCCTTGCCTACCGCTTTGCCACCATGGCGACGACGCTGTTCTTCTGGCTTCCCTGCGATATCATCAGCTTTATCAACTGGCACCGTCACCCCGATAAGGTCGAAGAAGAGCTTACGCAGGTACGCACCTTGAAGGGCTGGCAAGAGGTCGCCATCATTGCGGGCGTTATCGTCTTCACCTTCGGCGTCGGTTATTTTCTCACCACGCTGGATTTCGGAACCGACCTGTTCGGCGGCAACCGCACGCTTGAGGTCATTGTCTGCTACGCCGACGCCTGTGCGAGCGCCGTGGGCGTAGTGAACGGTATCTTCATTCTTCTTCGTCTGCGCGAGCAATGGATCGCATGGTACATCAGCGCCCTTTTGGAAGCGCTCATCAACATCCTTTCGGGTCAGATCGTCCTGCTCGTTTTGAAGATCGGATACCTCACCAACACGACCTACGGCTACATCCGCTGGACAAAATACATAAAGCAGCACGAAAAAACGAAAAGCTTAAAATCGGTCGAATAAAAATAAGAGCGGCGCATGCTGATATGCGCCGCTCTTTCGTTATTTCGCTTTTTACTTTTTCCCTTCGTCCTTATCCGCCGTGAAAACGCGCAGAAGGTACATCGAGAGAATGATCACGCCGGTCACGATGAAAATGCCCAGCATACCTTTTCCCATGATCGGGAGAGTGTTCATAAATGCTTCCGTATTGAAATTCATACCGTTGCCTCCCGTATTTTAATGAACCAGATTTTCGACCAACGTCACGACAAGGCCGCCGGCAATGACCGACGCGATCTGACCCGAAACGTTGACGCCGACCGCATGCATAAGAAGAAAGTTGCTGTTGTCCTCTTTCAGTCCCATCTTGTGTACGACACGCGCCGACATCGGAAACGCGGAAATTCCGGCAGCGCCGATCATCGGGTTGATCTTGTGACCGGGCTTTAAGAAGAGGTTCAAAAGCTTGCCGAACAGAACGCCGCCCGCCGTATCAAAGATAAAGGCGATAAGTCCGAGTCCCAAGATCATGAGGGTTTCGGGTCTTAAGAACTTCTCCGCCTGCATCTGCGAAGCGACCGTTATGCCCAAGAACAGCGTGATGAGGTTGGCAAGCACCTTCTGCGCGGTTTCGGAAAGCGAGTCGAGAACGCCGCATTCACGGATCAGATTACCGAACATCAAAAAGCCGACCAGTGCCACGCTCTTCGGTGAGACAAGACCGCATACGACGGTAACGGCAATCGGAAAGAGGATGCGCACGGTTTTGGAGACGCTCTTCTGAACGTAGGGCATACGGATAAGACGCTCTTTTTTTGTAGTCAGAAGCTTGATCACCGGCGGCTGTACAACAGGGACGAGCGCCATATAGGAATACGCCGCCACCATGATCGCGCCGAGATAATTCGAGCCGAAATAATTGGCGACAAAGATCGAGGTCGGTCCGTCCGCCGCACCGATAATGCCGATCGACGCCGCGTCCTTCAGGTCAAAGCCCAGAAGCGATGCAAGGCTTATGGTCATAAAGATACCGAACTGTGCCGCCGCGCCGAAGATCATCAGCTTCGGATTGGAAAGCAGCGGACCGAAATCGATCATCGCGCCGATTCCGATAAACAAAAGAAGCGGAAACAGCTCGTTTGCAATACCCGCGTTATAAAGCGTGGTGAGCGGTCCCTTCTCAAGCCCCTGCGTGATCGCGCCCGAAAGCGGCAGGTTTACCAAGATCGCACCGAAGCCCATCGGCAAAAGCAGCGACGGCTCCATGTCCTTTTTGATGGCGAGAAAGATCAGGATCGCGCCGATCCCCCACATGACGACCATTTGCCATGTGACGTTTCCCACATTCGAAAACAACTCCAGCATACATTTCTTCCTTTCAAAATCAAAATATATATAAAAAAGACTTCTCCCGGTAAAACCGGTAAAAGTCTTGCATTTTCATTCTGCGGCGGATATTGCTATCGTCCTGACGCCGAAGAAACGGTTGCCCGTTAGCTACTCCCTCTTACACATTATGCACTCCGAACCTGCGGAGCATTTTTATTATAACGAAAAAAGAAAATTTTGTCAAGGGCAAATTTTGAAAAATCCGGCGTGCGAAAAAAACTTCGGCGGCAAGGCAAAAGGAGGATGCACGTCCTCCTTTTTTGTTTATTGAATATTCTCCGCACGGCGGATATAAGCGTTCTGTTCCTGTTCGGAAAGGCTGTTCCACAAAACGTTCCAGCCGCAGACGCGCACCTGAAGATTGCGGTATTTTTCGGGGTGCTTCTGCGCGTCGCGCAAGGTCTTTGTATCCATGACGTTAAACTGGATCGACATTCCGCCGTGCTCGAGATAGTAAGTCAGAAGTCCCTTCAGAACCGTCATGCCGTCGTTTCCTTCGACCGCCGACGGGTGCAGCATAACATCGACGCAGAACGATTCGGAGAAAAGATACGGCACAAGTCCCGTCGCCGAGCGAAGCAATGCCGTCACGCCGTTTTTGTCCATGCCGGGCGTGGGCGACGCATTTTTGGAGATCTCATCGCCGTTTCTTCTTCCGTCGGGGGTCGCGCCCGTTTTGTCTCCCTGCCAAATAAATTGCATGGCGGAATGCATAATGGCTTTGTAAACGCCGCCGCGCTTGTTCGGGCGGTTATTGACGATCGAACAATAAAAGCGTGCGAGCGCCGAGGCAAATTCGTCGGTAACAAAGTCACCGTTGCCGTATTTGTGCGGGCTTTTCAAAATCGTCGTGCGAAGCTCCTCATACCCTTCCCAGTTTGCCTCGAGCGCCGACGCCATTTCCTCAAGGGTCACGGTCTTTTTTTCATACACGAATTCACGCACCGCCATGAGCGCGTCGACCGCCGTACCGAAGCTGCAGCACAGCATATGCGAGTTGTTGTACCGCATACCGACGGTATATCCGTCCACGCCCCGTTCGACGCTGTTCTCGCTTGTCGCGGTGAACATAACGCACGGATTCACATACGAAAGATACGGTTCGTACGCGTCGGCGCAGGCAAAGGACGTCTCGATCAAATGACGCCACTGCTTCAGAAAGGCGCCGTAAAAGTCGGAAAAGCTCTTCATTTCCGAAAGAGCGCCCGTATCAAGTCCGACTCTTTTCTTTGTCGTTTCGTCCGTGCCGCGCGTAAAGACATAACGAACGGCTTTCAGCATATTGACATATCCCGTGCCCGTGCTCGATTCGTCCGAGCGCACGCGGGTCTCGTAGCAGCCGCTGATGTCGAAATCATACGCCTTTTCATACGGTACGCCGTAGTTCATGATCGCCTTTACCATGCCGGGTTCGCAGCAGAAAACAAGACTGCTGTTGCCGCTCCGTACCATGTCGAGCGCCGTCTCGATATATTCTTTCGGCGAATTGCGGTTGACCTTGATCTGAATTTTCGGATTGTAAATGCCAAGCTTACGGTAAACGCGAAGAATTTCGTAAGTCAGCTCGTTCACGACGGAATTTCCGTTTTTATCCGTGCCGCCGAGATACATGGGATGTCCCCAATAATTATCGATCGCGGCATATTGCATGAAAAAATAGCCTAAAAATTCGGAAAGCTCTTCTTTCGTATGCCGCCCGCTTTCAAGATCGGCGCGGTAAAAGGGCAAAAGCGTGTTGTCGATCCCGTTACCGAGCGAACGGGTCTGGAAACAGTCGACACATTCGCAGACGATGAAAAAGAGATAGATCGCCTGAAGCGCGTCATACAGCGTCTGCGGCGCGCCGCTTTCCAAGCGGTCAAGACAGGCGGCAATATCCGCCGCTTTTTCCTGTCCCTCTTTTGCCTTTTGTTCGGCATATTTTTTCATGCGGGAAAGAAGGCGCAGAACCGCCTCGTATTCGATCTTGATCGAATCGTATACCGCTTTTTGCTCCTCGGTCAGCGTCCCCGCCGCTTCGTGCTTTTTGCGGCACTTTTCCGAGCGCGCGAGAAGTCCCGGAAATCCGAGCGTCAAAAGAGAATCCCAATTCGGCACAACATGATCGTAATCGGGCCATTGTGCGACCGCGCCGCTTTGATTGATCCTGTCCATCGTCCTGCGGGTATCGGGGATCTTCTCGGAAAAGACCTCTCGATCCCAACGGTGATGCGTCGAGGGCTGTGTCAGTCTTCCCCAACTGTAGAAATAGACAAAGTAATCGTGCGGGCTGATATCAAAGCGTCCGTTGTCCAAAACGTACGCCGCCGCCTCGGCTTTGATGACGGGGTGCGGTTTTTCCGCTTTTTCCTCCCGCTCGACCAAAGCGGCAAGCTCTTTTTTCATTTCGTCGTCCGAAAGCCCCGTGCGCTCGTCGCACGTCCAGCCGTGATACCCCATGCGGTCATAGGCATTGTAGGGCTTACTTGTATCGTGATACTTATTTTCGATAAAGGTGCGGTCCTCTTTTAACATATGCGCTCACTCCTTCACCGTCAGTATAGCAAAACAGCGGGGAAATGTAAATGAACTTTTCTTATTTCTTGTACTTTTCGATACTCATTCTTCGATTTTTGCCGTGAAGGAGAGCGCGATGTGCTTCGCCGTCTTTTTCGGAACAAAATCGACGACATAAACGGGTACCGTCGCGTTCGGGTCGCCGTTCAATACGGAATGGGGCAGTACGTTCTCGACCGAAAGTATGACATCACAGGCAAAATCCGCCGTAAACGTGCCGTTTTCGACCCGAACGCCGCTGTCACATTTTTCGGGCTGTATCCGCGTGATAAAACGCTCGGTGAGCGCCTCGGGCGCTTTTTCAAAATCAAAGGTATCGGTAAGCCGTATTCCGTCGGGCAGAATATCAAAGCGGCGGACAAGTCCCGTAAGGGTCGGATCGTCATAGACCTTCGAAAGCTCGAAGGCGCAGACGTTTTCGTCATAATACAAAAGCTCCGCCGCATGATCGACGCCGATGTTCTGTAAATGACCGTTGATAATGGGCACACTGTGTCCGCGGGAGGAATTGACAAAGATCGTGTAACGCTCACCCGGGGCAAAATACTGCCGCGTGTAGCGTCCCGCGCCGAAATCGTCAAACAGCCGCGTATTTCCCTTTAACAAAAGAAAATTCCCGACGTCGTTGTGATTGTGCGGCTCGGCGTTGCAGCCGCCCTTGGCGACCAAGCAAAACGCATCGGTGTGACGGATATACCACTGCGCATGCTTGTATACGAAAAGCGGCTCATGCGTGCGCTTTTCGGACACTTTTCTTCCGTCGAACCATGCAAGATCGCGCACCGTCGCGACGAATTCCCGTCCGAAGCCCGACGGGTCGTAAAGCGCCTTTGCGGGCATGGGAATTTCGGGAAAGACTTTGTGAATATACGCCGAAATGCCGCGCACGGCATACGCTCCGCGAACGCCGTCGGAAAAGGTCAGCACCTCCGTATCGCCGACGAAAACATGATTCGGAAAGTCGGCAATGCGGCGCACTTTTTCATATTGCTTCATAATGTCGACCTTTCCGCCGCTGTAATCGAGCAGAAGATCGGCAAGATAAACATACCGTCCGAAGCCGTATACCCAATAGGAATACCCCTCAAGGCAGCAGCCGTCGGGATCGAAGCTGTGCAGGAAGGATTCGAGGATGGGCGGAAGCTCTTCGAGAAAACGGTCGATCTCCTCTTTTGTTCCCAGATGCAGAAAGCACGAGCCGACGCCGCAGGCGCAGACCGCCGCCCAGTTGTTGTCGGCTTTGTGCCACCAGTAATGCTTCGCCCCGTACTGCAGAAACGGCGTGATAATGCGGCGTCGGATCTCCCGCTCGGCGGTAAGGACCACCCGCGGGGAAAGCTCGTCCCGCGCCATGTTCAAAAGCTCCGCGATTATCTCGCCCGTTTCGGAGGAGAAAAGATCAATGCAAACGCCGTATTCCTCGGCGGGATAGCCGCTTATATGAGCGGGAAGCGCCCAGGTCGCCTCGCAGCAGATCTCAAAAATACAGTCCTCCAGCGCCCTTTTCCACTTTTCGTCGCGGTCGACAAGATACAGAATCGCGAAGGCGCAAAAACGTCGGCGACGCTCGAAATAGCGTTCTTCAAAAAGAGCGCGATCGCCCGTCTTTTCAAAAAGCGAAAAAAGGCTGTACGGCAAAGCAGGCTCTTCCTTTCCGACCGCCGCCTCGGCGTAGGCGCGCATGTCGGCAAACAGGCGCGCAAAATCGGGGTTATCTCTTATTTCTTCGATTTTTTCTTTTGTCAAAAGCGGTTTCATTCCGTCTTCCTCCCAAATTTCGGCTTCGGTATTTTTCTTTTCCGTTGCGAAAAACGACCCTATCTGCTTTCATTATAGCCGTAAAAAAGGCAATTTGAATTGCTTTTTGAACAAAAAACATTGCGATTCTTGCAAACACGATGCGTTCGCGCGGCAAACAAAAAAGGGAGCTTTCGCTCCCTTTTTGAAGAAATTCCGAAGAATCAGAAATCGACTTCGGTGCCGTAGAAGGTGCACTTGAACAGCTTTGCCATCTGTTCGGGCGTGATGCTTCTGGGGTTCGAACCGGTGCAGGCGTCGCCGACGGCGTTGGCTGCGATGGTGTCGAGCTTTTCGAGGAATTCGTCCTCCTTAACGCCGAATTCCTGAATGGTATTCGGGATGTTCATGGCGCGGTTGAACGAACGGATCTTTTCGATCAAGGCGTTGACCTGAGCCTTTTCGGAGGTTCCGCCGAGACCTACGCGGCGGGCAATATCGGCATAACGGCGCATTGCTTCGGGCTCATGTGCGTTGTATTCGATAACATAAGGCAGATAGATGGCGTTTGCACAGCCGTGCGGAATGTGACCGGTCGAGAATGCCGCGCCGGTCTTGTGCGCCATCGAGTGTACGATACCGAGAAGGGCATTGGAGAATGCCTGTCCGGCAAGACACTGTGCGTAGTGCATCTGCTCTCTTGCGTCCATATTCTTATTGTACGACTGCGGCAAATAGTCGAGAACCATTTCGATCGCCTTGATGGCAAGCGGATCGGTGAAGGGGCTGTGCAGCGTCGAAACATAAGCTTCGATCGCATGGGTCAGCGCGTCCATACCGGTGTACGCAACCTGCTTTACGGGAAGGCTCTCAACAAGGTCGGGGTCGACGATGGCGACATCGGGTGTGATCTCGAAGTCGGCGAGCGGGTACTTGATGCCCTTTGCATAGTCGGTGATGACCGAGAATGCCGTAACTTCGGTCGCCGTGCCGGAGGTCGAAGGAATTGCGCAGAAGTGTGCCTTGGTTCTCAGCTTCGGGAAGTTGAAAGGCTTGCACAGATCTTCAAAGGTGGTCTCGGGGTGCTCGTAGAATGCCCACATAGCCTTTGCCGCATCGATCGGCGAACCGCCGCCGATGGAAACGATCCAATCGGGCTGGAACTCGGTCATGGCGGCTGCGCCCTTCATAACCGTTTCGACCGACGGGTCGGGTTCAACGCCTTCAAAGAATTTTACTTCCATTCCGGCTTCCTTCAGATACGCTTCGGTACGGTCGAGAAAACCGCCGCGTCGCATCGAGCTGCCGCCCGATACCACCATTGCTCTTTTACCGGTAAGGGTCTTTAAGTTTTCCAACGCACCCTTGCCGTAATACAAATCTCTCGGTAATGTAAATCTTGCCATAACTTTTGTCCTCCTCAATTGGATTTGTTAAGTTTTTAACATGTTTTTATTATAGCGCAAAAATTATGAATTTTCAATACAATACTTGAAAATAATTTTTGAATGTCTTGCGAGTGTTTGGTGGTTTTTCCTAATATTTACCGCAATATCCATCATTTTCTTCCGCTTTGTGTGCAAAAAAAGGAGAAGCGAACGCTTCTCCTCTTTCTCTTTCTTTTCCTGTCGTGCGGATATCCCGCTTTTTCGGCACGCTTCCGCCGCGCCTTATTTTCCCGTGTTTCGCTCCCGATCATTCCGACCGTAACCGTAACCGTAGCCGTATCCGTAACCGTACCGTCCCTTGTGCACCCGCCGAGGGACTTTGTTCAAAACACAGCCGAGGATCGGTTTTCCCGCCGCGAGCATGGTTTTTTCGGCTTCTCTTGCCGCCTTTGCCGGCGTTTTCCCGCACGAAAGCACAAGAATCGAACCGTCGCTCCGGGAAATACAGATCGAGGCGTCGGTCACAAGATTGACAGGCGGCGTATCAATAATGACGTAATCAAAATTCTCCCGCGCCTCCGCCACAAAGGACGAAAAAGCGCTTCCGGTCAGAAGCTCGGCGGGATTAACGGGGAAAATGCCCGAAAAGACCATGTAAAGCTCCGAAATCTCGGTCGAATACAAAACTTCTCCGACGCTCGCCTGACCCGAAAGATAATGGCTCAAGCCCTTTATGTCGGTCTGCTTTGCATATTCCGAAGCAAAGCGCGAGTTGCGCATATCGGCGTCGATAAACAGCACCCGTTTTCCGATCTCCGAAAGGCTTTTGGCAATATTGAAGGAAAGAAAGCTCTTTCCGTCGCCCTCGTTACAGCTGGTAATCGAAATGACCTTGCATTCGGCGCTGCTGAAAAGAATCGCCGTGCGCACCGATTTTATCGCCTCCGAAACCTCGAAGTCGTTTTGCAGCACGCGTTCTTCAAACCGTATCTGATTCATGAAAAAAATCCTTTCTCGGTTAGTCTAGTCGATAGTCGATGAACGGTAAATCATTACCCGCGTTTTTCGGCGGAGCCTCTGCGGCTGTCGGCGCGGTGGGAATACGGAACCTTTCCGATCACCTTGAGGTCGAGAATCTCCTCCGCGCTCTCCTCCGAATCAATCGTGCCGCGCAGAACGTACAAGACCGCCAAAAGAAACATCGGGATCAGAAAGCCGAGCAGCGCCGCCAAAAAAAGATTGCGCTTCAGGCTGGGAGAATACGGATGGGTGGGAAGCGTTCCCTCGTCGTACACCGTTACCTGGTCCTCCCTCATCAGTTCGGAAATGAAGCGCTGAAAACGAAGGCAGAGCGAATCGACGATCTGTTTTGCGCGGGCGGGATCGGAATCGGACACCTGCACGACCAAAATACGGGTTTCGGCAGGGTTGCTCACGGAAATTCTGCGTTTCAGTTTCGCAGTCGTCACAGAAAGTCCGCATTCCTCAATGACGGGCTCCAGCACCGCATCGCTGAACAGAAATTGCATGTAGTCCTTGGTGAGATCGCTGTACGCCATGATCTCCGACGAGGTAAAGCTCGTGCTCTGACGGTTGCGGATATATATTTTGGCGCTCGACGCATACATGGGCGTCATGCAGAAGGTCGTATACAGTCCCGCCGTCGTGCAAAGCACAAGCGCCGCCGCAACGGCGATGTAAAGCTTTTTGGCAAGATAGCGGAACAGCTCCTTATAATTGATCTCAAGCTCCATATTTTCTCCTTTTTCAAACTCGACTCAATGCCGTATTGAAAACACCTATCCGTTTTCTTCGTCCGACCGAAAGATCGAGGACGGAATATCCCAAAAAACCTCGTGCGCGGCTTCTTCGCCCAAAGCCTCGCACACAAAGCGATACGCCTCGGAAAGGATCGGCGTGCGTTTTCCGCCGTGCGCGTCGGTGGAGACGAAAAACGGAATCCCCGACGAAAAGACCGTGCGTATGAACCGCTTTTGCTCCGCGCCCTCAAAAAGCCCGTATTTGCGGAAAAGCGAGGCGTTGAGCTGGATCAGAACATCCTCCTCCGAAAGCTCCTCTGCCCGCTTCGGCTTTTTCCGTATGCAGTCGTACCGTTCGGCGTGGGCAAGCATCATCCGGTATCCGTGAGCATTGAGATTTCCCGCAGCGCGCAATATGTCGGAATAATCGATGTCGGTCGGAAATTCCGTCAGAAGATATTTTCCCCCGCACATCGTAAAGCAGATTCCCGCGCGTACGTCCTCGACACACCCGTCGTAATACATGATCTCCGAGCCGAGCGAAAAGTGCATATCAGGGAAGTGCTCCTTTGCGGCGGGACAAAACCGCCGAAAGATCTCACGCGCCTTCTCGCCGTCCAGTCCGCGGATATACGGGTTGCGGTGCGGCGTAAAGCAGACCGAACGTATCCCGTCGCGGTATGCGATGTCGAGCAAAGCAAAAGCCTCGGAATCATCCGCCGCACCGTCGTCCGCGCCGGGAAGAATGTGGCAGTGAAGATCAAAAAAACCGTCCATATTCCGCCGCCTTTCCTCCGAATCGTATCATCACAGCGTACCATATGATAGCACAATTTGCGGCGTTTGTCAACCTTTTCGAGTAAAACGGCAAAAGGCACCGCAAAAATGTGTACAAAAAGTAAAAATGCGGAAAAGTGTTGAAAGAACGAAAACCTTGTGTTATAATATATTTTTGTGAATTGACATTGAACTAAAAGGAAGAGACAAAAATATGATTCGAAATGATCTGCGCAACATCGCCATCATCGCCCACGTCGACCACGGCAAGACAACGCTTGTGGACGAAATGCTCAAGCAGAGCGGCACCTTCCGCGAAAATCAGGTGGTCGAGGACCGCGTTATGGACAACAACGACCTTGAGCGCGAGCGCGGCATCACCATTCTTGCCAAAAACACCTCCCTGCATTACAAGGGAATCAAGATCAACGTCGTCGACACCCCCGGTCACGCGGATTTCGGCGGCGAGGTTGAGCGCGTTCTGAAAATGGTGGACGGCGTTCTGCTTTTGGTCGACGCCTTCGAAGGCACCATGCCGCAGACCCGTTTCGTTCTGCAAAAGGCGCTGGAGCTCGGACACAAGGTCGTCGTGGTCGTAAACAAGATCGACCGTCCCGGCGCGCGCGTTCATGAAGTCGTCGACGAGGTTCTGGAGCTGTTTATCGCCCTCAACGCGACCGACGAACAGCTCGACAGCCCGATCGTATTCTGCTCGGGCAAAAACGGAACGGCGTCGCTTTCGCCCGACGGAACCGAGACCGATCTTGCCGTTTTGTTCGAAACTATCATAAACCACATCGACGGTCCCGATGTCACGGCGGAGGGTCCGACACAAATGCTTGTTTCCTCCATCGACTATAACGACTACGTCGGTCGTATTGCGCTCGGACGTATCGAGCGCGGAACGGTGAAGAAAAATCAGGATATCATCGTCACCAATCATCAGGGCACGCACGATGATTACCGTGCCAAGGTCGCCAACCTTTACACGGTCGAGGGTCTTAAGCGCGTTCCCGCCGATGAGGTGGCAGCGGGCGAGATCGTCTGCATTTCGGGTATCGAAAACATCACCATCGGCGATACCATATGCGACCCCGAGCACGTCGACGCGCTTTCCTTTGTCAAAATTTCCGAGCCGACGCTTGAGATGACCTTCTCGGTCAACAGCTCTCCCTTTGCCGGAACGGAAGGAAAGTTCTGCACCTCCCGCCATCTGCGCGAGCGTCTTTACCGCGAGCTTTTGAAGGACGTTTCGCTCCGTGTCGCCGACACCGACTCGACCGAGAGCTTTAAAGTATCGGGCCGCGGCGAAATGCACCTTTCGATCCTCATCGAGACTATGCGCCGCGAGGGCTACGAAATGCAGGTCAGCGCGCCGCGCGTCATCTTTACGCACGACGAAAACGGAAATCTTCTCGAGCCTTGCGAAGAGGTCACGTGTGAGATTCCGCAGGATTATATGGGTTCGGTCATGGAAAAGCTGGGCGCGCGCAAAGGAGAGCTTGTCGATATGACGCCCATCGGCGACCGCATGAAGCTCATTTACCGCATTCCGACCCGTGGACTTTTCGGCTACCGCAACGAATTTTTGACCGACACGCGCGGCGAGGGCATCATCAGCTCGATCTTTGACGGCTATGTTCCGTATAAGGGCGAGATTCCCAAGCGCACCACCGGTTCGCTCATCGCGTACGAGACCGGCAAGGCGACGACCTACGGCGTATTCAACGCGCAGGATCGCGGACAGATGTTTATTCCCGCCGCCATCGAAGTATACGAGGGCATGATCGTCGGCGAATCGCCCAAGGGCGACGACATTGTGGTCAACGTCTGCAAGAAAAAGCACCTGACCGCCATCCGCTCCGCCGGCGCGGACGAAGCGCTCCGCCTTGTCACGCCGAAGATTTTCAGTCTGGAAGAAGCGATCGAATATATCAACGACGACGAGCTGATCGAAGTCACGCCGAAATCGATCCGCCTGAGAAAAGCCATCCTCAGCAATGTTGAGCGCGCAAAGGTACGCGCCAAGAATGAAAAGTCCGGCAACTGAAAAAGCACCGCGCGCTGCCGAAGTCGAAAACACACCGATTTTATGTAATAAATGAGAATTTCCCCGCCTGCACAGATACCGTGCGGGCGGGGTTTTGTAAAAGGATGCCCCGTGTGCCGATTTTGAAGTGCACACGGGGCAATAATTTTTCTTGTTTCTTAACAGATTAACGGAATTCGTTCAGCACGATCTCGGTGTCGTCGGCGTTGCGTGCGATCGAATAAGAATGTTCGTTTCCTTCCGCGTCGGTAAAGCGAACGCCGAGATTCGGCTCTTCCTCGGCACGAACCTGCAAAACGATCGATTCCATCGGAACGAGCTTTTCGACGGTATAAAGCGTCTCGCCCGCTGTTCCGTTTTCAATGGCAAACAGTTCGACGTTCGTAAGCGTCTCGGATGAGAAGCACATGACCGGCTGATTGGTCTCATAATCGCCGTATACGTAGATCTTTGTCGGATAAACGTCGGCAAGCTGTTTAGGGTAAAAGGCGCGAAAAATTTCGTCAAACCAGACCTCGGTCATGCCGTCGGGCATAACGGGTCCTTCCTCCTGCGCTTTTTTTATAATGGCATCCAGCTCGGGATCGCCCGTGAGCGAATCTTCGTTTGTCGTTTTATTGTCGTCGGACACAGGCTGCTTTTGACAGCTCCAAAGCGAAGGAACAAGAAGCAGAAGCGCCAACAGACACGCGATACTTTTTTTCATTTACAGGAACCTTCCTTCTCTCATGTTACATCTTCATCATGTTACGTTCCGAATCCGCAAACCGCGCGCAAACGTCGGCGGTATTCTCACGTTCTTCATTCGTCCCGCTCGGCAAGCTCTTTTTCGAGATCGTTCTCCCGATCGTCGGTCGGCGTGCCTTCCGCCGCGTTCTTTAAGATTCGGATCGCCTCGTCCAGCCGTTCGCGCGCTTTTCGGTTTTCCTCTTCACGCTTTTCTTCGGCGGCGCGCTCTTTTTCGAGGCGTTCCGCCTCGCGCCGTTTTTCCTCTTCTTCGGAAAGATCGGGCAGAAGAACCGTCACACCTCCGTTAGACGGCGGCATATCGTCTTTTGTTCCCGCAATTTCAACGTTTTTTTTCTCTTTTTCCCCGCTTCTCTTTCTTTCCTCGGTGTTTTTCACCTCGGGAAAAGATGCTTTTTCATCGGTAAAAAGGCTCTGCACCGTGCTTTTGACGGCGGGAAAACGCATGGCCGGGGAAAAGCCCCCGTCGTCCGCTTCGTCGTCCAATCCGCCGCTCCGACTGTCCCGCAGGGATTCCTCCTCCGAAACGCCCGTCCCGCGCCGTTGTTCGCGCTCGTTATCGGCAAGCGCCGCAAGTCCGAGCAAGGCGCACACGCCGCCGAAAAAGGCAAAAACACGTGCCGTTCCCTTTTGCTTTTTGCAAATGCCGACGAAAGTGCCGATGCTGCACAAAAGCTGTGCGACGAGAGAATACGCAAACAGCGTGCGGCGGTGAAGCCGAAACGCTTTCAAAAGGTGTGCTTTTTTAAGATCAAGCCGAAATTTCATAATTCGAACCGATCCTCCCTTCCGCGGTGTTCCCGTCATTTTTTCGATCCGTTTGTATTTTTATCCGTCTCGGAAAAAATATCCCGTGTTGCTTCTTGTTTTCGTTTTACTTGATATAATTTCCCTTGGCGCGAAGATAGGCGTTCATGAATTCGTCGAGGTCTCCGTCCATAACGGCGGCGATGTTGCCGTCCTCATAGCCCGTGCGGGCGTCCTTGACCAGCGTATACGGCATGAAGACATACGAGCGAATCTGCGAGCCCCACTCGATGTTGGCTTTTTCGCCCTTGATATCCTCGATACGGTCGAGGTTTTCGCGCTGTTTGATCTCGACAAGCTTGGCTTTCAGCATTTTCAGCGCCGTCTCTTTGTTTTGCAGCTGACTGCGTTCGGTCTGACAGCCGACGACGATGCCCGTGGGCTTATGCACGATACGGATCGCGGAGTCGGTCTTGTTGATGTGCTGACCGCCTGCGCCGCTCGAGCGGTGCGCCGTGATTTCCAGGTCTTCGTCTTTCAGTTCGATATCGTTGTTATCATCCAGCTCGGGGATGACCTCCACCGATGTGAAAGAGGTATGCCGTCTTCCCGATGCGTCAAAGGGCGACACGCGCACAAGGCGGTGAACGCCGTTTTCACTCTTCAGATAGCCGTAGGCAAAGCTTCCCTCGATCAGGATGGTAACGCTCTTGATCCCCGCTTCTTCGCCGTCGAGATAATCAAGCACCTTTACTTTAAAGCCGCGGCGCTCCGCCCAGCGGCAATACATACGGTAAAGCATTTCCGCCCAGTCCTGCGCTTCGGTTCCGCCCGCTCCGGGGTGGATGGAAAGAATGGCGTTGTTGTGGTCGAATTCACCCGACAAAAGCGCCTGAACGACCTGATGCTCTTTTTCTTTCTCAAGGCTCTTCAGTTCTTTTAAAATTTCTTCGGTAAAGCTCTCGTCGTCCTCTTCGACGGCAAGCTCGATAAGCGAACGAAGCGATTCCGCTCCGTTCTTCAATTTTTCGTAATCCTCGATGGTCTGACGGGTGTTTTTCAGGGTCGTGAGAACGCCCTGCGTATTCTCGGCGTTGTCCCAAAAGCCCTGTTCGCAGGTCTTTTTTTCCAGCTCGTCGGCTTTTTCCTTTAATTTGTCGATCTCGAGCGATACGGCAAGCTCTTTTATTTCCTCTTCAAGCTTTCCGAGATTTTGCAAAGCTTCTTCCAGTTGTACGATCAAAATAAATTCTCCCTTCGGTTTATAAAGCTTAATTGTTTTCATTCAAGCGGGCTTCGACATTCAACGCAGACGGTCTGTCCTCTTCGGCAAAGCGTTCCGCAAACAACGCACAGCCGATCGTTTCCCGACGGCACGGCGCGGTCGAAAAAGCGCGCGCCGAAAGTGTGGACAACGGGGGTTCCGACCGTGAAATAGCGGGAATATTCGAAATTCGGTTCGCGCACAAGAACGCGGATGCGGCGCCCTTTTTCGGTGCGGATCGTATACAGATGATCGGTGACCAGCATACGGCTTCGGTCATATTTCGCACCCGAAGCGTTGGTTTGCAAGCGATGGCGCACCTTCATTTTTTCGATCGTCCCCGAGAATGGAAGGCAGGTGTACGCGTCGTGTACCCAATGCGCGAAAAACGGAAGTCCGAGGATGACGATGAGCGCCGCGTACATCAGAGGATTTTTCACGTCGGCGCGGTACGGACCGTATACGACATATTGCAGAATGACCGCCGCAAAAAAACCGTACCAGAGAATCGGCTTTAAAAGCGTGAAGATCCCGCGAAAAAGCAATGCGGAGCGCAAACCGTGTTTCATGACTTCTCCCATCTTTTTCCGTGTTTCCCCGTTTTGCCCTTTTTTCCCGTTTTTGCGTCCGCTCTTGCGGAAGCATTCGGAGCAATTGCAAACGGCGGAGCGATATAAATACAGTTTATTATACACCGAAAAAGCGTTTTTGTAAAGGGTTTTGCAAAAATCTTTCGCTTTGAGAAGCGCTGCGGGGCTTCGGGACGGTGAAAAAAACGAAAAAACGCTTTTCTTTTCGGCGGAAATCTGCTATAATGGGGAGCAGAATAAGATTCGGAGGAAAGAATATGTTTGAGCTTTTGGATATGGCAAAATTTTTCTTAAAGGACGCCCTTCGCTCCGACGCGGTGTTGTGCGACTTTACGATGGGCAACGGGCACGACACCGAATATCTTTGCAGAAGCGCGCCCGAGGGAAAGGTTTATGCCTTTGATATTCAGGAAAACGCGCTGAAAAATACAGCCGCGCGTCTTTCCGCCGCGGGACTTCACAACGCCGTTTTGATTCATGACAGTCACGCAAACTGTGAGAAATACATCCGCGAGCCGCTCGACGGCGGCATGTTTAATCTCGGCTATCTGCCCGGGAACGGCAACAAAACGGTACACACCATGCGCGAGAGCACGCTTCCCGCCGTAAAAGCGGCGATCGGGCTTTTGAAAAAGGGCGGCATTCTGGTCATATCGGTCTACCCCGGACACGAGGAGGGACGTCTCGAGGGCGAAATGCTGACCGAGCATCTCGCGGTCTACGACAAGAAGTTTTATTGTGTCACCCTTCTGCGGCTGATCAATTCCCCCGACGCGCCGTTTATTATCGCGGTCGAAAAATACGACAAATAAAGCGGCTCTGTGCACGCGGGCGAAAGGGCAAAATGCACAAAATGTATTCTCCCTTTTTGGTAAACATTGGTGTAAAAAATGAAAAATGCTCAAGTTTACGAAAAAGTGCTTGACTTATCGCGAAAATCAAGTACAATATAGTGGATAAAGTATGGCAGTGGGCGGTTTGTGCCCCTTTTCCGTATTTTCTTACATCGTATATTATTGGCTCGAATTTATCGGGCTTTCGGATTCGCACAAGACGAAGCCGAAGAAAGGATTGGTCATAAAATGAAGTTACAAAGCGTCAAAGAACCGGAAACCAACAAGGTTGAACTTACCGTTGTCATCGACCGCGCCGATTTCGAAGCGGCTGTTGCGGGCGCATTCAAGAAGAATGCAAAGCGCATCACGGTTCCCGGCTTCCGCAAGGGTAAGGCGACCCGCGGCATTATCGAAAAGTTCTACGGCAAGGGCGTGTTCTATGAAGACGCTCTCAACGAGCTTCTCCCCGATACGATGGAAAAAGCCGTTTCCGAATCGGGCTTTACTCCCGTCGAAACTCCCTCGGTCACCGATGTGGATTTCGAAAACGCGGACGGCGTTATCGTCACCGCTTCCTTTACCCGTCGTCCCGACGTAAAGCTGAACGAATACAAGGGCTTTGAAGTCGAAAAGTATATTGTCGAAACCACCGACGAAGAAGTCGAAGAAGAATTGAAGGGCGTCCAGAAGCGCTATGCCCGCACCGTGACCGTTGAGGGAAGACCGGCCGAGGACGGCGATATCGCCGACATCGATTACGAAGGCTTCGTCGACGGCAAGGCATTTGAAGGCGGCAAGGCGCAGGGTCACAAGCTCACGCTCGGCTCGCATCAGTTTATCCCCGGCTTTGAAGAACAGATCGTCGGTCACGGCGTCGGTGAAGAATTTGACATCGACGTGACCTTCCCCGAGGATTACCACGCCGAAGAGCTGAAGGGTAAGAAGACCGTATTCAAGATCAAGCTCAACGCTCTCGAAAAGGAAGAGCTTCCCGCGCTGGATGACGAATTCGCAAAGGACGCTTCCGAATTTGACACGTTGGCTGAATATAAAGCCGACATTAAGGCAAAAATCGAAAAGAAGCACGCAGACGACGCCGATATGCGCGTGGGCGAAGAGCTTGCCGAAAAGCTTTGCGGCGCAATCGAAGCCGACATTCCTTCCGTTATGTACGAAAAGGAGACCGATCTTCTCGTTCGCGAATACGACATGAATCTCCGTCAGCAGGGCTTGAGCCTCGATATGCTCATGCAGTACACGGGCATGAAACCGGAAGATATCCGCGCACGCTATGCGATGATGGCGGTCGCCAACGTCAAGAAGAATCTCGCCCTTTCCGAGATTGTAAAGGCAGAGAGCATCAAAGCGGACGACGCGGCAGTCGAAGCCCGTTTCGAAGAGCTTGCCAAGGAATTCAACATGAAGGTTGAGGACGTCAAGGCTCGCATCGATAAAGAAGACATTGAAAACGAAGTTGCCATTCTCCGCGCTTTCGAAGTCGTCAAGAACAGCGCCAAGATCACCGAAAAGAAGGTAACGCAGGCAGAGCTGGACGAAATTCTGAAGGCAAAAGAAGAAAAGGATGCCGAACCCGCCGAAAAGGCCGAGGAAGCACCCTAGAAAAAGACCCGCAAAACGGCGAAGAAGGCAGACGAAGAGACCGCCGCCGAAAAGACCGAAGACGAGGCACCCAAGAAGAAGACCCGCAAGACGACGAAAAAGGCAGACGCCGAGTAAGTTCGGATCCGCCGGATACGGCGTGCGGAATGCCGCGTCTTTGACAAAAAGATTACAAAAGAAATGCGAAGCCCGGTTTTTCCACGGTTTCGCATTTGCTTTCCGTGCCCGACACGCCTTTTTTCGAGCAAAATCGGCATCTGTCGGGCAAACGGTTTTTCCATACAATTTTGAAATTTGAAACAAGAAAGGATGATTTTTTATGGCATTGGTACCGATGGTAGTCGAGCAGGAAGGACGAGGCGAGCGTTCTTACGACATTTATTCCCGTCTTTTAAACGACCGCATCATTTTCCTCTCCGATGAGGTAAACGATACGACCGCTTCTTTGGTCGTGGCACAGCTTTTGTACCTTGAAGCCAAAGACCCCGAAAAGGATATCAGCCTTTATATCAACAGCCCCGGCGGTTCGGTCACGGCGGGCATGGCGATTTTTGACACGATGAATTTCATCAAATGCGACGTTTCCACCATCTGCATCGGCATGGCGGCAAGCATGGGCGCATTTCTTCTTGCGGCGGGCGCCAAAGGCAAGCGCCTTGCGCTCCCGAACAGCGAGATTATGATTCACCAGCCTCTCGGCGGAATGCAGGGACAGGCAAGCGATATCAAGATCCACGCCGACCACATCATGCGCACGCGCGATACCATCAACCGCATCCTCGCCGCCGAAACGGGAAAATCGCTTGAAGAGATCGCACGCGATACCGACCGCGACAATTTCATGTCGGCACAGCAGGCAATGGAATACGGTCTTATCGACAAGGTTATTGACAAAAGAATCTGACCCATACCGTTCGGAAAGGTATACAACATGAAAAACGACAACACCGGGCTTCGCTGTTCTTTCTGCGGAAAGCTTTTCAGCGATCCCTCCAAGATCATTCTCGGTCCCGACGGGATCAACATCTGCGCCGACTGCGTTGCGGTCTGCGACAGCATTTTGGACGAATACGACGCAAACCGCGGCAAAGAGCACGGCGTGGACGAGGATAGCGAGCTCAGCTTTGAAACGCTTCCCAAGCCGCACGAGCTGAAAGAAGAGCTGGACAAATACGTTATCGGTCAGGACGACGCCAAGGTCGCTCTGTGCGTTGCGGTCTACAACCATTACAAGCGCATTTTGCAAAAAGACGAAAAGGACGATGTGGAGATCCAGAAAAGCAACGTCCTGCTTCTCGGTCCGACCGGCGTCGGAAAGACACTTCTTGCGCAGACGCTTTCCAAAATGCTGAAGGTTCCCTTTGCCATTGCCGACGCGACCACGCTTACCGAGGCGGGCTATGTGGGCGAAGATGTCGAAAACATTCTGCTCCGTCTGATTCAGGCGGCGGATTTTGACGTGGAAAGAGCCGAGCACGGCATTATTTATGTGGACGAGATCGACAAAATTTCCCGTCGAAGCGAAAACCGCTCAATCACCCGCGACGTATCGGGCGAGGGCGTTCAGCAGGCGCTTTTGAAGATTCTCGAGGGCACGGTTTCGAACGTTCCTCCGCAGGGCGGCAGAAAGCACCCGAATCAGGAGTTCATCGAGATCGACACCTCCAACATTCTTTTCATATGCGGCGGTGCTTTTGACGGAATCGAAGACATCATTTCCGAACGCACCAAAGGTACGCAGACTATCGGCTACGGTGCGTCGGTGCTGACCGCCGAGCAGAAAGCAAAGGAATCGATCCTTTCCAAAATTCAGGCGCACGACCTTGTAAAATACGGCATTATTCCCGAGCTTGTCGGACGGCTTCCCGTTATTGTCGGCTTGCAAAGCTTGGATCACGACGCGCTCAAGCGCATTCTGGTCGAGCCGAAGAATTCGCTCATCAAGCAGTATCAAAAGCTTTTCCGCATGGACGGGATCGAATTGACCTTTGAGGACGCGGCGCTCGACGCGATCGCGACGCTTGCCGAGAAGCGCAAGACGGGCGCACGCGGGCTGCGCGCCATCACCGAAGAGATCATGACAAAGCTCATGTTTGACGCACCGTCGGAAGGAATCAAAGAATTGACCGTGACCGCCGATATGATCTGCGCCTAAGCGGCGTCGCAGTTGCCGCGAAGCTGAGTTCCGATGGTCGCGCCTGCGGGGAGCATTGCCGCGAAATGCGGATTCCGGTGGTCGCCCCTGCGGCGGGCGTTCCCGTGAAATCGAATTCCGTTGGTCGGAATTCGATTTCACCTTATCCATGTTATGTCGGCGGAAATTTGACCTATCTTTGTTATGTTAACGTAAAATTTTGATGCGCGCTCAAGAATA
>URJL01000030.1 GCA_900548115.1 uncultured Eubacteriales bacterium
GTATTATCTGGATGTATACATGAACGGAATTTAAGAAAACGCGGCGCGGAGAAAGCCTTCTCCGCGCCCGCTTTTTTACCCCGAAAGAAACGCCTGTTCTAAGGGGGGTTGCATTTTTTGATGTTTTGTGTTATAATAAAACTTGTGTCTTTGCGAACGCCGTCGTGTCGGACGGAAAAATGCCGCAATAGAGAGCGGTTTTTTGTCGCAGAGCGAGAAAAAAACAGAAAGGAAAACGCTGCAAAATGAAAAAGTTTCTGGAAAACAAAATTCCGAAAAAGCTTTTGATTTTTGTTATCGCCGCCCTTGCTGCGGGACTTGTTCTGGTTCCGACGGCGGCGTATGCGGCAGAATATCTTTCCGAAAACGATCCCATTGTGACTCTCAGCTACTTAAAGGATATTTTTGCCCCTCAACTGAAAGAGGAAATCAAAAGCGAAACAGCTGTTCCCGCACCCGAGACTTCGGTCGGATACGAAGTGGTCGAGCTTTCGGCGGGACAGACGCTCACATCGGGCACGGGCACGGTCGAACTGATCCTTCGCCCGGGCTCTGCTGCCATTGCAATTTCGGAGCATGAGCAAAACGGACTTTCCGACATAACGTCGGCACTGGAGGTGCTGAACGGCGAGGAAGTCGGCGTGAATCACGCGCTCATCATTCCGAGAAATGACGGACGGGGGATAAAGATCACCTCGGACAAGGCATATGTTCTTGTGCGGGGCGATTACAAGATTGACTGATTATGAAATTCATCTCAACATCGAAAAAACGAAAACAGATCTTACGCGTCGTGGCGATCGTTTTGGCGGCACTGTTCATTTTGGCGACGATCGCGTCGGTGCTTCCGACCTTTGTCAACGCCGAGGACGCTTATACCGCCGACCGTCTGATCCGCGTCGGGCTGTATTACGGCTCGTCGGCGGTGTCGTCGGTCGCGCTCACCGCGCCGCAGGGCTTTGAGCTCGGCACGTTTGACGGAACGGTCTTTACGCCGCTTGCCGCGACCGAAAAAACGGCAATCATGGCGGTCGCCGAAAACGAAAGCGGAAATATTTCGCTTGTAACGCCCGAATGGGAACCGCTTTACACGGCAGAGACTCTTGCGACGCTCTGCATTCGCGCTATGGGCGGAGAAAAGATCACCGCCGCGGGACTTACGTATTCGGGAATCTTGGAATTTTCGCCGCAAAACGGCAGGATGCGCGTTGTCAACATCGCGTATCTTGAGGATTACGTAAAAGGCGTCGTGGTGTCCGAGGTCTATTCCGACTGGCCTGACGAGGCGCTCCGCGCACAGGCGGTCGTTGCACGCAGCTTTACTTTGTATACTCTCGGGAAGCATACCGCCGACGGCTTTGATATTTGCTCGTCGACCCATTGCCAGGCATATCGCGGCATCGGCTCGGCGGTCGAGAGCACAAACCGCGCCGTCGACGACACGCGCGGACTTGTGGTCGCCTATAACGGAAAGCCCGCGCTCACGACCTATCATTCCTCCAGCGGCGAGACCACCGAAAACGCGACCAGCGCGTGGGGCGGAACGCAGGAAATGTATCCGTATCTCGTCAGCGTTCACACCGGCTTCAACGAATGCGCAAGCTACGTAAACGGAAAATGGAGTTATACCGTGTCGGCACAGGAGCTTGCCGATTATATTAACGCAAAGCCCGGCTATGAGGGAATCCTGAAGGGTCCGGTCGATCACATCGACTGTGAGCGCATCGGCGGATCGGATTATGTGTACAAGCTCACGGTCGGCGATGCCTTCGGCAACGAGATCACCGTCGAAAAGTCGACGCAGGTGCGCAATTTCCTGTCGCAGTATTGCAAGAGCGCGTCCTTCACCGTCTCGGCGCACAGCCCCGTTTATGTCGGGGAGGGAACCGAGTACATGCTCGACACGCAGAACATGTACGTTATGACGGCGGACGGCTTGCAGACCATGACCGCGCCGGCAGGCGGGCTTGAGGTATTGACCGGTTCGGGCGTCGCCACGGTCGGCTCGGCAAAGGACCGCATGTTCACTATCGACGGCGAAGGCTACGGCCACGGTGTCGGCATGAGCCAGTACGGCGCGATGACGCTTGCCGAGCGGGGCGAGGATTTCCGCTCGATTTTGAGTCTTTATTTTCCCGGCACGACCATCGTTCCGTATACCACGCTCGGATAAACGGGGGACGGCGGAAAACGATACGCTTTTTTCAAAAATTGCCGCAGAATGCCGTTTCTTTTTGTTCAAAAGTGTTGACTTTAAAAGAAAAAATTGCTATAATATGAGTCAGTGGGCTTTGGAGTCGGGGCGTTTTGCCTTCTTCATGCCTGTAAGTAGTTTCAATACAGAAAGGATGCAAACAAATGAAGAAGAGCGTAAGTGTTCTGATTCTCATGCTGTTGATCATTGCCCTGCTCGTTGTATCGGCATGCTTCGGCATTCGCGGAATCGGACTGAAAAGCGTTTTTGACGAGGACGCCATCCGCAAGGGTCTTGACCTTGTCGGCGGTACCTCCATTACGCTGGAGGCGACGATGGACGGTGTTGTGAACGACGGAAACCTTTCCGCACCCGACACGGCGGATGAAACGCCCGACACATCGGACGTGGCAGCCGGTGAAAACGTCGATGACAACACCGACGGCGCGGTCGATGAAACCGCCGACGGCGCAGCGGACGGAGCAGTCGATGAGAACGCCGACACAACGAACGGCGAAACGGCTGACGAAACCGCCGATACTCCCGTCGACGAGACGACCGATACCGAAACGGCAAACACCGTTACAGATGATATGATGGATGCGGTCGTTGCCGTACTCAATCAGCGTGTTACCGCTGCCGGCTACACCGAAGCGACGGTTACAAAGATCGGCGACAAGCACCGCGTCCGCGTGGATATCCCGGACGTTGCCGATCCCGAAGAAGCCATTAAGCTTGTGGGCGCTACCGCACAGCTTTACTTTATCGACTCGGAAGGAAATGTTGTCCTGACCGGTCAGCAGGTCGTCAGCGCCAAGATGGAAAATCAGCAGGACCCCACCACCGGTGCGGTTCGTCCCGTTGTTGCCCTTCAGCTTGACAACAGCGCCCGTCAGAGCTTTGCCGATGCGACCGAGCGTATGGCGCAGAAAGCTCAGGGCGAAAACTATATCGCCATTATCCTCGACGATCAGATCATCAGTATGCCCTCCGTTTCGAGCCGTATCGACAGCACCGACTGTATCATTACGGGCCCCGACGCGGACGAAGCGAAGATGATCGCGAACCTCATTTCTTCGGGCAACCTCCCCTGCGCGCTCAACGTTGTTGAGACCCGTTCGGTAGGCGCGACCCTCGGTGCCGACGCATTCACGAAGGCACTCAAAGCCGGTCTTATCGGCATTATCCTCGTTATGCTGTTCATGATCGTTATGTATCAGCTTCCCGGTTTTGTCGCATCGCTTGCACTGGTTGCGTATATCGCCATCACGATTTTGTGCCTTGTCGGCTTCCGCATCAACCTGTCGCTGCCCGGTATCGCCGGTATCTTCTTGACGATCGGTATGGCGGTCGACGCGAATGTCATTATCTTTGAGCGTATCCGCGAGGAACTTAACGGAGGAAAGAGCGTGCGCGCCGCCGTAAAGTCGGGCTTCAACCGCGCTTTCTCCGCCATTATCGACTCGAACGTAACGACGCTTATCGCTTCTCTCGTATTGTGGAAGTTCGGCACCGGTGCGATCCAGGGCTTTGCCATCACGCTGTTTATGGGCGTTTTGATCTCCTTTATCAGCGCTTTGTTCATCACAAAGACCTTGCTTGACGCTTTGGTAGGTATGGGCGTTACCAACATCAAGCTCTTCGGCGCAAAATACGCCGAGAACAACTGAGAGAGGGGGTAGTGAAGAATGAAAACCAATATTCAGTTCGTTAAGAACAAAAAGATCTATTTCATCATTGCTGCCGCCTTTATTTTGGTCGGTATTATCTCGATGTGTGTCCGCGGTTTTTACTGGGACGTTGACTTTGCCGGCGGTACCGAGATCACGTATCACGTGGACGGTATGGACGCAAAGAGTGAAACGGCAAACTTTGAAAGCATTGCCCGCGAGGTTCTGGGCGACAAGATCAACGTCGCACAGCAGGCGGGAGACAGCGATGTTATCGTAAAGTCGCTCGAATTGGATGAGAGCGAACGCACCGCCCTTTTGGAAAAGCTCGGCGAACAGTACGAAGGCATTAAGGTTGTCGGCTTTGACAGCGTAAGCGGTTCGGTAAGTAAGGATTTGAGACAGTCGGCGATCATCTCTGCGGTCGTAGCCGTTGCTTTGATGCTGGTTTACATCACGATCCGTTTCCAGTTCAGCTCGGCTCTTGCCGCCGTTATCTGTCTGTGCCACGACATGTTCATCATTCTGACCTTCTACTCGCTCTTCCAGATTCCCGTAAGCTCGAACGTTATCGCGGTTTTGCTTACGATCCTCGGCTACTCCATCAACGCGACCATTATCGTATTCGACCGTGTTCGTGAAAATGTGAAGCTTGTTCGCAACGAGACGTTTGAAGAAAAGGTTAACCTCAGTATCAACCAGACGCTTATGCGTTCGGTCAACACCACGATCACGACCCTTCTTACCATCGGTATGATCTATATTCTCGGTGTTCAGTCGATTCGTGAATTTGCATTCCCGCTTATCGTCGGTATCCTTGCCGGTCTTTATTCGTCGGTTTGCCTTTCCGGTTCGATTTGGACTCTGTTCAAAAAGAAGAACACCCGCGTTAAGTAAGATATTTCGTTGTCACTGTAAGACAACAAAAGAGGAAGCATTTTCGCTTCCTCTTTTTGCATTTTCGCTTTATTTTGCGTGTGGCGCGTGAGGGCGATTCGAAAAGTTTGCTTTGCCCACACCTGTTTTGAAAATGACAGCCGACGCAAAAACGCATTTCTGTCCCTTTATAAGCAAAATCCTGTCCTTGATTCTCTTTTGACTTTATGGTAGAATGAAACTAGAAATGTCCGCACACTTTTGTCGGCGGGCAAATGGTTTTACCCAAAAAGAGAAAAGCAAAAACAAAAAGGAGAAAGCTCATGAAAATTGCCGTTATCGGATGCGGAAGCATCGCCAACGCTCAGCATATTCCCGCCTATATGAAAAATCCGAAGGCGGAGATTCTTTATTTCTGCGACATTCTTCCCGAAAGGGCAAGAGCGGCGGTCGAAAAATACGGTGTCGGAAAAGCCGTCACCGATTATCGCGTTGTCCTGAGCGACCCCGCGGTCGAAGCCGTGTCGGTCTGCACGCCGAACAAAATGCATTCCGAAATATCGATCGCGGCGCTGAAGGCGGGGAAAAACGTTCTTTGTGAAAAGCCGGCCGCACGCTGTCTTGATGAAGCGCTTTTGATGCAAAAGGCACAGCATGAATACGGAAAGGTGCTGAATATCGGCGTTGTCAATCGTTTTAACGTGGGTGTGAACAAGGTAAAACAGCTTATCGACGAGGGAGTCCTCGGTGAGGTTTACAACGTTTATGTAAGCTTCCGTGCCCACCGCAGTATTCCGGGGCTCGGCGGCGCTTTCACGACCAAGGAAATTGCGGGCGGCGGCGTTCTTATCGATTGGGGCGTGCATTATCTCGATATCGTTATGTACTGCTGCGGCGACCCGAAGATCAAAACCGTCTCGGCGGAGACCTTCCGGCGTCTCGGAAACCCGATACGCGACTATGTCTGCACCTATATGTGGGCAGGGCCTGCCGATCCGAACGGGATTTGCGACGTCGAAGAGGGGATCACAGGGCTTGTGCGCAGTGAGGGACCGACCATTTCGTTAAACGGTGCATGGGCGCAAAATATCGGCATAAACGAAACATATATCGATTTCATGGGCGACAAAGCCGGCATTCGTTACGTTTACGATACGGGCAATTTTACGCTTTTCGGTACACAAAACGGAAGTCTTACCAAAACCGAATTTTCTTTTGAAAAGCCCTCGATGTTTGAAAATGAGATCGGCGCTTTTCTTGATTGTATCGAAAGAGGCGAAAAGCTTCCGTCGCATATCGACACGAATATGATGACCGTTCGCCTGATGGACGCCCTTTACCGCTCCGCCGAGCGGCATGAAGAAGTTGTTTTATGAGGAGAAATCGATATGAAAAAAATCGGATTTATCGATTATTATCTCAACGAATGGCACGCAAACATCTATCCCGCCTTTATTGCCGAGCGTTCGGGCGGAAAATATGCGGTATCGTGCGCTTATGCGGCAATCGATGCGCCGCACGGCATGACAAACGCACAGTGGTCGGAAAAATATAAGATCCCGCTGAAAAGCTCGATCGAGGAAGTCATCGAGGAGAGCGACGTGCTGATCGTTCTCTCGCCCGACAACCCCGAACAGCACCCTTTTCTGTGCGAAAAGCCCTTTTGCTCGGGAAAGCCCGTTTATGTTGACAAAACCTTTTCGACCGATGAAAAAACGGCAAAAGAACTGTTCGCGATCGCGGAAAGTCATGCGACGCCTTGCTTTTCAAGCTCCGCGCTTCGCTTTTCCTCCGAACTTTCGGCATTTAACGTGCCCGAAATTGCCTGCCTTTACAGCGAAGGACCGGGCTTTTACGACATCTATTCGATTCATCAGATCGAACCGATCGTCGCGCTGATGAATACCCCGGTAAAGAAGGTCATGTTTACGGGAAACGAAAAGCACCCCTCGTTGATTCTTTCTTTTGCCGACGGACGTTTTGCCCATATGGTCCAGCGCAACGACCCCGAGTATTCTTTCCGTCTGACGGCGGTCAACGAAAAAAACGACGCAACGACCGTTACGATTCGATCGGATTACATGCGCTTGTTTATTGACGCAATGCTCACGTTTTTCGATACGGGGCTTTCACCCGTTTCCCATGCGCAGACTGTAGAGGTCATGGCGATACGGAGCGCAGGAGAGCGCGCCATGCGCGAGCCTTTTTCATGGATATCGATAGAGTAACACGCACATTTTAGAGTCGAAGGAGGACAAAATGGAACCCGATAAAAACCCGCCGAAAGAGAGCAACCCGCTTTTTTACTTCGGTAATTTTTACCGCGAGAAGCTCTCCTTCGATTTTATCCGACTGACCCAGATCTGTGAGATCGCCCTGGAACCCGACGGCGAAGTGAACGAGCATACGCAGATCTGCCATGAGATCACGCTCATCGTATCGGGAAACGGCACGTTTTATACCGAGGACACGGCGCTTTCGGTGCGGCAGGGAGACATTCATGTGGTTGCCTGCGGCGACCGCCACCGCATTTGTGCTTCTTCATCCGAAAAACTGCGCTATATTTGCATCGGCTTTTCCTTTGACGAAGAAAAAACCCCCGATTCTTATCGATTTTTGGAGGATTTTTTCGCCGAGTCGCCGTTTTTCGTGCGCGAGGGCGGAAGTGAACTGCGCTGCCTTATCGAAATGCTGATCGGAGAGTTTTATGTTTTCCGTATGGCACACGAAAATGCCGTTGAGGCGCTTTTAAAGCTGATATTGCTGAAGGTCTGCCGCGTTTTTTCCGACGCATGCGACGCATGCGCGGAAAAAAATCCCGACCGTGCCGTCCCTTCGCCCGATACGGTCTATAAGATCGTAAAGTATGTCGATGAAAACATTGAATCGGTGCGAACGGTGCGCGAGATATCGCAAAGGCTTCACTACACCGAAAGCTATGTTTCCACCGTTTTCCGACGCCGCATGGGGGTGACGCTGCAAAGCTACATCCGCGAAAAGAAACTGGAGAGTGCGAAAATGCTCTTGGAATACGGCAATCGAACCGCTGCGGAGGTGTCGGAGATATTGCATTTTGAATGCCCTCAAAGTTTTGCCAAAAGCTTCAAGAGAAAATACGGCGTAACGCCGCACCGATTCGTTTCAAAACAAAAAGACAAATCGAATTCTTCTTCGGAAAGGAACAATACATGATTCATACAAGAATGGCGGAAGATCTTTCCGCGCTCGGAATAAAGCGGGACGACACGATCTTAATGCACAGCTCGCTTTCCTCGCTCGGGCATGTCGAAGGCGGCGCGGAGACCGTGATCGACACATTGCTTTCGGTTTTAGAGGACGGAACGCTTCTTATTCCCACCCTTTCGTTTGACAGCGTAAATGCGCAGAACCCCGTTTTTTCGGCAAGGGACACAAAAAGTTGTGTCGGCGTGATCAGCGAATATTTCCGCACGCGCCCGGGCGTTTTGCGAAGTTTGCACCCGACCCATTCGGTCTGCGGGATCGGAAAAAATGCAGAGGAGATTCTTTCGCACCATATCGAGACCGACACCCCGGTCGGTGCTTTGTCTCCCTTCGGTCTTTTGCCGCGGTATCGCGGAAAAATTTTGATGCTCGGTTGCGGACTTTGCCCCAACACCTCAATGCACGGTGTGGAGGAACTGACCGAGCCGCCGTATCTTTATAAGCCCGAGCGGCAGAACTTCACGCTGATTGCTCCCGATGGGACCAAGATCGAAAAAACATATCGCGTTCACAATTTTCAAAACACGGTACAGCGCTATGATCGCCTTGCCGCATTAATGCCGATCGGGTGCGGTACGGTTCTTTCGGCGACCGCCTATCTCATCGATGCCGAAACCATGTGGAAGACCGCAAACGAAAAAAATAAAGCAAAACCGTTCTATTTCGTCGATCGGCTGCACTGAAAAAATGAAGATGCAAAAAATGCGGGACATCTCGGAAAGATGTCCCGCAGAGCTTTTTTCGCGGCTTTATATTGTTCGCATTTTTCGGTCCGCGGACGGGCTGTTTTGAAATAAAAAAGAGAGGGAGCAAATGCTCCCTCTCCTGCTTTCTGTCCTGTCTTAGCTGTGCGCAGATTTAAATCGATTCGGGGTTCAAGATCTCAGAAAATGGCTTTAACGGCGCCGTTGTACTTTTCGTCGATGAACTTCTTAACCTTGTCGGTCTTGAGAGCCTTTACGAGAGCCGTCGTCTTTTCGCTGTTCTCGTCGCCTTCGCGAACGGCAATGATGTTGGCATAAGTCTTTGCCGCATCACCGTCAGCCGCTTCGGTTGCAAGAGCGTTTTCGATCTTGAGACCTGCCTGGATCGCATAGTTACCGTTGATTACGGCGATCGTGCCGTCGTCGCTGTTTTCGAGCTGAGCGGGAACCATATCTGCCTGGAGCTCCTTAATGCTGTATCCGCCGTCATCCACAACGTCGAGCAGCGAGAGACCGTCAAGAGCGGTTACGCCGTCTTCGAGCTTGATGAGACCTTCCTGCTGGAGAAGGAGAAGAGCGCGGGTCTCGTTGCTGCCGTCGGCGGGAACGAGAATGGTTGCACCCTCTTTGAGGTCGGCAAGGCTGTCTACGTTTTTGCCGTAAACACCGAAGGGCTCATAGTGGATATAGTCGGCAACAACGATCTTGGTGCCGTTCTTTTTGTTAAAGTCGATGAGGTAAGGCTCGTGCTGGAAGTAGTTGGCATCCAGTTCGCCGTTGTCAAGAGCGGTGTTCGGAAGAACATAGTCGTCAAAAACCTTGATCTCAAGGGTATATCCCTCGGCTGCAAGGTCATCCTTGATGGATTCGAGAATCTCGGCGTGCGGCGTGGAGCTTGCGCCGACTACGATGGTCTTATCGGCATCGGTCTTGTCGTCGGTCGCTTTATCGTCGGTCTTGTCGTCGTTGTTGGTATTTTCGACGCCGGCGCCGCCCTGTTCGTCATCCTTTGTGTCGGCGGGCTTCTGTGCGCAGCCTGCGGCAAACGCAGTCAGCGAAAGGGTCAGTGCGAGAAGTACGGTTGCAAACTTTTTCATGATCAATTTTCTCCTTTGTAAATTATTTTTTTGTGACGCAAAAGCGCACATGAGACAGAAAAGGAATATACATCAATCGTCAGCGGATACGCTTATCGGTTTTCAGCGCGATACGCATACCAACCTCCTGAATGATTTCAACAATAATAATGGTCAATACAACGCAGACCCAAATGATGTCGCTTTCGGAGCGTTGATAACCGTTGATAATGGCGATCTTTCCGAGACCGCCGCCGGCGATGGTGCCCGCCATGGCGGAATAGCCCAAAACGGTAACGGTGGAAATGACCGCCCCGACGATAAGTGCCGGCTTTGCTTCGGGAATGAGCACCTTGGTGATGATCTTAAATGAGGGAGTCCCCATTGCCTGCGCCGCTTCGATCACACCTTTGTCGACCTCTTTTATGGAAGATTCGACCATGCGGGCGATGTACGGCGCCGCCGCGACGACCAAGGTAAAGATCATGGCGCGGTTTCCGATGCTCGTACCGACCACAGCCTTTGCGGCGGGAAGGATGGCGACCATCAGGATGACAAACGGGATGCTTCGGAAGATATTCACGACGATTCCCAAGGCCTTGTTCAGCCACGGTATCGGGTGGATGCCCTCCTTGTCGGTAATGCTTAACAAAACGCCGATCGGAAGTCCGATAATGTAGGCGATCGCGGTGGACAACAGGGTCATGTAAATTGTTTCCCAGATACCGAGCTGGATAACGCCCTTATCCCACAGCTTCATCAATGCGTCGGAAAACATATTCAGCACTCCTCCTTATAATCCATGTGAACGGAATCGAGATAATGGCAAACGCGGTCGAAATTGCCTTCGCCGTCGGGGATCTGAAGCAGCATGTGCCCATAGGCTTTTCCTTCGATATCCTTTGTGTCGGCGAACATGATGTTGACCGGAACACCGCTTGCCATGATCAACCCCGCCAAAACGGGCTTTCCCGAGCTTTCGCCGTTGAATACGAGGCGAAGCATTCGCGAACCGACGGTCTTTTCAATGTTCTGCCCGCGGTTTTGGGGAAGGATCAGCTCGCGTGCGATCTCCGAACGGGGATTTACGAAAACTTCGCTCACGCGCCCCTGCTCGGCGATGACGCTTTTGTCGATAACGGCAACGCGGTCGCAGATCGTATCGATAACTTTCATTTCGTGTGTGATCACGACGATGGTGACGCCGAACTCGCGGTTGATCTTCTTTAAAAGCTCCAAAATTGATTGAGTCGTGTTCGGGTCAAGCGCGCTGGTTGCTTCGTCGCACAACAGATATTTCGGATTGGTCGCAAGCGCGCGGGCTATGGCGACGCGCTGTTTCTGACCGCCCGAAAGCTGGGCGGGATACGAACGAATACGATCGGTAAGCCCGACCATTTCGATAAGCTCCTTTGCACGAGCCTCGGCTTTTGCTTTGGGATATCCTGCGATCTCAAGCGGATAGCAAACATTGCGCAAAACGTTTCGCTGAGAAAGAAGATTGAAGCTTTGGAAGATCATGCCGATGTTGCGGCGAACCGTCAAAAGCTCTTTTTCCGAAATCTTGGTAATGTCCTGCCCGTCGATGAAAACCTCGCCTTCGGTCGGACGCTCAAGAAGATTGATACACCGTACAAGCGTGCTTTTTCCAGCGCCCGAAAGACCGATGATACCGAAGATTTCGCCGTCGTTTATCGAAAGATTGATGTTCTTCAGCGCGAAGATGTCACCGTGCGACGTATGGAAGGTTTTGCTCAGGTTTTTCAATTCGATCATAGTAAAACTCCAAAATAAAAAGGCGGAAAGTTTTGTGCTTTCCACCTTGAATATCCATAATAACAGGGAATACTATTACAGCTTCACGATATGAAAGACAAACTCAATTATAAGCAGCACGAAGCATGCACATGGAACCCATGCACATCATCATATCGGTCATTGTAATGGTAAAGAACTTTTTCATAACCGTTTACTGCTCTCCTCTTGCTTGTTTTCATGGGCAAAGTATAGCACAGAAAGCGCTTCTTGTCAAGGGCTTTTTCGAAAAAATACGCCTTTTACGGAAAAATAGGCAAAATAACGGTTTTACGGTTGATTTTTGTCGCGAGATATGGTAAACTGTTTATATAATGATTTAAAATTAGGAGTTGTTTATCACAAATGAAAAGCAAAGTATTTGAACTCATCGAAAAGGAACAGGAACGCCAGAACCGCAACGTCGAACTTATCGCGAGCGAAAACTTCGTGTCGGACGACATTTTAAAGGCGGTCGGCTCCTGCTTTACCAATAAATATTGCGAAGGATATCCTTATGTCCGCACAACGGGCAGGACCGGACGCTATTACGGCGGAACGATGTTTGCCGACGAATTGGAGGAATATTGCTGCGATCTTTGGAGAAAGGTCTACGGCACCGACTATCACGTCAACGTTCAGCCCCATTCGGGTTCTCAGGCAAACTTCGGCGCGTATATGAGCGTTTTGAAGCCGGGCGATACGATTCTTGCCATGAGCCTTGAAAACGGCGGACACCTGACCCACGGCTCGTCGGTAAACTTCAGCGGCAAGCTTTACGATATGAAGTTCTATTCGGTCGACGAAAACGGCTTTATCGATTATAATGATATGGAAGAAAAAGTAAAGGAATTCCGCCCCGCACTGGTACTTGCCGGCGCAAGCGCCTATTCCCGCATTATTCATTTCGATAAGATCCGCGAAATTCTCGACCGCAATTCGACCGAGGATTACAAGCCCTATTTCATGGTCGACATGGCGCACATCGCGGGCTTGGTCGCCGCGGGCGAACATCCGTCGCCCTTCGGACTTGCCGACATCATTACCACGACGACGCACAAAACGCTTCGCGGTCCGCGCGGCGGTTTGATCTTCTGCCGCCCCGAGCTTGCCAAAAAGCTGGACGGCGCGATTTTCCCCGGCTCGCAGGGCGGTCCTTTGATGCATGTCATCGCGGGCAAGGCGATCTGCGCCGAGGAGGCTCTTCGCCCCGAATATAAAGAATATGCGCATCAGGTCGTCGTCAACTGCAAGGCGATGTGCGACGAATTTATCAAGATGGGTTATGACGTCGTGACCGGCGGCACCGATAACCACCTATTCCTTTTGGATCTTTCGAAGACCCATCCGAACGTAACGGGAAAAATGCTTCAGGACGAATTGGATAAGCACCACATCACGCTCAACAAAAACTGCGTTCCCGGCGAAAAGAGAAGCCCCGCCGAGACCTCGGGCGTTCGTATCGGAACGGCAGCCATGACCACAAAGGGCTGGAAGGAAGCTGATTTTGTGGGCGTTGCGCACAAGATCGACGAGATCATCCGCGCGATGTAAAGGCACGGAAAAAATCGAAAAAATCAAGATACTTTTGAAAAGAGAGCGCCGTCGGGCGCTCTCTTTTTGTCTGCCGCGATCCCGAAAAGCAATGTTTTTCCCGCGGAATAAGCAAGAATATACAGAGGGCAAACTGCCGCTGACCGACAAAAAACCGAGCGCACAGGCGCTCGGCTTTTCTTTTTTCGGGAATACTCAGTTCAGTTTTTTAAGATCCCGTACCGCCCACAGTTTGTCGGCGTCGTTGGAATCGGGTTTGAATTGTTCGTTACAGATCGCGCCATCCCAGCTCTCGTCGCCGAGTCGGATACGCTGACCGCACCAGAAGGTCTCGACCGTGCCGTCGGTATACCGCAGGGTGATATTGCCGATCACAAGGCTGTCACAGCCCTCGGTGAGCGTGACGAGAAAACTGTCGCTGTATTCGTTCGAGCCGAGCTTTTCGCCCGCCTTTACCGAAACATAGAAGTTTTCGTTGTAATCGTAGACCGAATCGCCGTACGGAACATGATATTCCACGCGATAGGAATCGATCGTCGCGCCGCTTGTGTTTATGGGGTGCCAATACAACGCATACGAATATTTGCTCCAGACGCTCGCACGCTCGAGATAGCAGTCGGCGTTCAGCGTGATGGGATACGGAACGGTGCGGAAACCGGCGGCAAGATAAGCTTCTTTATCCTGTTTCAAGCCGCGCACATGAGCGGATTTCGTGTAATAATCGGTATAGAAGGTCTCCTCTTTATCCGACCAGCCGTCGGCAAGATAGTTTTCAAGCTCCGCCGAACGGATAACGGCGCAGCGGCCGTCCGCGGCATAGACTTCGCTCACCGGCTCGGTATACCAGCCGTCGGAAAGATAGGTATCTTTATCATACGGCATGATGCGCGTGCTCTCGCCGTTCGGACGGTAGAGCGTGATCTTGATCTCTTCGGGATCGGTCACCCAACCCTCGTTTCGGTACGCCGAAAGCTCGCTCTTGGCGATGATCTTATCCACACCCGTAGTAAAGTATACCCGCACGACCGGCATTTCGTACCAGCCGTTATTAAGATACCCCGCCTCGTCGATGCGCAATACTTCGATGCTCTCGTCGGAAAGATTGTAAAGGGTCGCAAAAATATCTTCGCGCTTTTCGCTCCATCCTTGCTCCTTCATTGCGGCAAGCTCGCTCTTGCCGAATGCTTTCTGCTCGCCCGTGGGGGAGTAGAGGACCGTTACAGGCTCGGTATAACGCTTCCAGCCCTGTTCGATATAATCGTCGACCTGCTGCGGCAGAACTTTTTCGGTCTTGCCGTCGTAGGTGCTGTACATTTCGACCATGATGTCGGAAAGCTTATCGAAAAGTCCGTCTTTTTTCAGTGTTTCGGTTTTATCGGAAGCGGCGACGATCGATATGCCGTCGGAATAGTAAAGACGGGTCACGGGGGTGAGATACCACCCTTCGGTCTCCGCTTCGGCAAGATCGGCGTCCGATACCGTCTTCTTTTCGCCGTCGAGGTTGTAAACGGGATAAACGATTCCGACTTTTCCGCTGTCCGAAAGCTTCAAAAGACTGCTGTCATAGGTACTGCCGTTCCATTTTCCCTTGCTTCCCGCGCCCTGACCGCACCAGAAGGTGATCGGGTCTCCTTTGGCGAAATAAAGCTTTACTTCGCCGATGATGACGGTTTTGGCGCGTTTGTCGTTATAAAATTCGACATAGGAGTTTTCGGCGATTGAGGTCGTGTGCCCGATCTCCTCGCCGTTTTTGAAATTGCCGCTGACGTTTTTGGTCACGGTGCGATAGCCTTTGCCGGCTTCGGATGTTATGTAATGAATGTCGAAGGTATAGCGCGTGATGTCCTTGCCCGTACGGTTAATGGGTGTCCAGTAAACGCGTGTGTACGCGCCCTGCTGCTCGTAATAGCATGTATCGGTGAGCTCGAGCGCGGGTGCGGTCTCGCTCCATCCGTTTTCCTTGTTCTCGGCGAGCGCGTCTTTCGGGATCTCGCCCTCGCCGCTGAGCGAATACATCTTTACGTACAGCCCGTCGAGATTCTCGCGGTAGCCGATCGCCGTATAACGGTCGACAAAGCGCGAATCGACTTCTTTTTCGGTATGATTCAAATCATAGAGTTTTGCGGTCTTCTCGGCTTCTTTGTCGGTGACGACCGAAACGGTCTTGATCTCATCGAGCCAATCCACCGTCACGCCGAGTGCCTCGGAAATGGCGCGCACGGGAACCAGTGTGCGGCTGTCGCGAAGAACCGGCGCAACGTCCAGCTTCACGTCCTTATTGTCCACCGTCATGGTGTCGCTTCCGATCGTAAGGATCACTGTGCGGTCGCCGCGCGTCGCCTTTACGATCCCGACATCGCCGTTCCATTCGATCTCCGCGCCGAGCGCTTCGAAAATACTGCGCATAGGCACCATGGTACGGTCGTTCAGAATGCGCGGCGCCGTGTCGAACGACACCTCTTTGCCGTCCACACAGACCGAAATACCGTTTTCCTTTGCCAAAGCCGAACCCGTGAGAAGGGAGAGCATAACGGCTCCTGCCGCAAATGCCAATACTGTTTTTTTCATATCAATCGGTTTTGTCCTCTTTCTTCCGTAGTGCATGTTTTTCCGAGCGTTCCGACCGCTCGCTTTTTCTCTTTTCCGCCCGTCGCTTGCAGCCGAAGCGGGCGAAGGAGAATCCTTTACTCGTTTAGACGTAAAAAACACAAAAAAGTTGCGTGCAAAGCGCACTTTTTCCGGTTTTTTCGAAAACCTTGCGCGATAAAAAAGGGGAAAATCCCGTTCGACCTTTCCCCTTTTTTCTTTTCGTTAAAAACGTGATACGGCGCGGTTGATCGGGAGCGAAACGGCATATGCCGCCGCGACCGAAACGATATCTTTCGCCAAAAAGGCGCTCGATATCGTGAAGAACGATTTTTCAAGCGAAATGCCCGACAGCACGGCATATTGCACAACGCCGCACGCATGGCACGCCAGAACGCCCAGCGTTCCCAAAACGAGCGCCCACACGGCCTTCTTTTCCTTTCCGAGCCCCGCAAGGAAAGAAAACGGCAAAAATCCCACAATGAAGCCGCCGGTAAGTCCGACGATTTTATGAAAGCCGCCTGCAAAGCCCGCGAATACGGGAACACCGACTGCGCCGAGCAGGACATAGACCAAAATTGCGATTGTTCCGTCGCGCTTTCCGAGGGTGTAGCCGCACAGCGCCACGGCAAAGGTCTGAAGCGTCAGCGGAATTCCGAAGGGAAGCATGAACGAAATTTGCGATAAAATAGCGGTAACGGCGGCAAAAAGAGCAATGCGCACCATTGTTTGCACACGGGAGCGTGCATTTTTTGTTTCAAGACTCATCGGTTGTAATTTCCTTTCCTTTCTTTTTCAGTTGGTTGTCGGCGAACGCCTTTACTCCGTTATAGATCAGCGCAAAAGTGGGAACGGCGATCAGCATGCCGAACACACCGAAGAAGCCGCCGAACAAAAGCAGTGAGAAGATAACCCAAAAGGACGGAAGCCCTGTTGTGCCGCCCAAAATTTTCGGTCCGATAACATTGCCGTCCAGCTGCTGCAGGGCGATGATCATCGCGACAAACAGGATCGTTTGCTTCGGCGAGACCAAAAGAATCAGAAACGCCGACGGGATCGCGCCGATAAACGGTCCGAACACGGGAATGACGTTGGTCACGCCGACTAAGACCGAGATAAGCGTTGCATACGGCAGGCGCAGCGCCAGCATGGCAAGAAAGCACAAAACGCCGATAATGACCGAATCGAGAATCTTTCCGCTGATAAAGCCGCCGAAAACGCGGCTGACATCAAAAAAGAATGCCTTTATGCGTGAGACGTTCGCGTCATTGAACAGCGCGTGCAAAAGCTTGTTGCAGCGGCGTTTGAAGCGTTCCTTCCCCGCCAAAATGTAGATAGAAACCAAGATTCCGATAACAAAATGCAGTACCTCGGTCACAAGACTTTCCAAAAAGGTGTAAACCTGCGGCAAAATTCCTTTGGCGATATTGTAGACCTGATTGATGATATTCATCAGCTCTTCTTCGCTTTGCGGGAAATTCAAAAAGGGAATGTCGGGGCGGGAGATAAAATCCACGCAGATCTTGTAAAGCTCCGGCAGCTTCGCGGCAAAATCCTCAAGACTTTTGCCGATCCCCGGGATAACCAAAAAGATAAAGCCGGTAAGCAGGATCAGAAACACGATGTACGTGAGAACGATCCCGAGCATTTTGGCAGCTTTTCCCTTGTGCTTTCCGCGGCTTTTTTCAAAAAGGCGGTCGAACATGCCGTGAAAGCGCCGTTCGAGAGGGGAGAGAAGATAGGCGATGGCAACGCCGTACAAAACGGGCTTCAATACCGTCAGGATCTTGACAAAAAGCGCTCCGATGCTCTCACGGTACAAAATCGCCGACAAAAAGCAGATCAATGCCGCGACCGTCAGAAAAACATAAGCGGCGATCGTTGTGTATTTTCGGTTCCAGTCGATGCGCACAAGCTTCCCTCCTTTTTATTCTTACTTTACTGTTTGTTTTTCGGTCAGATAACCGTTACGCGCACAACGCTTTCGATATCGCAGAGCGCCGTGTAATCCTCTTCGGAAAGCTTTCCGTTGATCTCGATAAGCGTGTAAGCGTTGTCCTTTTTGGAGCGGTTGACAAGGTTTTCGACGTTGATCTTCTTTTCGGAAAGAACCGACGTGATCTGGGCGAGCATATTGGGGATGTTCTTGTGGAACATGCAGATTCGGGTCTCGCCGACATGCGGAATAACCGCGTCGGGATAATTTACGCTGTTGTGAATGTTTCCGGTCTCAAGGAAGTCCTTAAGCTCCGCCGCCGCCATAACGGCACAGTTGTCCTCCGATTCGGGCGTGGAGGCACCGAGATGCGGGATGGTGACGATTCCCGGAACGCCGACCGTTTCGGGCGTCGGAAAATCGGTGACATAGCTTGCGACTTTGCCGCTCTTCAGCGCCTCTTTGATGTCGTCGGCGACCACGAGATCGGCTCTTGCAAGGTTGAGAATGCGAACGCCGTCCTTCATCTGGGCGATGGTCGCTTTGTTGATCATGCCGCGGGTCTCGGGGGTCGAGGGAACGTGGAGCGAAATATAGTCGCAGTTCTTGTAAATGTCCTCACGCGCGGGCGCTTTGATAACCGATTTCGACATACGCCATGCCGCGTCGACCGTGATATACGGGTCGTGGCCGTAAACGTTCATGCCGAGATGAAGCGCCGTGTTGGCAAGCTGTGCGCCGATCGCGCCGAGTCCGATAACGCCGAGGGTCTTTCCGTACAGTTCGGGTCCCGCAAAAGCGCTTTTGCCCGCCTCGACCTGCTTTGCAACATCATCGCCCGTAAGGCTGTTTGCCCAGTTTACGCCGTCAACGATCTTGCGCGACGCCATAAGCAGAGCCGCAACGGCAAGCTCCTTTACAGCGTTTGCGTTCGCGCCGGGGGTGTTGAATACGACAATACCGTTTTCCGAGCAGCGGTCGATCGGGATGTTGTTTACACCCGCGCCGGCGCGGGCGATTGCTTTTAAGTTGTCGCCGAAGGGCATATCCAGCATGGAAGCCGAACGAACCATGATGCCGTCGGGATTTTCGACCTCGGTGCCGATGGTGTATTTATCCAGATCGAAGGCGTCGGTGCCGACCTTGGCGATCTTGTTCAGAAGTTGAATTTTATACATAGTAATGACCTCGTTTCGTGTGGAAGATAGTGGGAGAAAATGTCTTTTCAAAAAATGCGAAAAACGCCGCAAAAGTCCCCTTCTGCGGCGTCCTTGTTTATCGGTTTTCCGCCTCGAATTTCTTCATGAATTCGATGAGCTTCCGAACGCCTTCCTCGGGCATTGCGTTATAGATGGAGGCGCGCATACCGCCGACCGAGCGGTGTCCCTTGATGTTCTGGAATCCGTTCTCCGCCGCTTCCTTGCAGAACTTCTTGTCAAGCTCGGCGTCGCCCGTCACAAAGGTCACGTTCATCATCGAACGGAATTCCTTCTCGGCGGGAGCGGTATAAAGAGCCGAAGAATCGATATAATCGTAAAGCGCCGCCGCTTTTCTCTCGTTGATCTTTTTCATCTCGGAAAGTCCGCCGAGAGAAAGGAGCCATTTGAATACCAATCCCGCAACGTAGATCGAGTAGCAGGGCGGAGTGTTGTACATCGAGCCGTTTTCCGCCTGAACCTTGTAATCCAGCATGACGGGCGTAATGTCGCGCGCCTTGCCGATGAGATCTTCACGGACGATAACGACCGTAAGACCGGCGGGGCCCATGTTTTTCTGCGCTCCGGCATAGATGAGACCGAACTTCGTAACGTCGATGGGCTCGGACAGGATGCAGGAGGACATGTCGGCGACCAAAACGTGATCGCCCACGTTCGGAACGCTCGCATATTTCGTGCCGTAGATCGTGTTGTTGTAGCAGATATGTACATAATCCGCATCGTCGCGAATCATATCGGGCGAAATTGCGGGAATGTACGTAAAATTCTTGTCTGCCGAGGAAGCGACCAAAGCGACATCGCCGTATTTCTGCGCCTCGACGTATGCCTTCTTCGAGAACTGACCCGACACAATGTAATCGGCTTTTCCGCTGCCGTTCATAAGGTTGAGCGGAACGGCGGAAAACTGTGTGGACGCGCCGCCCTGAAGAAAGAGCACTTTATAATTCTCGGGAATGTTCATCAATTCGCGGAGGTCTTTTTCCGCTTGTTCGATGATGGCTTCGTAGTACGAAGATCGATGGCTCATCTCCATGACCGACATGCCTGAGCCGTTGTAGTCCGTCATTTCCGAAGCCGCTCTTTCAAGTACTTCCAAAGGGAGCATGGAAGGACCGGCGGAAAAGTTGTAAATTCTGCCCATTTCGTATACCTCCGTAAAAATAGAAAATTTATGCCGCGCCGTGCGCAACATAATCAAGATTATTATAGACGTTTCTTACTCGCCTGTCAAGGATTTTTCGGTAAATTCTCGCAATTTTGCAAGATTGAAGAAAAAACGGCGATCTCCTTGTGCAAAGCGTGTCTTTTTGATCCCGAAAACGGCAAAAATGTGCGGTTTTATCCGCACATTTTCGCTTTTTGTTTTTTCGTCGGTTTCTTTTTTATCCGGAAATTCAAAATGTGTCGCCGCGCCCCAGCCTTTCGACAAAGGCGTGCATTTCGCGGCGCGAAGCGAGCGCATGCGTCTTTTCGATGACCGCTTTTTGTTCGGAACGGCTCATCGAGGCAAAATTCCGCATAGTGTCGGGGTTTTGCGCCAAAGAAAAGCCGAACCCCATCGGCAATTCAATTTCAATATCCTGATTCGGCTGCATGTTTTTTCTCCCCAATTTTCGTTTTTTGCGTTTTACCGCTTTATCAGTCTATGCCGACGCAAAAAAATCATACCCGAAAAGCAAAGGTTCCGTTTCCGATGGACGGAAAAATTGTTGAAAAAAGGTTTTTTTAAAAAAAATCAAAAAAATTCGAAAAAACCCTTGACATTTTCGGAAAATCGTGTATAATAAATCGTGTTGCGGACAACGACACGGAAAACACTTCCCGAGGTGCTTTCCTACCGCGAAAAACTTCATAATGCGGATGTGGCGGAACTGGCAGACGCGCACGTTTGAGGGGCGTGTGGTGTATTCCATATGGGTTCAAGTCCCATCATCCGCACCAAAAGAAGAGAGAGTACCTATGGTACTCTCTCTTCTTTTCTTTTCGGGTGGGACTTGAAGGGCGCGCCCCTGCGGGGAGCATTGCCGTGAGACAGAATTTCGGTGGTCGAAATTCTGCCTCACAAGATGGGAAATGCTGCGTGATCGGATTTGCCGCTCCGCCCGCAGGCGGGCAAGTCCCATCATCCGCACCAAAAAAAGAAAGAGTACCATGTGTGCTCTTTTTCTTTTCGATGGGACTTGAAGGGCGCGCCCCTGCGGGGAGCATTGCCGTGAGACAGAATTTCGGTGGTCGAAATTCTGCCTCACAAGATGGGAAATGCTGCGTGATCGGATTTGCCGCTCCGCCCGCAGGCAAGTTCACTCTCTGCGTAAAAGCCGCGCTCTCTTTTTTACAAAGAAGATGCCGTGCCCGAAAAATCGGGCACGGCATTTTTTATGCTTTTGTATCCTTTATCGAATCTATCGAATCCTTATTGAAAGGTTCGATTGAGGAAGGTCACGATCTGACCTCTTGTGCAGGTATCGTCGGGCGAGAAGGTCGTTTCGGACGTGCCGCTGGTTACGCTGTGTGCGAGCGCCCATGCGACTGCCTGCGCATACTCCGAATCGGCGGGCACATCGGAGAAGGAGCCCGCGCCGTCCGCGCTCGGAGAACCGGCGTTTTTCCACAGATACGTAACGGTCGACGAACGGGTACAGGGGGTATTTCCTTCAAAGGAATTTCCCGAAACCATGCCCATCGCGTTTGCCCAGAGGGCGGCGTCGTAGAAATAATCGGTGCTTTGCACATCGGCAAACGGATTTACGCCGTTTTGCTTCGGACTGCCCACCGCTCTCCACAAAAATGTCAGGATCTGTGCGCGTGTGCAGGTATCTGTCGGAGAGAAGGTCGTGGCGGAGGTTCCTGCCGTGATGTTTTTGTCTACCGCCCATTTTACGGCGTTTGCGAACCAGTCGGTCGTCTTGACGTCCTCAAACGTGCCGACGATCTGTTTTGCGCCGACCGTCAGCGTCACGGTCTTGCCGTAAAGGTTTACGGTATAACTGCTGCCGTTTTGCGTCATGACCTTGGGATCGATCGGAAGATACGATTCCACGCCGTTTTTGTCCGTGCAGACAAGATATTCGCTGAACAGGGCGGTTTCGGAGTCGAAGTCGGTCCTTCCCGTACCGGTCGTTACCGAGGTGTATCCGCCGTTATAACCGCCGACATCCGAGAACAGCTGTACCCAGTAAAGCGGGCGGCTGTTCAGACAGCCGATGCCGATATAGCCGTAATTTACGTTCAGAATATTGGCGCGGTGTCCGGGCGAATTCATCCAGTCGGTCACGACCGCCGCGGCGTTGGGCTGACCTGCCGCAATATTTTCGCCGGCGTATCCGTGAGCAAAGTCCGAGGAGATCGCGGTAAAGGGCTGTTCTCCGTTGGGACGGGTATGGCTGAAGAGCGTTGCCAGCTCGTTTTCACGGGTGTTGCAGGCGCTCTGCAATGCGCCCGGCATGGACAAAAGGTGAAGACCGTTTTGGAAGCGTTCGCGATTGACAAGCTTCAATACCTCCCATTCGGACTCGCTTACGGAAATCTTGTCCGAGGGAATTTTGGTCTGCACTTCGGTATTGACCTCTTCGTTGGTCTTTACGGTCGAAGCGCCGACCTCCTTTGCCTTCTGTACCATTTCATCGATGGCACTTTGCGTGTAAGCGCCCGATTTGACCTCAACGTTTCCTTCCCCTTTGAACAAAATCAGCAAGGGCGTTCCGACCGTGTTGCCCTTCACATAATCCCAGTAGAACTCCACGCGGGAATAATCGTCGATACAGCCGTAGATCGGCACCTGTTCGCGCTCGATGGCGGCTTTGATGCGAGGCTTTGCCAGTTTGCATAAGTTGCAGCCCGTTTTGCAGATCAGCAAAAGGAAAGGCTTGCCTTCGCGGACGAGTTGATCTACCTTGGAAGAGGTGATCTGTGTATAATATTCGGAATCGATATACGGGTCGGTGATTTTTTCCTCGGGGTAGACCGTTTCGCCGAGGTTGAACAGCGTCGAAAGCGTTCCGCCGCTCACAAGATCCACATAGTCCACCATCGCCGTTCTTTTCGTCGTCGGCTGCGTGATCTGAATGGCATTGGAGCATTCCCATCCGCCGAGCTTCGCGACGATATTGGAGGCGGAGGCGCGCGGATAAATCTGCGTCATCCACATGGAACCGTCGGTGCGCTCCAAAAGAACGGTATTCCCCGAGTATCCGTCCACTTTATAGGAGCTTCGTGCGACGTTGGGCAGAAGATAAAGCGACGAAACGGGATTGGTCGAGGTATTCAAAGCCTTAAAGATCTCGCTGCCGTCGTTGAGATAGTGAAATTCGGTCGGCTTTAGGCGGAAAGTACGTCCTGCCGTGCCGTCGTTGGCATCGTTATCGAAAGCATAAGTATAGCCGTCCAACGCCTTAAATCCGCCGGGAACGTCCGACAGATAATCAACCGGGAACTCTCGAACCACAGGGCGGTTCGAGGAACAGTGGTTGGCGATCACTCCGTAGGTCTTGCTGTTGTCCTCGGGCAAAAGTCCGACAAAATTTCCGTTATCCATCAGGTCGTTTCCCCTGTGCTGATAAATGGGGAATATGTGCTTGATCAAGCCGAGATTTTCCGCATAAAACTTGTACTGCATGCCGAAAGCCCACACATCGCCGCCTTCGTTCACAACAAAACCGGTGATGGCCTCCTCTGCGGTGGAATACTGTGTGGTGAAATATTCATTGGGGAAAACGCGGACGGCATGACCCGTTATCAGATCGAGCGAGAGCTTGTATTCATTATACTGAATGTATTCGCCGCGCGACCAAGCCGCTTCGTCGTATCCTTTTCCGATAACGTCTTCCTGCCAGCGGTAGAAGTTGTTGTCGGCATCGCAGACGCCGCCCGCAACGACGGTTTTTGCGTTGTCCAGCTTCTTTTCAAGTCCCTTATTGTAGGCGTTTTCTTCGCCGAGATAAGTATAGCCGAGCCAAAAGCTGTTGTCGTTTTTCAAAACACCGATCACCGTAGCATAACGGTGTTCGGCAAATTCCTTACAGTCGGTGGCGATCGTTTTTCCGCTGATGATCTCTTTCACTTCGCCGTTTGCGGTCAGATAATGCGCCTTGCCCGCCTGTTTGACGTTCGTCGCCAAGACTGCTTTTTCATATTGGGTGGTAACGCCGTAGAGCGTGCCGTCGGCGGTCAGAATGCTTCGTCTTGTGTATCCGGGGGACAAAACAAGACCGTATTCCGAATAATCCGCAACATTTTCGATCTTGTTCATTACAACGGGATCGATCTCTCCGCTCTTGTGTCCGACCTGATAATAGGTGTTGTCGGGCGAGATAAACTCGTTGACGCTCAAAATGTTGTTGGTCATGTACTGCGCTTTTCCCGTCGTTTCGGGATATTGGATAAACTCATAGGTCGACTCGGGCTGTGCGCTTCCCGCCGAGCCGATAAGTCCCTCCGCGATACCCTTATCCGAAAGCCAGGTGTATACGGCGGTAAAGTGGAGCAGTTTGCTCTTTCCCTTTATGTCGTCCGAGCCCTTTAATATGTTGTCCTGCGTGGAAAAAAGCGTGGTGTTGGTATACCCCTGCGCCATGGAACAAGTGACGAATTCGCCTTCGGGACCGGTAACCATAATGGCGCTCGCGGGGCTGATGTTCTGAACATATTGTTTGTTTTGGTCATAAAGATCGATCGAAATAATGATCGCATCCTTGTGAATCCACGGATGGAAATTGGCGTATTTCTCGGCGGAAGGGTCGCCCATGGCAAGCAGATAATCGTTTTCCCGAATCGAAAAAGCGCTCATCATTTCCTCTTTGTCGAGAGAGCCGAAGGTTCCGCGGTAGTTGAGCTTGAAAAAGTATCCCTGCAAGTCTTTTCGCTTTAAAGGCGAAGTAAGCGCCATGACTTTGTTTTCATCGCGGAAGCTTGTCCCGATGAAAAAGGTGCAGTTGCTTCCTTCCTCCACCGTGAAGGGGCTGAGGTCGGTGGAATATGCCTGATTGATTGGAATAAAGCGTTCAAACAGTGTTTCGTCCGCCGCCGATACCGATGCCGAGAAGGGCAGCGTTCCGAACACGATAAGAATTGCCATCACGAGTCCTAACGCACGTTTTTTCATGTTGTTTTATCATCCTTTCCTGTACGTTGCTTTCATTATACATCATACATCAATGTATGATGCAAGCCTTGCGCGCGAAATTTTGGCAATTTTTATGAGATGGTTTGTAAATAAGCATCGAAACGGGAAGAAAAAGAGAAGAAAAAAAGAAGAAAAAAAGAAGAAAAAGGGAGCGGCCGATTCTTCGGTCACTCCCGCTCTTTTTCGTATTCGGTTTCGCTTATTCTTTCACGATGAAGCGGTCAATGCTCTTCAAAAGCTCCTCCGAAGCGTCGCCTTGGATAGTCATTTCAACCGGCTGCATAAGATCCAGGCTGAAGATACCCATGATCGACTTTGCGTCGACCACATAGCGACCCGAGCGAAGATCGATATCGCCGCTGAAGCGGGACACCGCATTGACAAAGGTCTGTACATCGCTGATGGAAGTCAGTTTGATTTTCAATTGGGTCATTGCTTTTTCTCCTTATCGGTTTGATAAAAATACCCGCTGTCCGACCGAATATTATTCGGCGTAGGAGGCTTCGTCATACTGCCATACGATCTTGTCGCCGGCTGCTACTGCCTTTTCGGCGGGGGCATAGTCGCTTTCATCGATTCCGTCGTGATCGTTGAGAAGATAGTGCCACTGATTCATGTCTTCGGAATCGGAGTAGGCAAAATCATACAGCCCGTCGATGCTCTTGAAGGCGTTCTCGTCGTCGTTCAGCTCATACGCGATGCCGTTCGAGGCGCATGCCGTCACGGTCATGCCGAGTACGGTTGCGTTGTCTTCATACGGAACGTTATAGGAAAGAATGTCTTTGCCGCCGACCTTGTCGACGATGGTCACCGTTACGGAAGGGGTCTCGTTGCCGCCTTCGTTTCCGCCGTCGGCGTTATCTTTTTTGCCGCAGGAGGAAAGCGCGAGAGCCGACACGGTGAGAACCGATGCGAGAAGCACGGATAACAGTTTTTTCATAGTCTCACAACTCCTTAAATGAATTCGCCGCATACCTTTCGCCCGATGAGCAAAAGAGCGGCACAAGAGGAAACGGAAAAATTTTCCGTTTATTACTCTCCCATTGTAGCACGTTTTGGAAAAAATGTCAAGAGACATTCGCAAACGAACGGGAAAAATGTGCAAATTCGATCGCAAAATTCGAAAAAACTCCCGAAGCACAGTGCGTCGGCGCCGCGCTTCGGGAGAATACATCACTTGTTTTTGATCGCTTCCAAAAGCTTGATGATTTCGGCAAAGCCGAGAAGAACCGTGCCGCTGACAGCGGCGGTACACCAATATGTAAGGGCGACCGACCACATGAATTTTGTCTCTGTGTGGGAGAAAGAATAGAATCCGACATCAATACTCTCGTTGCCGAACACTATGCCGGCAATGAAACCGCAAATGAACAGAATCCAAGAAAAAACTTGCAATACCGTGGCAATGGTATTTCCGCGTATTTCTGTGTCGGCATCATTCTCTGACTTTGCATACTTTTTGATTATTTGGTATTCTTCATCGGTCACTTCAAGGGGGACTGCTTTATAATATTTTCCGTAATGATCAGTGTTTTCATTCTCATAACATGGATATTCTTCCGAGTACGTAATATCCGGAGAGTATTCTTTTTCATACAAACCCAACTGAATGAGCGTATTTTGCTTTTCTTTGTCGTGAGCTGCTTTTTCCTCAGATTGTTTTCTTTCCAAAAAGGCTTTCACTCTTTCGTCCATGCTGTTTTCCTCCTCAAAAAAATTAAATAATGTGCCTACCGAAGCAGACGCATAAAA
>URJL01000031.1 GCA_900548115.1 uncultured Eubacteriales bacterium
GTCGGGGCGCTGCCCCGACACCCCGCAAGCCTTCGAGAAGGCTTGACCCAAGCTTCGTTCCTTGGTGCGCATCAAATTTTTACCGACATAGCAACGGTAGGGTGAAATTGAATTCCGACCATCGGAATTCAATTTCACGGCAACGCTCCCCGCAGGGGCGGCAAACGCTCGCCGCAGGCGCGACCATCGGAATTCGCATTTTGCGGGAACACTCACCGTAGGTGGGGTTATTTTGAGGTGATTACAACAGCGCCGTCTTTGACCGAGACATTCAGTTCTTTGATCTTGCGGTCATAATGCGAAATGATCTCCTGCGCCGCTTTATCCTCGATATCGGTCTGAACGAGCCGCCGCAGGTTGCGCGCGCCGTATTTCAGGCTGAACGCGCGGTCGGCAAGATAGGCGGGAACGTCGTCGGAATACGTGAGGGTGATTCCCTTTTCGGCGACGGATTTTTCAAGATCGGCGAGCATAATACGGGCGATCTTTACAAAATCTTCTTTGGTGAGCTGATTAAAGACGATAATTTCGTCGACGCGGTTCAGAAATTCGGGACGGAGAAAAGCGTTTAACGCATTCAGAATGCGGTCGCGGCTGATCGTACCCTCTTTGCCCGAAAAGCCGGCTTCGTTCATACCCGTCGAAGACCCCGCGTTGGTGGTCATGACAATGACGGTATTCTCAAAATTGACGACTTTTCCGTGCGCGTCGGTGATTCTGCCGTCGTCAAGGATCTGCAAAAGAATGTTCATCACATCGGGATGGGCTTTTTCGATCTCATCGAACAAAACGACCGAATACGGGCGGCGGCGGATCTTTTCGGTCAGCTGTCCCGCCTCGTCATATCCGACATAGCCGGGGGGTGAACCGATAATGCGCGAGACGGCGTGCTTTTCCATAAATTCCGACATATCCAGTCGGATAAGCGCTTCGGGCGAATCGAAAAGATCGGCAGAAAGGGTCTTGACAAGCTCGGTTTTGCCGACGCCTGTGGGTCCGGCAAAAATAAAGGAAACGGGCTTGCGTTTGGCGGAAATGCCGGCGCGGCTGCGCTTGATCGCCTTTGCCACTGCGTCGACCGCCGCGTCCTGTCCGACAATGCGGTCTTTAAGCCGTGCGGCAAGATTGTCGATACGGGCAAATTCGTTTTCGGAAATATTGCCGGCGGGAATTCCCGTCCAGATCTCGATCACCTGCGCCAGGTCCTCGGGCGTGACGGTGATGTTTTTGCATTTTTCGCAAAGCGCCGTGAAGCGGTCGGAAAGCTGAATTTCCTTGACCTTTAAATCGGCGATCTTTTGGAAGCGTTCGACATCCTCTTCGGACGCCTCGGCGTTTTCCAGCGCTTCGCGGTCGGTCTTGGTTTTGGAAAGTTCTTCTTCCGCCTCGGCTTTGTCCTGAAGATCGCGATTGCGAAGCGCGACGTAAGCCGCCGCTTCGTCCAAAAGGTCGATCGCCTTGTCGGGCAGATAACGGTCGGTGATGTACCGCTCCGAATAAAGAACGGTCTTGCGCACCGTCTCGTCGGGAATCAGAACGCCGTGGAATTTTTCATAATTTTCTTTGATGCCGCGCAGAATTTCGATCGAATCTTCGATCGAAGGCTCTTTGATGACGATCGGCTGAAAACGCCGTTCGAGCGCCGCGTCCTTTTCGATATATTTGCGATATTCGGCAAGAGTCGTCGCGCCGATGACTTGAATCTCGCCGCGCGAGAGAGCGGGCTTTAAGATGTTGGCGGCATTCATTCCGCCCTCGGCGTCACCCGCCGACACGATCGAATGAATCTCATCGATGACGAGAATAATGTTGCCGAGCGCCTTGACCTCTCCGATCAGCCCTTTCATGCGGTTTTCGAACTGACCGCGGAACTGCGTTCCCGCGACGATCAGGGTCATATCGACAAGATAAACTTCGCATTTTTTCAATCGGTGGGGCACTTTTCCATCTGCGATACGCTGTGCCAGCGCTTCGGCGACGGCAGTCTTTCCGACGCCGGGTTCGCCGATGAGACAGGGGTTGTTTTTCTGACGGCGCGAAAGAATCTGCAAAACGCGCTCCAGCTCGCGCTCGCGCCCAATCACGGGGTCAAGCTTGCCCTCGGCGGCGCGGCGGGTCAGATTGATACAAAACGCCTCGAGATTTTTGCGCTTTTTATCGACCTTTTCTTTTCTCTTTTTCTTTTCGTCGGATTTTTCGCGTTTTCCGCCGAAGATCGCACCGAAATCGAGCGACGGCGCGCGCGAATCGCTTTCGTCCCCGTCGTCTTCGTCCTCGTTTTCGTCCTCGTTTTCGTCGGGCGCATCCTCGTCAAAATCCTCGGGAAAAGCCGACATTTCTTCGCTCAGACGGTCGAACTGTTCTTCGTCCAGTCCCATCCGTCCCATCATTTCGTTGATTTGTTCGGTGTTGATACCGAGCTCGCGCGCACATTTCAGACAGTACGCTTCGGTCTCGCTTTTGCCCGTGCCGTCGAGCTTTTGGACAAAAACAACGGCGACACGTTTTTTGCATCGGGTACAATATTTGATCACGCTTGGCTCCTCCGTTTATCCTACGGTTTTGATTGTTCGTTTTGTTCGGTTCGCGGTTTTTTCATATAGCAAAGAAAATAGGAAATTCCGGCAAGTGCCATAAAACACGCCGTCACGGCGCAGAGAATATCCACGCCGAAAAAGCCGTGCGGCGATGAATAAAGCAGCAGCGACAGGGCGCAAAGCAAAAACATCGAAAAGCCCGCAAGCTTGCCGAATACGTTCGATTTGACGACCGTGCTTTTGTTTTTGTACAAAAACAGCGCGCCGATTCCCTGTGAAATCTGAATTGTGCAAAAGATAAGGACGAAATACAGCGGTATCCGTCCCGCCGCCAAAAGGCAGAGAAAAACGCTGCCGTAGGTAAGCTTGTCGGCGATCGGGTCGAGAATTTTGCCGAGGTCGGTTATACACGAAAATTTGCGCGCAAGATATCCGTCCGCAACATCGGTTATACCCGACACGATAAAGACCGCGGCGCATATCTCCCATCGGTTCAAAAAGAAAAACAGGAGAAATACGGGAACAAGAAACAGGCGCAAAGCGGTCAGGATGTTCGGTAAGTTTTCCTTTTTCATTTTCTTTCTTCATTTTCCTTTCCCGTTTGCCCGTGGGCAAAACGGCGCTCGGCGGCGGGTGTGATAAAAATTCGGTGAGGAAAATTCACTCCTCCTGCGTTTTGCGGACGCAAGTCGGGGCTCTGCTCGGGGCTTTGCTCGGGGCTTTGCTCGGGGCAAAGCCCCAACACCCCGCGAGCCTTTGAAAAGGTTCGATCCAAACTTTGGTTTTTGGTGCGCATCGAAATTCTATGTCAACATAACAAAGGTAAGGCGAAGTTGCATTCCGACCATCGGAATGCAAGCTTCGCGGGAACACTCACCGTAGGTGCGAAATCGGATTCTGACCATCAGAATCCGTATTTCGCGGGAACACTCACCGTAGGTGCGAAATCGGATTCTGACCATCAGAATCCGCATTTCGCGGCAACACTCACCGTAGGTGCGAAATCGAATTTCGACCACCGAAATCCGTATTTCGCGGCAACACTCACCGTAAGTGTGAAATTGAATTCTGACCATCAGAATTCAATTTCACGGCAACACTCACCGTAGGTGCGAAGTTGCATTCCGACCATCGGAATGCAAGCTTCGCGGCAACTGCTGCGCCGCTAGGCGAGGTGGAAGAGGTCGAAATAGCCGTACAGATGCGCGTTGTTTACACATTCGGAATCGATTCCGATCTGCAGCCCTTCAAGATAGGGCAGGATCGCGTCGAAGATCATGCGGAAAATGAGAATATGCAAAACCGCGATGATAAGTCCCGCCAGAAGCCCGAGCGCTTTATTCGCGCCGCTTAACACGGGCGCGGAGGCGACGAAATTCAAAAGCCGCATGAGCACGTACAAAATGAGCGCTGTCGCGAAGAAGATCGCGATAAAGCAAAGCGCGTTCAGGATCGATTCGCACGCGGGCGTGACGACATATTGAATCAGTGCGTCGACGGCGTTTTCACCCTTCTCCGCCAGCATTTTTGCATATTGTTCCCGAATTTCCTCGGGCGTATGTCCCAAAACCGAAAGCAATGTTTTCATCCCGTCGGAAAATTCGATTGCCGCCGCATCGGTCACATTGCGGAACGCGGCGGAGAAATAATCGCCCACGGTTTTTTCGATACGGGTAAGAAGTCCCGTATAAAAGGCGGTCCCGCGCAAAAGCGAGGCGAGGGGTTTGGCAAAGAAGAAAGCCGCCGCCGCCGAAACAATCAGCTTGCAGCCGCGATACAGCGTGCGGATAAAGCCCCGCCGCGCACCGAGCGACACATCAAAAAGAAAAATCGCGATTACGATAAGATCGAGAAAAAGACCGCTTTTAAAAAGTGTCATAGATCCGTCCTCCGAAAAAGATTCTCAAAAGAAATCCGACATCAAGCGCTCGGCTCTTCGTCGGTCTGCTCGGGTGCCGTCACGCTTCGGTGAACCGCCGATGAAGCGGAAAGCAGTAAGTATTCGCCGTCCTCCAGCGAAAAGACCGCCTTGTATTCACCGTCGGCCGCGACCGTTTCAAGCTCCGAAACGCCGAAACGGTCCGCTTCGGTGTCATAAGAAAAAATGTTCAGCTCATACGGTTCGAGCACATATAAATACCCGTTTGCGGCATGTACGGAGGAAAGCTCGGAGGAAAAACGGCGCGTAAATAAGAGCGTTCCCGCATAATCGTAGAGCCGCAGCGTCGTATCGGTTCCGGCAAGCGAGCTTTTTAAAACGACGGCAAAAAAATCGTTAAAACGATAGATCGATTCGGGCGTTTCGTATTCGAAATCGCAAAACGCCGTCTCGTTTGCGTCGTAATCGTAAAAATGAATCCCGCGGTCGGTCATGAGCGCGAAATTTTTGTCGGCGCAGAACATGGAGAGCGGAAGCTCACCCGAGAGCGAAGCTTTTGCTTTGATGTCGTCTTCGTTTGTCAGATCGAAGGTATACACCTCGACGTAAAAATCGCCGTTTTGCGCGTCGAGCGCCGTGCAGGCGGCGCGCTTTTGCCTGCCGTCGTAACAAAGATCGGTGATCGCCGCCGAGCGGGTCATAAAGCTGTAGATCTTTTTATATCGGTTATCATAGACCGCAAAGCCGCCCGCGTAGCTTTTTTCGCGCGTGATGACGGCAAAACCGCCGTCGGACGAAAGCACCGCCGATTCGATGGGGGTCGAAAGAGTTTTGTCGCAGACCTTGGAAAAGGAATTGCAGATCGAAATGCCCGTTCCGTCGCGGTCATAGATGAGCATATAGCGGTCGTCGCTGACATACGACGGGTTCGGATACCGAATGCTTTCGGACAAAAGCTTTCGTCCCGAAAGGTCATACGAAACGACCGTTCCGTCGTCCGCCAGAACGAGCTTTTCGTTCAAAAGCGCCGAGGCGTTTTTTCCGCCCGTTATCGAAAGAACGTTTTCTTCCCCGCCCATGCTCGGCGGGCTTACCTCGATGTATTTCATCAGGTAACGAAAATTGTCAAAGGTGATCTCGTCGCGGAAAAAGGTCATGGAAAAGATCACGAACAGAAGCAAAAACAAAAGCACTCCGTACCGCGCGAGACGAACCCGACGGCAGGCTTTTTCATAATAGGAGCGTTTTTCGTTCATGTCTTTTTTCCTTTCGCGAAAATTTCCGCGCGGCGTTTTTTTCAAACACTATCTATTATATACAAAACGCGCGCGGCGATAAAGAATTAAAAATGAAAGATTTGTGTCGGGTATTCACGGGAATGCGCTCCCACGGCAGTCGGGGCTCTGCTCGGGGCTTTGCTCGGGGCTCTGCTCGGGGCTTTGCTCGGGGCTTTGCTCGGGGCTTTGCTCGGGGCGCCGCCCCGACACCCCGCAAGCCTTCGAGAAGGCTTGATCCAAGCTTAGTTCTTCCGTGCGGAGCGAGATTTTTTGCCGACATAACATGGGAAAGTCCAAATTTTTATCAAATCGACAAGAACAACATAAGTGTCTGTATTTTCAAATTACAACACTGTGATCTTCGATCAAGTGGGGAAGGGGGACTGCGTAGCGGTGGACGAGGTGCGCCCGCGCCTTTGGTGCGGGCGAATGCGCAGTAACAGCTTTTGCTGACACAACATTATGTGCATTTTCACCGCGCCACTAAAATTCCATCTCACCGAAAGCTGTCATTTCGGCTCCGCCTACTTCGTAGGCGGCACCTCATTCGTCACGGCTTCGCCGTGACACCTTCCCCACTTGATCGAAGATCACAGTGAATCAAGGGGAAGGCTCTGTTGCGCATCGCAATCTTATGTCAACATAACATGAGTAAGTCAAATTTTTATCGACACAACATAGGTAGGGCGAAGTTGAATTCCGACCATCGGAATTCAATTTCACGGCAAACGCTCCCCGCAGGGGGGTTATTCTTTTTCAAGGGCTTTCAGTTCGGCTTCTTCGTGGTTATGCTTGGATGATTTGGCATATCCTACCACCGTCACTTCATCGCGCGGGAAAGACTGCGGCGGGGTGTCGGGTTTGTCATTCAGACGAACTTTGACGATTCCTTTCAGGGGAAATGCCTCGGTGACGATTCCTTTGCCCTCTTTGGTCTCGACGATCGCGTCGACCTTGGGGGTGCGCTCGTATTCTTTTTGATAGACGGCGTCCTCATAGCGCAGACAGCAGAGAAGTCTGCCGCAGGTGCCCGAAATTTTGGAGGAATTCAGCGAAAGATTCTGGTCTTTTGCCATTTTGATGGAAACCTGAGCAAATTCGCCGAGAAAAGTCTTACAGCAAAGCGGTCTGCCGCAAACGCCCAGTCCGCCCAGCAGCTTTGCTTCGTCACGGACGCCGACCTGCCGCAGTTCGATACGGGTGCGGAAGACCGAGGCAAGCTCTTTGACCAGCTCGCGGAAATCCACGCGCCCTTCGGCGGAGAAATAAAAGAGCAGTTTTGTGTTGTCAAAAGTATATTCCACGCCGACAAGGTGCATATCGAGCTTCAGCTTTTTGACCTTTTCGATAAAAACGCTCTCGGCGGCTTTTTCCTGATCTTTGTTGGCAAGCATACGCTCGGTATCATCGGGCGTTGCGAGACGGATGATCTTTTTCAGCGGTGAAACGACGGTATCGACGGGAACTTTGCGGTTGGAAATGGCGGTGTAGCCGTATTCCCTTCCGCGTGCGGTCTCCACGATGACGGGCGTGCCGTAGGGCACGTTTTTTCCGTCGGGGTCGAAATAATAAATCTTGCCTGCCTCTTTGAACCGAACGCCGATGATCTCGAACTTTTCGGTCTCGTTTTCCGCCGCATCCTCGGTTTTTTCGACCTTCGGCGGATAGATTTGATCGCGCAGAGGGATCGCCTTAGAGTAATCGATCTTTTCTTCGACCTCGGGATTTTCCTGCGGCTCGTTCGAGCGTCCGAAGAACGCCTCGGAATTAAAACCGAGATCGGACAGCACCGACAGGCGTTTCTGCTGTTTTTGCGGGCGTGCGCCTTTTCCGCTTGTGCCTGTTTCGGGACGCGATATATTCGGCTTTGCTCCTTTGGTACGGCTATCGTTGGGGCGCGTTTTTTCGGGACGGCGGGAGTTTTTGCCGTCCGCGCGGGACGCGTTTGTATTTACGTCGTTTTGTCCTCGCTCGGGACGGTTTTGCGAGCGGTCATTCTGCATATTTTGTCCGTTTTGCGGACGTGTGCCCTTTTGCGGACGGTTCTTCTGCGGCGGACGGTTTGTGCGGTCTTTTTTTGCTCCGTTGCCGTTTCCGTTCGCGTCTGTGTTATCGCCGCCGTTTGCGCCGGCATTCTGCGGCTTATCGGTGCGGGGCGGACGGTTTTTTTGCGGGCGGCTCGGGCGGTCGGGGCGACCGCCGCGGTTTTCGCCGCGTTTTTCGTTTTTGTTTTCGTTTCTATTTTCGTTTCTTGCTTCGTTCTTGTCTGCGCGGGCGCTCCCCTCCCCTTTGTATCCCGCGTCACTGTTTAAAATCGACGCGAGGGGCTTCTTAGCCCTTTTTTGAGGAGGCGGAGAGATGAGAAAACCTTTTTTGGTGACGATCTCACTGTCACCCGGCATTACATTACGGTCTTTCTTTTCCATATCGGAGAATCTATATCCTTTCTGTTGAGCCGTCAGCGTATCTTGGTATACAAGACCGTCAGAACGGCATTTCGGTTTCCGTATTCGCGTACGGAATCGGCGGCTTCGGTAAAAGCGTCATACAGCTCGAGCGCTCTTTTCAGGCTCATGCCGCCGAAAGCTTTTTTAAAATTCGGGTCGTTTTCCGAAAAGACGAACAATTCGGCGTCTTTGTCGCGCTTGCGCACGGCAATATCGCGCGCCGCGGCGGCAAGCAGGCAGAGCGTGAACGAAAGCTCGGCTTCGTTTGTCGGGAGCGCTTCGTTCAGGCGCGTGTTTTTTTCAATATAATATTGCAAAAGGATCTCTTTCGCTTTCGGATAAACGCGCAGTGCCGTTTCGGAAAGCTCAATTTTATCGGCAAATCGCTGTAATTTTGCCGTTTCTTTTCGTGTTTCGGCGTCAAACGAAGAAAAACGGGTATCAAAATCGGCAATTTCTTCTTCGAGCGACGCGATACCCAGATGATGCGCCTGCGCGCGCGAAACGACGGTCGGCAAGAGCAGTTCTTTTGTCGGAGCAAGTAGAAAGAACACGGTGTTTTCGGGCGGCTCTTCAAGCAACTTCAAAAGCGCGTTCTGCGCATAGGCGTTCATTTTTTGACATTCCGACACGATGTATACATGATAATCGCACTGCGTCGGCAGTACATAGGCGTCTTTGCGCAGTTCGCGCACTGCGTCTACCTTAATGTCCTTGCCGTCTTCGGGCACGATGACCTTTACATCGTCGTGTTCGCCGTCGATCACGGCGCGGCATCCGCGGCAATTCAGGCAAGGTCTGCCGTTTTGCGGTTCTTCGCAAACCGGCGCGCAGGCAAGATAAAGCGCACAGCGCATGCGTGAAGCGGCGCTTCCGCCCTCCAGAATATAGGCGTGCGCGCGGCATCCGCTTTGAAAGCCGTGCAAAATATTGCCGATTGCCCGCTCTTCGGCAGGACTGCGGTGCTGTAAATCATACGTCATAGAGCTTTGTCCCGTTCTGTTCGCGTTTTTGCGTTTGTGTCGAATGTGTTTCGATTTACACAAAATGTTTCACATGAAACATTGTTTCGCATGGTTTGGGCTTTGTTTCACGTGAAACAAAGCGGTTTTTATAATCTTTCCTGCTGTTTGCGGGCAAGGTTGATGGTTCCCGCCGAGCGAAGCGACAGATTGTCGAGCGAACGTCCCGCGCCGATTGCGACGCATTTGTCGGGATTGTCGGCAATAAAGGTGCGAATGCCCGTTACGTGCTCGATCAGCTTATCCAGTCCGTTCAGGCGGGCGCTTCCGCCCGTCATGACGATTCCCGCTGCGGCAATATCGCCGACCAACTCGGGCGGTGTGCGTTCGATAACGGCACAGATCGCATTGACGATTGAGGTCACAGGCTCTTCAATGGCTTCCAGAAGCTCGGTCGTCGAAAGCTCGATCATCTTGGGAAGTCCTTCGATCAGACAGCGCCCTTTCACCTGCATGGTGCTGACCACCTCGCACGGCCACGCCGTGCCGATTCGGATTTTTACTTCTTCGGCGGTGCGCTCCCCGATCAACATATTGTATTTGCGGCGGATGTATTTAATGATTGCTTCGTTCAGCGCGTCGCCCGCAATTTTGATCGATTCGCCCGTTACGACGTTGTGCATCGAAATGACGGCGACGTCGGTCGTTCCCCCGCCGATATCGACGACAAGATTGCCGACGGGCTTGGAAATATCAATGCCCGCGCCGATGGCGGCGGCGACCGTTCCTTCGATCAGATAGGTCTTCTTTGCGCCCGCACGGATGGTCGCGTCGCAGATGGCGCGCTCTTCGACCTCAGTAATACTGCTCGGAACGCAGACGATTATACGGGGTTTGAAAAAGGTTTGCGAAACGGCGCGGCGGATCAGTCCCTGAAGCAATTTCAGCGTGGCGTCATAATCCGAGATAACGCCGCCCGAAAGCGGGCGAACCGCCGCGATGTTGCCGGGGGTGCGCCCGAGCATAAGCTCGGCCTCGCGCCCGATCTTCAAAACCTTTCCCGAGGTTTTGTCAACCGCAACGACCGACGGCTCCTGCAAAACAACGCCTTTTCCCTTAACATAGACCTGCACGGTGGATGTGCCGAGGTCAATGGCTATATCGTTCATATTTTTTCCTCCTTTCTTAAAATATTCTTGTTTTTCCCCCGTGATTCCGCGCAATTGAATTGCACGGTCGGGTACGGCAAAAAAAGAACATATGTTCTAAACGCATATGCTTCCCCTGCGTTTGTGCCGGGCGGATTTTGAACGACGCTTTTATTCGCCTTTACCTTCGCCTTCGCCTTCGCCTTCGCCTTGCGCCTCGGTATATTCCGAATATTCCGGCGCTTTTTCAAGCGAAAATGAAATGCGCAGGACGCCGTTTTCAAAGGAAAAAACGGGAGCGCATTCCTGTCCGTGGCGCAATAAGAGCGATCGGGCGATCGAAAGCCCGAGTCCGCTGCCGACGGAAGCGGTTCCCGATTTTCCGCGATAGCCCGCGGAAAAGATCTTCTCGCCGTCGGCGGGGTCGAAATCGCGGCAGATGTTTTCGATCGAAGCATAGACTCTCCCGCCGTCTTCGGAAAGCGCGACGGTGACGGGCGTGTTCTCATCGGCATATTTTACGGCATTGTCGCAGAGATTGTATAAAACCTCCCGAATCGCTCTCTCGTCGGCGCGGACATAATGCGGCTCGTCGGGCGAAAAGCCCTTCTCGCAAAACGAAACGCCGCGCTTTTTTGCCTTGCCGTCAAGAATGAGCGTAAGACGATGGACACATTCCGAAAGATCGAAGCTCGAAAGCGAAAGCGGCGCGTCCTCGCCTTCGGTCAGTCGGTTTGCAACCGACGCAAGCCGATCGGCTTCCGAAGCGATAAGCGCCAGCGCCTCCGCGCTCTTCTCCTCCGATAAAGTGCCCGCCGCCAAAAGCTCGGCAAAGCCCTTGATGTTGGCAAGAGGCGATCGCAGGTCGTGGGTCACGGTCCTAAGAAAAAGCTTGCCGTTTTCCTCTTTTTCATAAGCACGCTTGTCTTTTTTTCGGGCATGCAGACAAGAACCGATCAGCGCGCCGCAAAGCAAAACGTTTGCGCCGAGACTTGCCGCAAGAAGAATATTCGCGTCGATTTTGTCCGCCTCCCTCGATGAAACAAATATACATCCTCTATTATAACGCATTCCCCCGAAAAAATCAACACCTACGGTGAGTATTGCCGTGAAAATGAATTCTGATGGTCAGAATTCAATTTCACACTACCTTTGTTATGCCGGTAAGAATTTGACCTGCCATGTTATGTCGGCAAAAATTTTGTGGGGCGACCGATGGTCGCGCCTTGCGGCGCCGCAGTTGCCGCGCCTACGGCGGGTGTTGCCGTGAAAAGGGATTCCGCCGGTCGGAATCCCTTTTCACATTATCCGTGTTATGGTAAGCTAACGTCGAGTGTACCGAAGCCTTCCCCTCAATTCACTGTGACCTTCGGTTCAAGTTCCACTGTGATCTTCGATCAAGTGGGGAAGGCTTCATTACGCATCAAAATTTTATGTCAACATAACATGGATAGGGCGAAGTTGAATTCCGACCATCGGAATTCAAACTTCGCGGCAATGCTCGCCGCAGGCGCGGCAACGCTCACCGCAGGTGCGGGCGACCATTGGTCGCTCCTGCTTTTTTCCCCGCTTCGTACAATTTTCCCCCGCCCGAAGGGCGACAAAGCAAGATGAAGCGCGACCGGTAATGGCGGCAAAGACAAACATGCTGTTTTTGATTGAGCCGGCAAGTTTGTACAATCGGTGGATTTTTAAGGGCGTAAGCCCTTAAATTTTCTTTCTTTTTGGTTTTTTTCTCTCAGAAACGAAAGAAAAAGAAACTCCGCACGAAGGGAAAACGCCGCTTGTTTGCGGATGACAGCAGTGCGCTGCGTCAACTGAATCTGTTATTGCGCACGGGAATATTTTGCCGCAGGCAAAATTTCTCTCACATCACAAAGTGATGCGGCACTTTCGTCACGGCTTCGCCGTGACACCTTCCCCACTTGATCGAAGATCACAGTGCAGCTTGAACCGAAGGCCGCCGTGATCGAGGGGAAGGCGCGGTTACGCATCAAAACCTTATGTCAGCATAACATGGGTAGGGCAAGTTATCGCCGACATAACAAAAGCAGTGTGAAGTTGAATTCCGACCATCGGAATTCAACTTCACGGCAACGGCGCGCCGCTAGGCGCGACCATCGGAATCCCTTTTCACGGCAACACCCGCCGTAGGCGCGACCATCGGAATTCAACTTCACGGCAGCCGCCCGCCGCAGGCGCGCCGCTAGGCGCGGATAATGTCGCAGGTCTTCGCTTCCAAAAAGGGGATCAGTTTGTCGGTCTCGATCTCGAGCTGACAGCCGCGGATACCGGCGCTGACTGTGATTTTGTCGAAGAGGAGACAGCTCTCGTCGATGAAGGTCGGATATTTTTTCTTCATTCCGATGGGCGAACAGCCGCCGCGAATATAGCCCGTCGCGCCGAGCAGCTCTTTTACGGGGAGAAGCTCGACGCGCTTGTCCTCAGCGGCGTTTGCGGCTTTTTTCAGGTCGATCTCGCACGAAACGGGGATACAAAAGACCAAAATGCCGTGTTTTTCGCCCCGCGCGGCGATGGTTTTGAACATGGTGTCGGGGTCGCGGCCGAGCTGTTTTGCGATATGCATACCCGAAAGGTCGTTTTCGTCGACCTCATATTCGAGTGGCAGATATTCGATTTTTGCGCCTTCCAAAAGGCGCATGGCGTTGGTTTTGCCTTTCAAGGAGAACACCTCACAATTTAATCCCGGTAAAATAGTCGGAAATTGTTTTCGCATCCGCTTCGACTCGTCCCGAAACAAAGGGTGCTCTGCCGCCGCCTTTGGCGTTCAGGCAGGCGGAGAAGTCCTTGTAAATATCGGAAACATTCAATTCAGACGAAGCCAGTAGGAATTGAAAAACACGGTCTTCTTTATCGCTTTGTAGGAACAGCGCGCAGAGCCGACAGCGTGAAAGAAGCCGATCCGCAAGCACCCGAAGTCCGTTCGCGTTCATCTCGTCGGGTGAAAAAACGCGGAAATACAGCGCCGTTCCCGTCGGAACACCTTCCGCATACGCGCGGCACAGCGCCTTTTGCAAAAGGGTAAGCCTTGCGCCGAGCGCGGCATTTTCGTCCATGAGCCGTTCGACGGCATTTGCCGCATCGTCGGGCTTCACGGACAGCGCCGTCGAAATCTTCGCGACTGCCGCGTGCTTTGCGGCGTAATCCTCCCGCGCGTCGCTTCCTGCCAGCATATGTACGCGCGTTCCGCCCTTATAGTGCTCGGCGGACAAGAGCTTTATCGCGCCGATTTCGCCCGTGTGCGCGACGTGCGGCGCACAGCAAGCGCAGACGTCGACGTCCGGAATCGTGACGATGCGGATCGCGCCGTCGATCTCGATTTTACTGCGGTAAAAAAGCGCTGCCGCTTCTTCTTTTGCATAATAGACCGCCGTCACGGCAAGGTTTTGATATACAACTTCGTTGGCGCGTTTTTCGATCGTTTCAAGGTCTTCGGGCAAAAACGTTCCGTCGTAATCCATTGTCACCTCGTCGTGCCCGAGATGAAACCCTACATTATTGTAGGAATACAGCGTGTGTACCAGACCCGACACGATATGCTCCGCCGTGTGGTTCTGCATATTGCGAAAGCGCGGTGCAAAATCGATCTTTCCCGCGACCGTCTCGCCGATTTCGGCGGGCGGCGTTTCGCAGAAATGCGAGATTACGCCGTTTTCAATCGAAACGTGTGTTACCTTTACGCCGTTCAGCGTTCCGCGGTCACAGCTTTGTCCGCCCTCCTCGGGAAAAAACAGCGTTTTGTCCAAAATCACGGCGTATCCGTTCTTTGCTTCTTCGATGGAATGCACCTTCGCGGTAAACTCCGCGGCATAGGGCGATGTATCGTACAGCTTTTCGGTTTTATAAGAATCACAAATCATACTGCGTTACCGGTATTCGGGCGGAGCAAGCTCCATATCCGCCTTTCGTGAGAGTGAAACATAGTAAACAAAGAAGAGAGCCGTCAAAAGAATCACCGCGATCACGGCGTACCCCTGCGCAAGCTCGAACGCTTCGCTGATTCGGTCGTATCCCGCGTAGACGAGCGTATCGTTCACATAAACATGATAATAATACGCTTTGCACAGCGGGAAAACAGCGGCAAGAAGCGAGAAAACCGCGTGCAATCCCGTGAAAACAAGCGTTCCCGTCGTCAAAAACGGCTTTTCGCAGGTCTTTTCATACTCGCCCGCCGTGTCCGAGATCACGCGGTGCATGAAGAAAAAGAACAACGCGCCCTCGGCAAGCATCAGCGCCGACAGGATATAAATCGCGCTGCCGTTGTACAGCGGCGCAAAGTCGATCGAAAAGTACGATTCGTACTCCATAATACGGTTCACACCCGCGTCGCACAGACTTTGAAAAACCGTTCGCGCGACCGACACGGCGCAAAGAGGGATCGCAAAGAGCAGAAGTTTTCGGTCTTTTGCCAAAAGCCATGCCGCCGCAAAAAATACAAGATAGGCAAGAAGATCGGGAGTGAAATTCACCGCATCGATCGTAAGATCGAGCAGAAGCAAAACGCCGATCAGCAGCAAGAAAAAGAATCGGCGAAAGCGCCGCCGCGCGACAAGATGGGGATTTTCCAGCACCCGCTCGCGATAGATCGCGTACAGATTGCCGCAGAAGTCACGGTCGTTCGCCAGCGCATGAAAAAAGCGCGCGATCTGCACAAGATACAGGATGCCGAGCACAAGCGTCGCGACGAAGCACAGCAGGACGGCATACGGCTTTGCGTCGGCGAGTGTGAAAATCCGAGCTGCACGGTAGGAATAGTCAGGCTCGGGTTCGGGGAACAGCGCGAACGATTCAGGGAGAAAAGCAAGCGCGCATTTTATCACCGAAAACAGCACGCAAAAGCGCGACACATCGCCGAGCGTTTTCAAATGCGCGTCCCCCCCGTGCAGATTTGCGGCGTATTCGATGCCCCCGAAAAGCGAGGTAAAAAACAAAATGAAAAACAGGATCTCAAGAACCGAAAAAATGAAGGTCATCGGTAAAAGTCCGTCACTCCACCGTGCGGGTATATACAGCGAAAAAGCGAGCTTCGCCGCGTAGACCGCGATCATGACGCGCGCATATTTCCGCGCATCGTAAAAACGGTCGCCGACATCGGCAAGACGGGAAAGTCCCGCCGCGATGAGGATACAGCCGATCCCGTCGGGCAAAAAATCCACGATGTTTATACAGGGATTAAAGAAAAAAATCAGCCCTGCCAAAATCAAACGGAAGCCCAAAACGTCCCCTCCTTTTTATCGAATGCTTAATCACAGTAAAATGATATGAAATTATTCTTTTCTCATTTACCCTTGCGGGCGCGAAATTTTTCGCCGCTCTTTTTTGCTTCGCCCCTCGGCTTTTTCGGCGCTCTTTTGTTCTTTTCCAAAAAGGCGTTGTACTTTTCCTCTTCCTTTTCCAGCATCTCGTCGGTCACGATCATGCGGTAGCACGAGAAGAGAAGGAAGAAAACGCCGAGCATAAAGAGAAGCTGAAACAGGATCAGCGGGAGCGAAAGATACGGACGAAGCGAGGGGACAAACGTCAAAAGCTCCGCCAAAACGAAAACACACGCCGCGGCGCTCAGCGACCGCGCGCCGCGCACGCCCTTCAGATAGCCGACCTGCCCGCAAATCGCCTTTATCCCGCGAAAGAGCAGAAAATAAAAGACAAAAATCCCCGCGTAATATGCGATCTGCTCAGCTGTGTCGATACGCGGCGACGAAAGGAACGAAAAGTTCAGATCGCACCGTCGGTCGATCCACAAAAAGGCGCCGAAAATCGATTCGAAGAAGAGCGCGCCCGCCGCAAATTTGGCGGGACGGAAGGCGGCGTTTTGTTTTTCCAGTTTGTCGAGCGCCGTCGTTATCAAATAAAATCCTATCGGTTCGATCGGAATTACCCGAAAGAGAAGAAGCGTCATATATCCGACGCACAGAAGTCCGAAGCCCATCGATGTTTTTCCTTTGCTTTTTCCTTTGATTGATGAACGGAGTAAATAACGGATGAGAAAATGTGAAATGCAAAAAGAAGCCGACCCCGCACGAAAAAGCGGGTGCGGGGTCGGGAAAATTTATTCGTCGTTTTCGTTTCTGCCGCAGCATTTCTTGTACTTTTTGCCGCTGCCGCACGGACAAGGATCGTTGCGTCCGACCTTCGTCACGCGCACGGGCGTTTTGGCTGCCTGCGGCTTTGCCGCCGAGCCGTAAACGCTGTTCTGCACCTCGTTCTGACGGGCGGAAGCCTGAACGGGAGGACGATCCTGTTTCAATCCCTCGCCGACGATGGATTTCGAAATATCCAAACGGTTCACCTCGGCGACCGGCATAACGCGGAGCATTCTCTTGGCGGTCTCCTCGCGGATGTTGGCGACCATCTCGTCAAACATATCCGAGCCTTCGCGGCGGTACGCGACGATCGGGCTTACCTGCGCGTAAGCGCGCAGACCGATACTGCCGCGCAGATCGTCCATCGCGGTGATGTGATCGACCCATGCCTCGTCGACGGCGCGAAGCAGAACGGCGCGTTCGACATCGCGAAGCTTTCCGTCGGGGAACAATTCCTCTTTCTGCTCGTAAATCTTGTGCGCACGCTCGACCAGCTCTTCTTCGATATCGTATTTCGTAAGGCGGTCAAAATCCTTTTGCGTATAATGGAAATCCTCTTCGGTCGTAAGATAGCCGAGAAGGGCGGAACGGAGCGAATCGAAATTCCAGTTGTCGGGAATATCGTCGTACAGATACGTTCCCACCGTGCTGCGGACATATTCGTCGATCATGCCGAGGATTGTGCCCTTGACATCCTTGCCTTCCAGAACCTCGCGGCGCTGACCGTAGATCTTTTCGCGCTGCTGATTCATAACGTCGTCGAACATCAAAACCGTCTTGCGGCGCTCGAAGTTCTGTCCCTCCAGACGCTTCTGCGCCGATTCGATGGAGTTGGAAAGAAGCTTTGCGTCGATCGGGGTGTCCTCGTCGATGCCCATCTTGCGGATCATTTCGATGATGCGCTCGCTTCCGAACAGACGCATAAGGTCGTCCTCGAGCGACAGGCAGAAGCGCGAAGCGCCGGGGTCGCCCTGACGTCCCGAACGTCCGCGGAGCTGGTTGTCGATACGGCGGCTCTCATGACGCTCGGTACCGAGGATGAAAAGACCTCCCGCTTCGGCGACCCGCTTTGCCTCGGGCGCAACTTCTTCTTCGAATTTCTTCAGATGCTCGGCATATTCCGCACGAAGCGCGATGACCTCATCGTCCGCCGTGGCATAATAGCTCGTTGCGGCGCTGATCTCTTCTTCGGTGCGTCCCGCCTTGCGCATTTCGTTCTTCGCCATGAATTCGGGGTTGCCGCCGAGCATAATGTCGGTTCCGCGTCCCGCCATGTTGGTCGAGATGGTGACGGCGGCAAATTTGCCCGCCTGCGCGACGATCTCGGCTTCCTTTTCATGATATTTGGCGTTGAGCACCGTGTGCGGGATTCCGTTTTTCTTCAAAACGGAGGACAGCTCCTCGGATTTTTCGATGGAGACCGTACCGACGAGGATCGGCTGCCCTTTTTCGTGACATTCCTTGATCTGGGCAAGGATCGCGTCCATTTTGCCCTTTTCGCTGATGAACACCGAGTCGGGCATATCCTTTCGGATCATGGGGCGGTTGGTCGGGATCTCCACGACGTCGAGGTTGTAGATCTCGCGGAATTCTTCCTCCTCGGTGAGCGCCGTACCGGTCATACCCGAGAGCTTGTGATACATACGGAAATAGTTCTGGAAGGTGATGGTGGCAAGCGTTTTCGATTCGTTTTTGATCTTGACGCCTTCCTTTGCCTCGATCGCCTGGTGCAGACCGTTCGAATACCGTCTGCCCTCCATGATACGTCCCGTGAAGGTATCGACGATCAAGACCTCGTCGTCCTTTACAACGTAGTCGATGTCGTTGTGCATGATACCGTAGGCGCGGATCGCCTGATTGATATGGTGCGAAAGGGTGATGTTTTCGGGGTCGGAGAGGTTTTCGATGTGGAAATATTCCTCCGCCTTTTTGATACCGGCGGCGGTCAGAACGACGGTGTGCGCCTTTTCGTCGACGATATAATCGCCGCCAAGATCGTCGTTTTCCTCTTTGTCATCCAGCTCTTTCACCTTGCACATACGCAGCGAGCGGGCAAATTTATCGACGGTGATATACAATTCGTTTGATTTTTCGGCGACACCCGAGATAATAAGCGGGGTACGCGCCTCATCGATCAAAATGGAGTCCACCTCGTCGACGATGGCAAAGGCATGACCGCGCTGAACGGTGTCGGAAAGATACGCGACCATGTTGTCGCGCAGATAATCGAAGCCGAACTCGTTGTTGGTGCCGTAGGTAATGTCACAGCCGTAGGCAATGCGGCGCTGAGCGGGCTTTAAGCCGTTTACGATCAGACCGACCGACATGCCGAGATAGTTGTACACCTTTCCCATCCATTCGCTGTCGCGGCGGGCAAGGTAATCGTTGACGGTAACGACGTGAACGCCTTTTCCCGAAAGCGCGTTGAGGTAAGCGGGCAGGGTCGCCATAAGGGTCTTGCCTTCACCGGTCTTCATCTCGGCGATGCGTCCCTGATGCAGGATGATGCCGCCGATAAGCTGAACGCGGTAATGACGCTTGCCGAGAACGCGCCACGATGCCTCGCGGACGGCGGCAAAAGCGTCGGGCAAAAGATCGTCGAGCGTTTCGCCTTCGGCAAGACGGTTGCGGAATACTTCGGTGATGCCGCGAAGCTCGGCTTCGCTCATGGCTTTGTATTTATCGGAAAGAGAGTCGATTTTATCGAGAAGAGGGTTTAATTTTTTGACCTCGCGTTCGGAATGTGTTCCGAAAATTTTGGAGATAACGGACATTGTTTTTTATCCTTTCGATTCGGTTTATTCCTTTCGTTTTGTCAACGGAAGGTGAACGATTGCAAAGCGTCGCGGAAGACGCCGATATGTTCGTCATAGACCGCTTCATCCGCCGCCGTATACGTGATTTCGTAAAGATACGGGCTTCCCATGGTCGGCAGAACGGTCAGAACCGTTGCGAAATGATAGTCATCCTCTCCGATTTTTATGTGGTAGATCAGACACACGCTGTCGTGATCGGCGACGGTATATTCGGGAGAGGTCTCCTCGGAGACCTCGATGCGGTCGCCGAAATTTTCCTTTAAATAATGGATATAACCCGTCGTCTCGTCATGAACGTAGTCCGAAAGCGTGGTGTAGGTGTCGGGCAAAGTGTAGCCCGCGACGGTGATGTTGGCTTTTCCGCCGTCGGGCGAGGCGATGGCGATCATGCTGTCCGAGCGCAGAACCTGCCACGAGTCGGGATATTGGAAGGTATATTCCTTTCCGTCGGGTTCGGCGGTGACTTTTCCGTCGGGGCTTGCGGCGTTTTGATCCCCCGAACAGGAGGTGAACAAAAGCGCACCCGAAAGAATCAGCGTCAGCGCATAACCTACGGCTTTTTTCTTGTGGGACATAATTTTTTCCTTTCTGTTGTATCGTTTGCGGCTATTCCCGCAAAGATAAACATACAGTATGTATTATACACCCAAAGCGTCCGAAAAATATACCGAACTTTGTAAACATTCCCTGCCGTGAAGTGAGATTCCGATGGTCGCGCCTGCGGCGGGTGTTGCCGTGAAGTTGAATTCCGGTGGTCGGAATTCAATTTCACACCTACGGTGAGTGTTGCCGCGAAGATTGCATTCCGATGGTCGCGCCTACGGCGGGTGTTGCCGTGAAAAGGGATTCCGATGGTCGGAATCCCTTTTCACATTATCCGTGTTATGTTGAGCTAACGCCGAGCGCACAAGAGCCTTTCGCACTTGATCGAAGATCACAGTGCAACTTGAACCGAAGATCACAGTGCAGGGAGGCGAAGGTGTCGCGGCGAAGCCGTGACGAAAGTGCCACATCACTTTGTGATGTGGGAAATAACAGCTTCGGTTAACATAACACCGAGCGCACTCGGATGGAGGGTGTGACCGTAACGTACGTAACGTCTTCCTGTGATCTCCTTTCCCGTTTCCGCTCTCCGCTTTCCATTTTCAACTTTCCATTTTCCGTTTGTTCAGCTTTCCGTTTTCCATTCCGTCACTTCCCCGCGCACGCCCGCGCTCTCGTTTCTTGCCGAGAAGGACACGGGATACCCGGAATTTCGGTCGAACACGATCGTCGCTTCCCCTCCGCACGAGAGGGGAACGGTGCAGACGCGAAGCTCTTTTCCCTCGGCGTTTTCTTTTTCCGCATCGCTCGGCGCAAGCGGCAGAAATTCCGCGTCGGAAAGCTCGGTCACGGAGGACGCCGTCGAGCCCGAGAACAGCGAGAGCAAAAGATTCATTTTGGAGAACGCTCCCTGCGGGAGCGGAATGCGTATGCCGTAATATTCAAAGGAGATCGTGTCGGAAAGACCGTCCTCTCCGCTTTGTGCCGTCACCCCCGCAAGCGCTTCGGGCGACAGGAATTCGAGTGTTATGTCCGCTCCGTTTTTGGTTATGTGCGCCTGTCCCGCAAGCTCTTTTCCCTCGGAGGAAAAGACGTAAGAAAGCTCCGTCGAAAAATCTCCGTACAGCACCTCTTTCAATTTTTGTTTCCCGCTGTCTCTCCCCGATGAACAGGAACAGAGTAGGATCAGACAGCCCGCAAAAAGCGCGAAAATTCGTCGAATACGCATAATAAATTCTCCTTCGTTTTCCCTTGTTCTTTTTCACTGTATGAGGAAAAGAGCCGAAACATTCCGCACACGGCGCCTTTCGACATCATAGAATCGTACCCTTTTTTCATAGAATCGCCTATTTTGTTTTTCTGCGTTTTGGGGTAATATGAAGAAAATAGGGCGGAGAAGCTCTGCCCGAGTCTTAAAAATCAAAATAACGGAGGTTGTTTTTTATGGACATTCGTCGTATTGAATTTGTTTCTCCGGGAGAAGCCCGGCTTTGTCCCTTTGACCTGCGTGAGCCCAAAGCGGGCGAGGTCATGGTGCATACCATGGTAACGACCGTCAGCGCGGGAACCGAGCGTGCCAACCTGATGGGTGACCCGAACGTCGGCGGCGATTATCGCGGACCGGTGCTGTTCCCCCGCATTTTAGGCTACAGCGGCGCGGGCGTGATCGAAAAAGTGGGCGAGGGAGTGCGCGATCTCAAGGTAGGCGACCGCGTTTACACCAGCTGGGGACAGCACGCCGAATACCATGTTTTCCCCGAAAGATTTGTGCATAAATTGCCCGACGACCTTTCGTTCGAGGAGGGCGCACTTTTGCACATCTGCACCTTCCCGCTCGCGGGCGTGCGCAAGAGCCGTCTCGAGATCGGCGAATCCGCCATGACGGTGGGACTGGGCATTTTGGGCATGATGTCGATCATGATCCAGCGCGCCTGCGGCGCTTATCCCGTCATTGCCTCCGATCCGAACCCCGAACGCCGCGAGCTGGCGCTGCAATTCGGCGCGGATTACGCTTTTGACCCGACAAAGCCCGAATTTGTCGACGAAGTAAATCGCGTGACCGACGGACGCATGGTCAACGCCGCCGTCGAGGTGACGGGCAACGGTCCCGCGCTCGACCGTCTTTTGGACGTTATGGCGCGCTTCGGAAGAGTTGCGCTTCTCGGCTGCACCCGCGACTCGAACTTTACCATCGATTATTATCACAAGGTCCACTGCCCCGGCATCACCATGGTCGGCGCGCACACCAACGCCCGTCCCGAAGACGATTCTTCGGAGCATTTCTGGACGGAATGCGACGATATCACCGCCGCCATGCGGCTTGTCCGCGCGGGAAGACTGCAGTTGAAAACGCTCATCCGTGAAACACATTCGCCCGAGGAGGCGCATGAGGTCTACAGCCGTCTTGCCGAAAACCGTTTTCCTGTCTGCGTGCAGTTCGACTGGCGGAAGCTTAACTGAAAGAGCCGACGCGGGCAAAAAGCGCAGAAGCTTTTGCGATGAAAAAGAAAATACCGGTTCCGGGCGCGACAGGCACGATGGGCTGTTATCTTGTTCCTGAGCTTCTGTCCATGGGCTATGCCGTGGACGGTGTGACGCTGGATCACGCCGTTTCCGATCATCCCGATCTGCGCTATATCCTGACCGACGCGTCAAAAGATGAAAATCTTTTTCCTCTTTTGCAAAACGAATAGGCGGGCATTGTGGATTTTCTTATATATTCCGATCCCGCAAAAACGTTTCTTCCGCGCCGCGACAAGCTTTTGGAAAGCACCGGTCATTACCTCTTTTTGTCCTCTTACCGCGTTTATGCCGACAGGGACGCCGTGACGACCGAGGAGTCGCCTCGTCTTCTCGACGTATCGACCGACAAGCGGTTTCTCGCTTTGCAAAAGGGCGAATATTCGCTTTATAAGGCACTGGGCGAGGATATACTGCGTAAAGCGGCGCGGAGAAATTATTCGATCGTCCGTCCCGCCATCACCTATTCCAAGCGGCGTTTTCAACCGGTGACATTGGAAGCCCCGATGTTTATTCGCCGCATATGGGCAAAGAAAACCGTTCTTTTGCCGAAAGAAGCTCTTTCGGTAATGGGAACCATGAGCCGGGCGGGGGATGTCGCGCGCATGATCGCGCGGCTGCTTCTCAACCCCGCCGCCTTCGGCGAGACCTATACCGCCGCGACCGCCGAGCCGCTTTTCCCGAAAAGCGAGATCTGTGACCGCATGGATAAATACATAGAAAAGCACAATTTATAATTTGGAGAAAGGGCAAACCGTTATGGAAAAATTTCGTTTGGTGCAAATCGGAACACGCCACGACCACGCATGGTGTCTTTACAACAGCATCGTCAACGTCATTCCCGAAAAAGTCGATCTGTTGGGCATTATCGAAGATAATCCCGAGTATCAAAAGGATCTGCGCGACAACTGGGGCTTTAAGGGAAAATTTCTGAGCTTCGAAGAAGCGCTTGAACTGAAGCCCGACGGATTTATCATAGAGACCGCCGAGCATGCGCTGGTACCGTGGGCGCAAAAGGTCATTCGGGCAGGTTATCCCGTCCATATGGATAAGCCCGGAAGCGAAAATTCGAGTGAATTTCACCGCCTTTGCGACATGGCAAAGGAAAAGGGTCTGGTTCTCACGCTCGGCTATATGTACCGTAACAATCCGGCGGTGCAGCATGCTCTGAAATTAAAGGAAGAGGGAAAACTGGGCGACATTTTCAGTGTCGAGGCGCAGATGAATATCCTGCACGAGCGTGAAAAGCGCGCGTGGATGTCGTGCTTCAAGGGCGGCATGATGTATTTTCTCGGCTGTCATCTGATCGATCTTGTCGTTTTGTTCTGCGGTTTTCCCGAGAGCGTCGCGCCCTTTAACTGTTCGACGGGCATTGACGGCGTGACCGCCAACGACTTCGGCTTTTGCGTGTTGAAATACAAAAACGGCGTTTCGTTCGTCAAGACCTGCGACGCCGAGATTAACGGCTTTGACCGCAGACAGCTGGTCGTGACCGGAAGCAAAGGCTCGATCGAGATAAGACCGATCGAAGCGATTCTGCCGGGCGGTGCCATGAACGTTTTTGCCAAGGAAACGCTCGGCGTTCAGCCGCCGCAATACACGGCGGTCGACAGGAGCGTTCCGCTTACCTATCCTACCTATGAGCGCTATGCGCCGATGGTGGAAAACTTTATTTCGTACGTGCGCGGCGAGGCAAAGAATCCTTATTCCTACGAATACGAAGCAAAGCTTCACGATCTGATTTTGGAATGCTGCGGCATTTCAAAAGAGGATTACGAGGTCGGAAGGAAATAAAGAAATGGATTTTCAGTGAAGAACCGCTCTCATAACGGGCGCTTCGGTCGGGATCGGACGCGCCTGCGCGTTGGAATTCGCCCGGTACGGTGCCGAAATTATTCTTTTGGATATCGATTATGAAAAGCTTTTGTCGGTCAAAAACGAAGCCGAAGCCTTCGGCGTGCGCGTTCTTGTTTATCGCTGCGATATAAGCGACGAGGGCGAAGTGAACCGCGTGATCGGCGACGCGATCGAAAAACTCGGAAAGATCGATATTTTGGTCAACAACGCCGCCCGGATCTGCTTTTTGGCAAGCAAGGAGGCTCTCTATATCGCGGGTCAGACCATTCCGATCGACGGCTGCCGCAAAACGCTCGGTTGAAAAAATACGGATAACCCCAAATGAGAAAGGAAACAGTATGCCCGAAACAATGAAAGCCGCTCTCATACGCGATGAAAACGGCTTTAACTTTACCGATGTGCCGTTCCCGGTCATGAAGGACGGCGACATTCTTATTAAAATTCACGCGGCGGGGGTCAACCGCGCCGATATCATGCAGCGTCACGGAACCTATCCGCCGCCGCCCGGCTGGCCCGAATGGCCGGGGCTTGAGGTCGCGGGCGAGGTGTATGCCGTCAGCGAAAAAGCCAAAAAAGAAAGCGATTTCAAGGTCGGCGACCGCGTCGCCGCGCTGGTCGGCGGCGGAGGATACGCCGAATATATCACGACGCATTACAGCACGCTCATCCGTTTGCCCGACGAGCTTTCTTATGTCGACGGCGCCTGCCTTCCCGAGGTCTATTCGACCGCGTATTTAAACCTGTTCGGCGAGGGAAAGCTGCAAAAGGGCGAGACGGTCTTGGTCTTTGCGGGCGCGTCGGGCATCGGCATTGCCGTAACGCAGATCGCAAAAGCCTTCGGCGCCAAGGTCATTGCCACCGTGCGGAGCGATGAAAAAGCCGAAGCGATCCGCGATGTGGGCGCCGATTTGATTGTGAATACAAAAAAGACCGATATCGTTTCGGTTTTCGAGGAAAACGGTGTCGATCTTGTCATCGACTGCGTGGGCGGCGAAAAAATGGGCGCTTGCTTTTCCCGTATGAACCGCTTCGGCAGATGGATCATGATCGCCGCACTCGGCGGAAAGGACAGCACGGTCGATCTTGCCGAGGTCTATAAAAAACGACTGCGCCTCATCGGCTCGACTCTTCGCAGCCGTTCGGACGAGGAAAAACACGAGATCCTGACACACATTCGGAAAGAAATCCTTCCGTATATCGTGCAGGGCAAATTCAAACCGAAATTGTACGCGGTCCTTCCTCTTTCCGACGCGGACGGAGCACACAAAATCGTCGAGGCCAACCAAAATATCGGAAAGGTCATTCTGCGCGTTTGCGAATGAGCTTGGACGCAGTTTACAGCAAAACCTTTGCGGAGCGGGGCGAAAGCCTTGTTCCGCATTCTTTTTTGCGGCGCAAACGAAAGGCGCGGAATAAAAGATATAAAAAACGGACAAAATTCACGCCGAAGCAGATAAACCCCGCAAGACCGAAATAATAAAACGCTTCGGAAAACGTGAGCCGCCCCAATTCGAGACTGCCCGCAATGCCGTAGGCAAAAACAAGACAGCCGAAATAAACCGTATTTCGAAATGCCGAAAATCCAATGCTCTTTTTCATGATCGTTTACACACTCCCGTTCTTTTTTCGCCGCTTTCTGTGTTTTTCGGCGGCGCTTTTCTTTGTGATCGTATTGTACCGCACCACCTGTCCGAAAAACAGGACAGCAAACGACATTTTTCAAACTTTTGTTTTGATATTCGCCCGCCGCGAACTTTGTCGGGAAAAAACTTTCAAAAAAAGAAAAAAAGACTTGACAATGCCAGCGCACTGTGGTATACTACTTAGGCAGTCAGAAATCAGACGCATATGCCGGAGTGGCGGAACTGGCAGACGCCCGGGACTTAAAATCCCGTGGGACTCAAATCCCGTACCGGTTCGAGCCCGGTTTCCGGCACCAAAATATATCGCGGGGTAGAGCAGCTTGGTAGCTCGTCGGGCTCATAACCCGGAGGTCGTGAGGTTCAAATCCCACCCCCGCAACCAAAAGTAAAAGAGGCACTCATAAGAGTGCTTCTTTTTTTGCTCCGCCGCGCGGTGGGATTTGAAGGGCGCGGCACAGAGAAC
>URJL01000032.1 GCA_900548115.1 uncultured Eubacteriales bacterium
CATAACAAAGGTAATGTGAAATTGAATTCCGACCATCGGAATTCAATTTCACGGCGAACACCCGCCGTTAGGCGCAGGGGTTAGTCCAGTTCTTTCTTGCCGGTGTACAATTCGTAGTACCGACCCTTTTGCGCAAGCAATGAATTGTGGTCGCCGCGTTCGATGATCTCGCCTTTTTCAAGAACCATGATCGCGTCGGCGTTGCGCACAGTGGAAAGGCGATGGGCAATGACGAACGTGGTGCGGTTTTTCATCAGACGATCCATGCCGCGCTCGATGTGGCGCTCGGTGCGGGTGTCGACCGAGCTTGTCGCCTCGTCCAGCACCAAGATCGGCGCTTTGCTCAGTGCCGCGCGGGCAATGTTGAGCAGCTGGCGCTGACCCTGCGAAAGGTTGGCTCCGTCGCCCGTAAGCTGTGTGTCATAGCCCTTATCCAGCCGCATGATAAACGAATGCGCGCTGGCGGTCTTGGCGGCTTCGACGACCTCTTCATCGGTCGCGTCGGGTCTGCCGTAACGGATGTTTTCCATAACCGTGCCCGAGAACAGGTGGGTGTCCTGCAGTACCATGGCGATATGCGAGCGCAGATAATCGCGCTTGATATCTTTTATATTCACGCCGTCGATGGTGATCTCGCCCTCGTCGATGTCATAAAATCGGTTCAAAAGGTTGGTAATGGTTGTTTTGCCCGCGCCGGTCGATCCGACAAAGGCGATTTTTTGACCGGGCTTTGCGTAAAGCGAAATATTTTTCAGAATCGTTTTTTCGGGAATGTAGCCGAAGGTCACGTTCTTTAATTCGACATAGCCCTTCATGCCGCCTTCGGACGAAAAATCACAGGCGTTCTTTGCATCCTCGGGTTCTTCGGGATGATCCAAAATTCCGAACACACGCTCCGCGCCCGCAAGTGCCGAGAAGATCGTGCTCATCTGTTGGGAAATGTTGTTGATCGGGAAGGAAAAACGACGCGAATACTGGGCAAACACGGTCAAAGCGCCCGGCATCATGCCCGTCGTACACATCAAGACGCCGCCGATGCCGACCGTCAGCGCATAGCTGATCTGCGACGTGTTGCCCATGATCGGCCCCATAATGCCGCCATAGAACTGTGCCTTGAACTGTTTCTCGCGGAGATCGTCGTTCAAAAGTCCGAATTCCTCGACCGAATCCGCTTCATGGTTAAACACTTTAATGACCTTTTGTCCCGTCACGGTCTCTTCGATATATCCGTTGACCGCGCCGAGCGCCGCCTGCTGACCCGTGTAGAATTTGCGGCTCTTGCCGGCGATAAGCATGCCGCCCTTGGCAAAGATCGGCACAAAGACAACCGTCACAAGCGTTAAGGGAATGTTGGTCGTAATCATGAAAAACAGCGTTCCGATCAGCGTCACCGCGCCCGAGATGACCGACACGAGCGAGTTGTCGAGCATGGTGCCGATGTTGTCGACATCGTTGGTGAAACGGCTCATGATCTCGCCCGTCGGGTTGTTGTCGAAATAGCGGACGGGAAGGCGCTGTAATTTTTCGAAAAGATCGTTTCGGATTGCCTCGAGCGAGCCTTGCGACACCGTCATCATCAGACGGCTTTGCAGATAGTTGGTAATAACTTCGACAATGTACACGCCGATTAAGATAACCAGCGCAACGAAAATATAGATCATAATGCCGCCGAAACGGTTTCCGTCGATCACGCCGTCGAGCAGTCCGCCGAAGCGGTCGACCGCGGCGGAGATCACGTTGTCCGACAGCCGCTCCATAAAGCTCAGCCCTTCGCCCGTGCCGCCCGTTACGTAAATGGTGATCTTATTGATGATGGGCGCGAGCATAAACGAACCGATAAGACCCGCTACCGCCGAAAGCAGCATACAAAAAAGCACGGCGACAAGGCGGCCTTTGTATTTTCCCACATAAGAAAACAGGCGCTTGATCGTGTTTTTTGCGTTCTTCGGTTTTCCTTTGCCCATTCCGCGCGGACCGCCCGGTCCGCCGCCGCGGGGTCCCATCGGCATGCCGCCCTTTGCGGGAGAGGCGGCGGTGTTATACTGTTTTTGCAATTCGGAAAGACTTCTTGCCATTTTCCTCACGCCCCCTTTTCCGCAATTTCTTTGTTCTCTTCGATCGCTTCGATCTCTTTTGCCGCCGCGCCGCTGCTTTCGGTCTGCGAACGGTAGATCTCACGGTATTCCTCGTTGTTTTCCATAAGCTCCCCATGCGTGCCGATACCCGTGATCTTTCCTTCGTTCATGACGATGATCTCATCGGCGTCCATGACCGAGGTGATGCGCTGCGCGATAATGATCTTGGTCGAATCGCGCAGTCCCGTGCGGAATTGTTCGCGAATCTTGCGTTCGGTCGCGGTATCGACGGCGCTGGTCGAGTCGTCGAGGATCAGTATCTTCGGCTTTTTGAGAAGAGCGCGGGCGATGCACAGGCGCTGTTTTTGTCCGCCCGAAACATTCACGCCGCCCTGTTCAAGCTCGGTTTGGTAGCCGTCCTTAAAGGACATGATAAAACCGTCCGCCTGTGCGCTTTCGGCGGCGCGGCGAAGCATTTCGTCGCTCGCTTCCTCGTCGCCCCAGCGAAGGTTGTCCTCGACCGTGCCCGAGAACAGAACGTTCTTTTGCAGAACCATACCCACGCCCTCGCGCAGGTTGTGCAGACTGTAATCGCGCACATTTTTTCCGTCGACAAGAATTTCGCCCGCGTCGGCGTCATAAAGCCGCGGGATCAGCGAGACAAGCGTCGTTTTGCCGCAGCCCGTCGAGCCGATGATGCCGACCGTGCTGCCGGGCGCGATCTTCAAATTGATGTGCTCGAGCACCGCGCCCTCGCTGTTTTTGAAATAGCGGAAGGAAACGTCGCGGAATTCGATCTCGCCGCGCGTCACGAGCGCGTCGGGGTCTTTGCAGTCCTCGTCGGAAATGTCGACCTTTTCGTCCAGCACCTCGGCGATACGTTTACCGCTTGCAAGTGCGCGGGAGGACATGACGAACATCATGGTCAGCATCATCAGCGACATGAGAATCTGGCTCACATAGCTGATAAACTGGGAAAGATCGCCGACGGGCATGGCGTTTTCGCCGCCGCCCATAACCATTTGCGAGCCGATCCAAACGACGGCGGCAACCGTAAGATTCATCATTATGGTCATGATCGGACCGTTTAAGATCATGATCTTGTTGGCGGAAATGCCGCTTTCTTTCAGGTCGCGGTTGGCGTTATGAAATTTTTCGATCTCATAATCCTCACGCACAAAAGATTTTACGACGCGCACGTTCGAAACGTTTTCCTGCACGGTCGAATTCAATCCGTCGACCTTTTCCTGCATGATTGTAAAACGCGGGAACGCGGTCTTGATGACAAGTCCGATGGCGATCAGCATAAGCGGTACGGTCACGGCAAAGACGACCGACAGCGACGGGCGAAGCGAGATCGCCATGACCAGCGCGCCGATGAGCATGCCGGGCGAACGCAGACACATACGCAAGAGCATATTGACGAAATTTTGGATCTGCGTTACGTCGTTGGTAAGACGGGTGACAAGCGAACCGGTCGAAAATTTATCGATGTTGGCAAACGAAAAAGTCTGCACCTTGCGATAAACATCGCGGCGGATGTCGTTGGAATAAAACACCGACGCTTTTGCGCCGAAATACGAGCCGCCCACGCCGCCCGCCATCATCAAAAGGGCGGTCAGGATCATAAGTCCCGCGATCCCCATTGATTTTGCGGGGGTCAGCGTTCCGTCGGTCGCGCCGTTGATAATTCTTCCGAGAAACATCGGCATGAAAATTTCGCCGACGACCTCGACGATCATGCAGAGCGGTCCGAGGATAAAATATAACGTATACGGTTTTACGTAATGAAGCCAGCGTTTCAAAAAAGAGAGCCTCCCTTCATGCGGCGTTTACCGTTTTGCGGAATCGTCTTTTTCCGCAAAACAGGCAGCGCCCGGGCACTGAGCGCCCATTTTAACAAGATTGTTTTGAATTTTTTTCAGCGTCGCGGCAAATTGCAAAAGCTCTTCGTCCGAAAGACCGGCAAACATTCCGTTGTCTACCGTGTCAAAAATGTCCCGCGCACGCAAAAGGATATCTCTTCCTTTTTCGGTGAGATACAATTGGTTGCAGCGGCTGTCGGACTCGGATTCGATGCGGGAAATATACCCCTCGGCTTCGAGCTTTTTTGCCGTGACGGCGACGGTCGCCGTCGAGATTCCGAGCATTTGCGCAAGATACCGCTGTGTCGGCGGTTCGTCGCAGCGCTCGATACAGCGCAGCATCATGTGCTGGGATCGGTGCAGATTCAGCGTTCCGATCCGTTCCTCCACAAGGGTACGGTGCATGCGGTCGGCGTCGATGAAATAATGAACCAGCTCGGCAAGGCGCGGTTTCGGTTCGGCCATAATCTTCTCCTTTCTCCGCCGCGAAGCGCGCGAAATCGCAAAGCGTTTCGTGCCGCAAGCGTTTGCGGCGCAGCCTTCGGCGGTAAAACCGTATGCCTGTTTACGGTCAGCATGCTGATCGTAAGTAAGCTTATTATTAGTACGCTAAGTATTATAGACTTTTTTCCCCGGTTTGTCAAGAGGGGTAAGAAAATTTTTTGCCGTGAAAATGAATTCGCCGATCCGAATTCAACTTTACCCTATCCGGGTTATGTTAACATAACAAAGGCAAAGGTAATGCGAAATACGAATTTCGACCACCGAAATTCGTATTTCGCAGAAACGCCCGCCGCAGGCGCGGCAATCGCTCGCCGTAGGCGCGGCAATCGCTCGCCGCAGGCGTGCAAAAAAAGAAGGCGTCTCCGCCTTCGTTTTTCTAAAGGTAATGCGAAATCGAATTTCGACCACCGAAATTCGTATTTCGCGGCAACGCCCGCCGCAGGCGCGGCAATCGCTCGACGCAGGCGTGCAAAAAAAGAAGGCGTCGCCGCCTTCTTTTTTCTATTGGAATTAAACCAATTCGATAATCGCCATTTCAGCGCCGTCGCCGCGTCTGGGACCGGTCTTGAGCACTCTAGTATAACCGCCGTTACGGTCGGCATACTTGGGAGCGATCTCGTCAAAGAGCTTCTTTACAACTTCTTCCTTGGTGATGAAGCTGAAAGCCTGTCTCTTTGCGGCAAGCGTATTTGCCTTTCCGAGAGTGATCATTTTATCTGCAAGAGCCTGAACTTCCTTTGCTCTGGTCGCGGTGGTTTCAAGTCTGCCGCTTTCGAGCAAGTAGGTAACAAGTCCTCTGAGCATAGACATTCTATGTGCTGTCGGGCGTCCGAGTTTTCTTGTGCCTGGCATTGTGAATTCCTCCTTCGTTCAAATATCGGAAAATTACTCGTCTTCCTTTTTCAAGGAAAGACCGAGAGACTGAAGCTTCTGGATAACTTCTTCAAGCGATTTTTTACCCAGATTACGGACACGGATCATGTCCTCTTCGGTCTTATTGACTAAATCTCTGACGGTATCAATGCCGGCGCGCTTCAAACAGTTGAAGGAACGTACCGACATGTCAAGCTCCTCAATGGTCATCTCAAGTATCTTGTCCTGCTGCGTTTCTACCGCATCCACGACCGTAACCGCCTTGCTTGCCTCCTCGGAGAGGTCAACAAACAGGCTAAGGTGTTCATTGAGAATCTTGGCTGCCAGCGAAATTGCATCTTTCGCGGAGATCGTGCCATCGGTTGTCACCTCAAGCGTCAGCTTGTCATAATCGGTTCGCGATCCGACACGGGTGTTATCCACCGTATAATTGGCGTTGTAAACCGGTGTATAGATCGAATCGGTATAGATCATGCCGAGCGGGGGTGCGGCAACTTCCGCTTTATTCTTCTCGCCGGAAACATAACCTCTGCCGTGGCTGAAGGTGATCTCCATGTGGAGCGAGCCGCCTTCGCTGACGTAGGCTAAGTGATGATCCTTGTTCAGAATTTCGATATCCGCATCGTTTTTGATGCAGCCGGCGGTCACATCACACGGGCCCTGAACATCGATAACGACGGTCTTGCCGGGTGTGTCGCTGAAGAGCTTTGCCGTAATACCCTTGATGTTGAGGATAATTTCGGGAACGTCTTCTTTTACGCCGGGGATAGTGGAAATTTCGTGAACAACACCGGCAATGCTGACGCTGGTCGCCGCAACACCGGGAAGCGAGCTTAAAAGCACTCTTCTCAGAGAGTTACCGAGGGTCGTTCCGAAGCCTCTTTCGAGCGGTTCGATGACAAATTTGCCAAACGAGCCGTCTTCGGATGTTTCAGCCGTCACAATATTCGGTCTTTCAATCTCTATCATCCAAAAACCCTCCTCTTTCTGTAAAATATACAAGTTGTTGCATATCGTAAAACACGATATAGGGGCGAGGATTTTCTATTATTTCGAGTACAACTCGACGATAAGGTGCTCTTCGAAGGGGAAGTCGATGTCTTCTCTCTTGGGAAGTGCGTTGACGGTTGCGGTCACATTTTCCTTGTCTACCGTGATCCAAGCGGGAGCCTGACGGTTGTCAAGGTTTTCGATAAGCGACTTGATCTTAGCCGATTTGCGGCTCTGTTCGCGAACCGAAACAACGTCGCCTGCCTTGAGCAGCATCGAAGGGATATCTGCCTTCTTGCCGTTGAGCAGGAAGTGACCGTGAACGATCAGCTGTCTTGCGTCTCTGCGGCTTTCGCCGAGACCCATACGGAATACAACGTTGTCAAGACGGCGTTCGATAAGAGTAAGCAGGTTTTCACCGGTGATACCCTCTTTTACTTCAGCGGTTGCGAAGTAATTTCTGAACTGCTTTTCCTGAATTCCGTAATATCTCTTTGCCTTCTGCTTTTCGCGAAGCTGAAGACCGTATTCACCTATCTTCTTGCGGGCTGCGCCATGCTGACCCGGTGCGGTGCTGCGTCTGTTCAGAGCGCACTTTTCGGTATAGCAACGTTCGCCTTTGGAAAAAAGCTTAACGCCTTCTCTGCGGCACTGTCTGCAAGCAGGTCCGGTATATTTTGCCATTGTGTTATTCCTCCTCAGCAAAAAATGGTTCCGTGTTCCGTTTGATCATGCTGCACGAAAATGTGCTTTCGGAACAGCGGAAAAATAATCGTCACGCGGGATCAGACACGTCTTCTCTTGGGAGGACGGCATCCGTTGTGCGGAATGGGGGTTACATCCTTGATCATGGTAACCGAAAGACCTGCGGTCTCGAGAGCGCGGATCGCGGATTCTCTTCCCTGACCGGGACCCTTGACAAAAACTTCAACGGTCTTGAGTCCGTGCTCTGCTGCTGCTCTTGCTGCGGTCTCGGCTGCGGTCTGAGCGGCATAAGGAGTCGACTTTCTGGAGCCTCTGAAGCCCATTTCACCGGCAGAAGCCCACGAAATGGTGTTGCCGTTTACATCGGTAATGGTTACGATGGTATTGTTAAAGGTCGAGCTGATATGTGCGGAACCCTTTTCGATATTCTTGCGTTCGCGACGCTTTCTGGTTACAGTCTTCTTGGTAGTAGCTGCCTTTGCCATACGTTTCTCCTTCCCGTGTGAAGAACCTTCACACTAAGATACATTATTTCTTCTTGTTTGCAATGGTCTTTGCAGGACCTTTTCTGGTTCTTGCATTGGTCTTGGTACGCTGACCTCTTACGGGCAGACCCTTGCGGTGTCTCTGACCTCTGTAGCAGTCAATTTCGATCAGACGCTTGATGTCCATGGCGATATTTCTGCGAAGATCACCTTCAACAGCATATTCATGTTCGATAACTTCACGAAGCTTTGCTACGTCGTCTTCCGTAAGATCCTTTACTCTTGTGTCCGGATTGATACCGGTCTTCGCAAGGATTGCGTTGGAGCTTGTACGACCGATTCCGAAGATATAGGTAAGACCGATTTCGATTCTTTTTTCTCTCGGAAGATCAACACCTGCTATACGAGCCATCCTATGTTGCACCTCTTTTCAGTAGTAATAAATGTGTTTTTTACCAAAGCCTTATTTGTTTTCGGCGGGGCGGAAATAAATCAGCCCTGTCTCTGCTTGTGCTTCGGATTTTCGCAGATCACCATAACGATTCCGCGTCTCTTGATGATCTTGCATTTTTCGCAGATCTTCTTAACCGAAGGTTTTACTTTCATCCTTAATTCCCTCCTGCCGCGTGTAAAGCTTTACTTTGCACGCCATGTGATTCTGCCCTTTGTAAGGTCGTATACCGACACATCGACGGTAACCTTATCACCGGGGAGAATTTTGATATAATTCATACGAAGCTTACCCGAAATATGCGCGGTAATCACGTGTTCGTTCGGGAGCTTTACCAAAAATGTCGCATTCGGAAGCGCTTCCATTACGGTGCATTCCTCGAATGTGATAACATCATCCTTAGCCAGAATTATCCCTCCAAAATTACGCTGTGAGCTTTATCCGAAAAAATCGGTCAAATCTTTGTGAGGATCTCAGCGCCGTCGGCTGTGATCGCTATGGTGTTTTCATAATGTGCCGAAAGGCTGTGATCGCGTGTTACGACGGTCCAGTCGTTGTCCAGCACATACACCTCGGGTCGACCCGCATTGATCATCGGTTCGATCGCGATGGTCATGCCTTCGCAAAGACGAACGCCTCTGCCCGCCTTGCCGTAATTCGGAACGTCGGGCGATTCATGCAGCGCTTCGCCCACGCCGTGTCCGACATATTCCCGCACGACCGAATAGCCGTGCGATTCGGCATAGCTCTGCACCGCCGCGGAAATATCGCCGATGCGTGCGCCGGGACGAGCCGCGGCAAAACCGGCATAAAAGCTTTCGCGGCATACTTCTTCGATCTTTTTTGCCTCCTCGGAAACCTCGCCGCAGAAAAACGTGCGGGCGGAGTCGCCGTGAAAGCCCTTGAAGTAAGCGCCCACATCCACCTTGACGATATCGCCGGAAAGGATCTTCCGATCGTCGGGGATTCCGTGGATGACCTGATCGTTAATGCTGATGCACGCGCTTGCGGGGAATCCGGCGTAATTCAGAAAAGACGGATGGGCTCCGTGGCTTTCGATGAATTTTCGGATTACGCTGTCCACATGCTTTGTCGTGACGCCCGGCTCGATAACTTTTTGTGCCGCCAAAAGGGCACCGGCGGTTATCGAACCGGCTTCTCGCATTTTTTCGATTTCAATCGGAGATTTGCATTTAATCATGCGCTGCGCCTCGATCCTCAGCGAATACCGAGCGCCGAAAGGGTCAGCGCCGTGGTATCGGCAAGCTCCTCCTGACCGATAACGGTCTTGAGGATGCCCATTTTTTCGTAATAATCCTTAAGCGGCTCGGTCTCCTTGTGATAGGTCTCGAGACGGGATTTTACAACAGCGGGATCGTCATCCTTGCGGATGGTAAGCGCGCTTCCGCACTTATCGCAGATGCCCTCTTTTTTCGTGGGCTTGTATACGATATGGTAGGAAGCTCCGCAGCCGGGGCAGGTACGTCTGCCGCTCATGCGGGTAACGATCTTGTCGTCGGGCACTTCCAGATTGAGCACCGTATCGATCGCAACGCCCATGGCGGTAAGCGCTTCTGCCTGAGGAACGGTTCTGGGAAAGCCGTCGAGAATGAAGCCGTTTTCACAGTCCTTCTCGGCAAGTCTTTCCTTGATGATACCGATGACCACATCGTCGGGAACGAGCGCGCCCTTTTCGATGTAGCTTTTGGCACTTTTGCCCATTTCGGTACCGGTCTTGATGGCTTCGCGGATGATATTACCGGTGGATATCGCGGGGATCGCGAGCTTTTCGCTCACGATTTCCGCCTGCGTACCCTTTCCGGCACCCGGAGCGCCGAAAAATATAATTTTCATAACATTTGTCCCTTCTACGGTCGCGCGTCGGAAAGGCTTATTCAAGGAAGCCCTTGTAATGACGCATGGACATCTGCGTTTCGATCTCGGTCTGCGTTTCAACAATGACGCCGACGACAATGATGATGGACGAGCCGGCAAACGCAAGCGAGCCGAAGCTTTGATCGATCATGGTCAGGACGATCGGGAGAACCGCGATGATGCCGAGGAAGATCGCGCCGATGAGCGTGATACGGCTGAGGATCCGCGCGATGAAGTCCGAGGTAGGCTTACCGGGACGGATACCGAGGATCGAGCCGCCGTTCTTCTTCAGGTTGTTGGCAACCTCGATGGGATTGAACGAAATGGAAATATAGAAATACGCGAACGCGATGATGAGTACGAAGAACAGAATCGAATACAAAGGACTTGTATATGAGAACAGCTTAAGGAAGCCGCCCCAGAAGCCGCCGCTGGTCGCGTCTTTTCCCACCATAAGACCGATGGTCGAAGGAAGGGTAACGATCGAGCTTGCGAAGATGATCGGCATAACACCGGTCATGTTCAGCTTCAAGGGAAGGTACGTGCTCTGTCCGCCGTACATTCTTCTGCCGACCTGACGCTTAGCGTACTGAACCGGAACGCGGCGCTCGGCGTCGCTCATATGAACAACGAAGAGAACCGTCGCAACGGCGACGACGATAAGCAGAAGATCCACGATGAGCGTGGTGAGCTTAAAGTCGGTGAAGAGATTTCTGCCGGCAACGATGATGTTGTTCGGCACGCGCGAAACGATGTTGGCGAGAAGGATGATGGAGATACCGTTGCCGATACCCTTTTCATTGATCTTCTCGGCGAGCCACATGATAATGGCGGCACCGGCGCAGTAGCAGGCGATGATAACAGCGGCAGCGAAATGCGGGTTTACGCCGTCATGCTGAATCGCCATACCGGCGGTGTTCTTGATATAGGTGTAATAACCGTAAGCGGTGAGCAGTGCAAGGGCGACCGTCACGTAACGGGTAATTTGACTGAGCTTCTTTCTGCCCTCGTCGCCTTCCTTTGCCATGCGCTCAAGAGCGGGGATGGCAATGGTGAGAAGCTGGATCACGATCTGAGCCGTGATGTAAGGGCTGATCGAAAGCGCGAAAAGCGTTGCCCGCGAGAATGCCTCACCGGACAGCATGTTGAAGTAGTCCAAAATGGTACCGGCTGTCTGCTGTGCGAAAGCCTCTTTCAAGACCGACGAATCAACAAACGGAACCGATAAAACCGAACCGAAGCGGAACACGATCAGGATAAAGATGGTGAAAAGAATCTTGTTGCGAAGCTCAGGGAGCTTCCAGGCATTCTTAACGGTTTGCAGCACTTATATCACCTCAGCCTTTCCGCCTGCGGCCTCAATCTTCTCCTTTGCGGATGCAGAGAATACAGTCGCCTGAACGGTCAGCTTCTTCGTGATATTGCCGTTTCCGAGAACCTTAAGACCGTTAAGTTCTTTCCGGACAACACCGTCGTTGATCAGTGTTTCAAGGGAAATTACCGCGCCGTCCTCGTATTTGTCAAGCTGTTCAACATTGATGATTGCGTAATCCTTCTTGAACAGGAAGTTGGAAAAACCGTGCTTCGGAATTCTTCTGTACATCGGGATCTGACCGCCCTCAAAGCCGGGTCTTACACCGCCGCCCGAGCGAGCGTTCTGACCTTTGTGTCCGCGGCCGGCAGTCTTACCGTTACCGGTTCCGACGCCGCGGCCTTTTCTCCAAGCCTTCTTGGAGGAACCCTGCTGCGGTGAAAGTTCATGAAGCTTCATGTGTTATGCCTCCTTTTCTACCGAAACCAAATGCTTGATAACAGTGATTTTGCCTTCTGTCGCGGGAATTGCTTCCTGCACAGTCGTATCGCCTATTTTGCGTAATCCCAAAGAATGCGCTGTGGCGATCTGCTTATCCAAACGGCCGATAAGGCTTTTTGTAAGAGTGATCTTGATTTTTGCCATTGTTGCGTCCTCCTTTGGTGAAATTATAATTCTTCAACGCTCTTGCCGCGGGTCTTGGCTACTTCTTCAGCCGAACGAAGAGCCTTAAGACCTTCAAAGGTAGCCTTTACAACGTTGATCTTGTTGTTGCTTCTCAAAGACTTTGCACGAATATCGCGGATACCTGCCATATCGAGGACGGCACGAACCGTACCGCCGGCGATGACGCCGGTACCTTCGGAGGCGGGCTTGAGAAGAACGCGGGCTGCGCCGTATTCGCCGATGATGTCGTGCGGAATACTGGTTCCCTTGATCGAAACGGTGATCATATTCTTCTTTGCGTCTTCGATTGCCTTGCGGATCGCTTCCGGAACTTCGGCGGACTTGCCGAGACCGTAGCCTACGTGACCGTTCTGGTCACCTACAACAACAACCGCTGCGAAACGCATAATGCGTCCGCCCTTAACCGTCTTGGAAACTCTTCTGGTAACAACGACCGTTTCCTTAAGGTCAAGTGTTGCAGCATCTATATTGTGTGCCATGTTGCCCCTCCTATAATCAGAATTTTAATCCGGCTTCGCGAGCGCCCTCGGCGAGAGCCTCGATTCTGCCGTGATACAGATAACCGCCGCGGTCAAATACAACATCGGAGATACCCTTTTCGAGTGCTCTCTTTGCCGCAAGCTCGCCGACCTTCTTTGCAGCGTCCTTGTTGCCGCCGTAGCCGAAGTCCTTTTCGGCAGAGGAAGCGGAAACAAGCGTTTTGCCGCAGGTGTCGTCGATGATCTGTACATAGATGTTCTGGAGAGAGCGGTATACACACAAACGCGGACGTTCGCTCGTACCGGAGATCTTTGCGCGTACTCTCTTATGTCTCTTTAAGCGCTTTTTGTTTGCGTCTTGTCTTGTAATCATTACTGCACCCCCCTATTACTTACCGGCCTTACCGGACTTGCGCCGGATGTGCTCGTCAACATACTTGATGCCCTTGCCGAGGTAGGGTTCCGGAGGTCTCTTGCCGCGGATTTCCGCTGCGACCTGACCGACTCTCTGCTTGCTGGGTCCGGTAATGATGATCTTGTTGGCGTCGGGTACTTCGAACGTAATGCCGGGTTCTTCGTCGACAACCACGTTGTGCGAATAGCCGAGGTTCATTACGAGCTGCTTGCCCTGCTTCTGAGCACGGTAGCCTACGCCGTTGATTTCGAGTTCTTTCTTATAACCGTTGACAACGCCTTCAACCATGTTGGCGATGAGCGAACGGGAAAGTCCGTGAAGCGATCTGTTTTGCTTTTCGTCGTCGGGACGTTCTACAGTGAGAACGGCGCCGTCAATGTTGACCTTGATGTTCGGATGAATGGTCTCGGAAAGGGTTCCCTTGGGGCCTTTTACCGTTACCACATTGTTTGCGTCAACCTTAACGTCCACACCGGCGGGAATTGCAACAGGCATTCTTCCGATTCTTGACATAACCTATCTCCTTCCGGTTTATCGCGTGTAAATGTTACCTCACACGCCTTTTCAAAGTTGTTTACCAAACAAAAGCGAGAACTTCGCCGCCGATGTTCTGTTTTCTTGCCTTCTTATCGGTCATGATGCCCTTCGACGTCGAGATGATGGCGATGCCGAGTCCCTTCATAACGCGGGGCATATCTTCACAACCGGTGTAGATGCGAAGACCGGGCTTGGATACGCGGCGCAGGCCCTGAATGACCTTTTTCTTGCCGGGACCGTACTTCAGGGAAACACGGATGATGCCCTGTTTGCCGTCTTCGATGATCTGATAGCCGTTTATATATCCTTCTTCGGCGAGAATATCGGCGATTGCCTTTTTAACGCCCGAAGCAGGGATGTCCACCGATTCGTGCTTTGCCGAATTGGCGTTGCGGATACGGGTGAGCATATCCGCGATAACATCAGTAATCTGCATGAAATGTGACCTCCTTAATCCTTAAATCCTTTTTGCCGGAAATTACCAGCTTGCCTTTCTTACGCCGGGAATCTGTCCCTTGTAAGCAAGCTCTCTGAAGCAAATACGGCAGATACCGTATTTACGCAGGTATGCATGGGGGCGGCCGCAGATCTTGCAACGGTTGTATTCACGAGTAGAAAACTTCTGAGCTTTCTGCTGCTTCAAAATCATAGACTTCTTTGCCATTTTGTTTACCTACCCCTCTCCTTAGTGCTTTGCGAAGGGAGCGCCCATCAATGTGAGAAGCTCTCTTGCGTGTTCGTCGCTGGTCGCGGTCGTAACGATGCAAATGTCCATACCGCGGATCTTGTCAACCTTGTCGTACTCGATTTCCGGGAAGATCAGCTGTTCCTTGATACCCATGGAATAGTTGCCGCGGCCGTCGAACGCGTCGGGATTGATTCCCTTGAAGTCGCGAACGCGGGGGAGTGCGAGGTTGAAGAAGCGGTCGAGGAATTCATACATCTTGTCGCCGCGAAGCGTTACCTTGGCGCCGATCTTCATGCCCTGACGGAGCTTGAAGTTTGCGACCGACTTTCTTGCCGTGGTGGGAACCGCCTTCTGACCGGTGATGATGGTAAGGTCGTTTACAATGCTGTCAATGACCTTGGAGTTGTCCTTTGCGTCGCCTGCACCGATGTTCAAAATAACCTTTTCGATCTTGGGGATCTGCATCGGGCTCTTGTATTCAAACTTCTTCATAAGTGCGGGAGCGACATCACTGATATAGTAATCTCTGAGTCTTGCCATTATTCATATCCTCCCTAACTTAAAATTCTTCGCCGCATTTTGCGCAAACGCGGATCTTCTTACCGTCCACGATCTTGTGAGCGGCACGAACGCCTTTGTCGCATTTGGGGCAGTAAAGCTGTGCCTTGCAGGCATAGAAAGCGCCTTCGGTCTTTACGATGCCGCCTTCTTCGCCCTGTCTTCTCGGGCGGACGTGCTTGGTTACGATGTTGATGCCTTCGACGATGATCTTGCCTTCGCCGGGGGATACTTCGATAACCTTGCCTTTTTTGCCCTTGTCGTCACCGGAAATCATGATAACGGTATCATCACGGCGAACGGCGAGCTTCTTTTGATATTTCGTCTTGTTCTCTGCCATTAAAGTTACCCTCCCTTAAAGAACTTCCGGAGCCAAGGAAAGTATCTTCAAAAAGTCGCGGTCGCGAAGTTCTCTTGCGATCGGGCCAAAGATACGGGTTCCTCTCGGGTTTTTATCGTCCTTTATTATAACAGCCGCATTCTCGTCGAAGCGAATATAGCTTCCGTCGGGACGGCGAAGACTCTGTACGGTGCGAACAACAACGGCTTTAACTACCTCACCTTTTTTAACCACTCCGCCGGGAGTTGCCTTTTTAACGGTAGCAACCACGATGTCGCCGATACGGGCGTATCTTCTTCCTGTTCCTCCGAGCACACGGATGCACATAAGTTCCTTGGCGCCGGTGTTGTCGGCAACCTTCATGAACGTCTGCTGCTGTATCATTGTATGTGTCCTCCTTGTTCACGTACGAGTTGTATTCTATCGTACGCCGTTTGCTTACTTTGCCTTTTCGATGATGCGAACAACTCTCCAGTTCTTATCCTTCGAAAGGGGTCTTGTTTCCATGATCTCGACGGTATCGCCGATGCCGCACTCGTTGTTCTCGTCGTGAGCCTTGAACTTTACGGTGTTCTTGATAACCTTCTTATAAAGCGGGTGCTTTACGTTATCTTCAATGGCAACAACAACGGTCTTCTGCATTTTGTCGCTGACAACGCGTCCGACTCTGGTTTTTCTCAGATTTCTTTCCATGTTACCTTAACTCCTTCCCGCTTATGCCTGTTCTTTTTCTGTCAAAACAGTCAAGATCTGTGCGATCGTCTTCTTTGCTTCGACGATCTTCTGAGGATTGTCAAGCTGATTGATCGCATGCTGAAAACGAAGGTTGAAAAGCTCGGCTTTCTTTTCCTTCAAAAGGGTTTCAAGCTCAGCGGAGGTTTTTTCTCTGATTTCATTTATTTTCATGAATGTTACGCCTCCTGGTCATCTTTCTTGACAAACTTGCACTTGATCGGGAGCTTGTGCGCAGCAAGACGAATCGCTTCGCGTGCGATCTCTTCCGGAACGCCGTCCATTTCGAACATTACGCGGCCGGGCTTTACGACTGCTACCCAATACTCGGGCGAACCTTTACCGGAACCCATTCGGGTTTCAGCCGGCTTTTCGGTTACGGGTTTGTCGGGGAAAATCTTGATCCATACCTGACCGCCACGCTTGATATAACGGGTCATGGCGATACGGGCGGCTTCGATCTGATTGCTGGTGATCCAGCCGGGCTCGAGTGCCTGAAGTCCGTAGGAACCGTTGCTGATAAAGTTACCGCGGGTTGCCTTTCCCTTCATTCTGCCTCTCTGAACTCGTCTGAATTTTGTTCTTTTCGGCATTAACATCAGTTGCGTCCTCCTTCTGCCTTAGAGGGCACTTTTTTGGTTCTGTTTACTTCGGGAAGAACCTCTCCCTTGTAGATCCAAACCTTTACGCCGATCTTACCGTAGGTGGTGTCGGCTTCCGCAAAGCCGTATTCGATGTCGGCGCGGATGGTCTGAAGCGGAATGGTACCGTCATGATAATGTTCGGTGCGGGCGATTTCGGCGCCGTTGAGACGGCCGCTGAGGTTTACCTTAATACCCTTTGCGCCGAGCTTCATGGTTCTGCCGATTGCCTGCTTCATGGCGCGGCGGAACGCGATACGCTTTTCAAGCTGAGCCGCGATGCTTTCGGCAACGAGCTGAGCGTTGAGGTCGGGCTGCTTTACTTCGATTACGTTGACCGAAGAGGGCATACCCGTGAACGCTTCGATCTCTTTTCTGAGCTTTTCGATCTCCGTGCCGCCCTTACCGATAATCATACCGGGCTTTGCACAGTGAATAATTACCTTTACCTTTGCGCTGTCGCGTTCGATCTCGATGGTGGGAACGCCGGCTTCGCGAAGCTTTTTCTTAAGCCATGTTCTGAGCTTATAGTCTGCTACGAGAGTGTCTCCAAATACTTCATCTTTAACGAACCATCTGGAATCCCAGTCTTTAATTACGCCGACACGAAGTCCGTGCGGATTAACTTTCTGACCCATAACTCCGTTACTGCCTCCTTCTTAAAGCATTGTATTTTTGGGATGAACGGCAAGAACCTTTCGGTTTTCACCGTAAACGGGCGAAAAACCCGAAATTATTCCTTTTCTGCCACAGCCAGGGTGATGTGCGAGCTTCTCTTCAAAATGCGGAAAGCTCTGCCCTGAGCGCGGGGCATGATTCTCTTGGCGGTTCTGCCGGGCGTCGTGAACACCTTGGAAACGTAAAGCTTGGTCACGTCCATGTGGTGGTTGTTCTCGGCGTTTGCCACTGCGGAATTGAGCAGCTTGAGAACCGGTTCAGAGGCAGCCTTGGGGGTGTTTTTCAAAATGGCGATTGCCATGGGAACGTCCTTGCCTCTGATAAGATCGAGAACGATTTTTACTTTACGGGGTGAAATTCTTAAATCATTCAAATAAGCGATTGCTTCCATCCGTGAAATTCCTCCTTTCGCAAAACTTCTCCGTCGAAAAGAACGGATCATTTATGCGTTTTAGCATTGATTAGTTCGATTTAGACCCTGCATGTCCTTTGAAGGTTCTGGTGGGAGCGAATTCGCCCAACTTGTGACCGACCATATCCTCGGTTACATAAACCGGTACATGCTTTCTGCCGTCATGCACAGCGATCGTGTGTCCGACAAACTGCGGGAAAATTGTGGAAGCTCTGGACCATGTCTTGAGAACTCTCTTTTCGCCCGCTGCATTCATCGCTTCGATGCGTGCGAAGAGCTTGGCTTCGACAAAAGGTCCCTTTTTTACGCTTCTGCTCATAGCTTATGCCTCCTTTTCGATTATTTATCGTTTCTGCGCTTGATAATAAACTTGTTGGTGCGCGCCTTCTTGTTACGGGTCTTGTAACCCATCGTAGGCTTGCCCCACGGAGTAACAGGCGAAGGACGACCGATCGGGGCGCGGCCCTCACCGCCGCCGTGCGGGTGGTCGCAGGGGTTCATTACCGAACCGCGGACGGTCGGACGAATGCCCAGATGACGTTTCTTACCGGCTTTACCGATGTTGATGTTCTCGTGCTCGAGGTTTCCGACCTGACCGATCGTTGCCTTGCAGTCGAGGCGGACGATGCGGACTTCACCCGAGGGGAGACGCACCTGAGCGACGCCGTTTTCCTTTGCCATCAGCTGAGCTGCGGCGCCGGCGCTGCGTACGAGCTGACCGCCCTTGCCGGGGTAAAGCTCGATGTTGTGGATCATGGTACCGACGGGGATATCGGCGATAAGAAGCACGTTGCCGGGCTTGATATCGGCGTTCTTGCCGTTGAGTACGGTGTCGCCGACTTTCAGTCCGACGGGCGCGATGCTGTAGGTCTTTACGCCGTTTTCATACTGAAGGAGAGCGATGTATGCGGTTCTGTTCGGATCGTATTCGATTCCGATAACCTTTGCGGGAATGTCCAGAATATTCTTCTTGAAGTCGATAATTCTGTATTTGATGCGGTTTCCGCCGCCGTGATGGCGAACGGTGATTTTACCTGTATTATTACGACCGGCATGTTTCTTCTTTACCGTGATAAGGCTTTTTTCGGGGGTCTTTTTGGTAATCTCGTCAAAGCCCGGTACGGCCATCTGTCTTCTTGCCGGAGTAGTAGGCTTAAATGTTTTCACTGCCATGTTTTAATACTCCATTTCTCGATGACGGAAAAAGCGCGCGCGTTCCCGTCGGGTCATCGTCCGACGGCGCCGAATTTTCTGCGCTTCTTTTTTCAAAAGACATCGTCATAATCCGGTTTTCAGATCATGTTTCGTGTTTTTGTGCTTCGGGTAATTACATCATGCTGTCGAAGAATTCGATGGTCTTGGAATCCTCGGTCAGGGTCACGATGGCTTTTTTCCATTCGGAGGTCTGACCGACATGATAGCCGACTCTCTTGGTCTTGCTCTTCATGCTGACGGTGTTTACCTTGGCGACCTTAACGCCGAAAAGCTCCTCGACTGCCTTGCGGATCTCCGTTTTGTTGGAGCCGTCGGCAACCTGAAACGTATAAGCCTTGTTTGCAAGTCTTGCCATGCTGTCTTCCGTGATGATCGGACGGATGATTATGTCGTGCGCTGTTTTCATCTTGCATAAACCTCCTCGATAACCTTGACGGCAGCTTCGTCCACGATGAGCTTATCATACTTTACGATATCATAAGCGTTGATCGTGCCGGGGATCGCCGTCTTAACGCCGGGGATGTTGGCTGCGGACTTTATGACCTTTGCATCGGCCTCGCTCGTTACGATGAGAGCCTTTTTGTCGGCGCCGAGCGCTTTGAGCATGTTTACGATGGTCTTGGTCTTGTATTCCGGAGCCGAGATCTTGTCCACAACAACCAGCTCGTTGTCGTTTACCTTGGCGGAAAGAGCCGAGGTAAGGGCGATTCTCTTTACCTTCTTGTTAATGGATACTCTCCAGGAACGGGGCTTCGGGCCGAGTGCCACGCCGCCGTGTGTCCACTGAGGAGAACGGGTCGAACCCTGTCTTGCGCGGCCGGTGCCCTTCTGTTTCCAGGGCTTTGCGCCGCCGCCGGATACTTCCGCACGGGTGAGCGTGCTCTGCGTACCCTGTCTCTGATTCAAAAGATAAGCGCGGATGACCGAGTGAAGAACTGCCTCGTTGACTTCGGTGCCGAATACTTCGGCGGAAAGCTCGATGGTGCCCTTTTCCTTGCCCGCCATATCATATATTGCTACGTTTGGCATTGTGTTTCCTCCTCTTCCGATTATTTCACTGCCGAGCGGATGAACACGATACCGCCGCGGTTGCCCGGAACGGCACCCTTAATGGCGATGAGATTCTTTTCCGCGTCGATCTTTACAACGCTCAGGTTGAGGGTTGTAACCTGTTCGTTACCGTACTGACCTGCCATCTTCTTGTTCTTGTAAACACGAGAAGGGGTCGAGTTTGCACCCATGGAACCTACCTGACGGTGTACGGGGCCGGTACCGTGCGTCATTCTCAGACGATGGTGATTCCAACGCTTGATGGCGCCGCTGTAACCGTGACCCTTGGTGATGCCGGTTACGTCGACCTTTTCGCCTGCTTCGAAAACATCGGCTTTGATCTCGTCGCCGACATTGAGCGATGCGCAGTCGTCAAGGCGGAATTCCTTGAGGTGCTTCTTGAAGGGAACATTAACCTTGGTAAAATGTCCTTTTGCGGGCTTCGTGATCTTCTTTTCGGAAAGATCGGAAAAGCCGAGCTGAACTGCTTCGTAGCCGTCGTTTTCGATCGTCTTCTTTTGAACGACGACGCAGGGACCTGCTTCTACGACGGTTACCGGAATGACGTTGCCGTTTTCGTCGAAAATCTGCGTCATGCCGAGTTTCTTACCGATAATACCTTTTTTCATATCGTTTTCCTCCTTAGGTTATTGGTTGGCCGTTTGGATTTGCGCTTCGCGCTGCGGACAACATGACCGACGGTAAAGGCTTATAATTTTATTTCAATCTCAACGCCTGCCGGAAGTTCAAGGCTCATGAGAGCTTCGATCGCCTTCTGGGAAGGATTCAAGATATCAATAAGTCTCTTGTGGGTGCGGAACTCAAACTGTTCGCGGCTGTCCTTATACTTGTGAACCGCGCGAAGAATGGTTACGATCTCCTTGTCGGTAGGGAGCGGAATGGGACCGGACACCTTTGCGCCGTTTCTCTTGGCGGTCTCCACGATCTTTTCGGCTGCCTGATCGATCAGAGTGTGATCATACGCCTTCAGTCTGATTCTGATTTTTTCCTTGGTTGCCATTTTTTTGCCTCCTTATCAAAAGTTTTGACCCTCGGTCTTTTGCTTTTTTCTTTTCCGAGGGGAGCTTTGAAATGTGGCACAACAATTTTCGGACACTCATCCGGGTGTTTCGTATTCCACCCAAAACAAAACCGGATCTTTCTTCGCCTTTTTCATCGGGAAAAGGGCAAAGAACCATCCGGGTGCTGTCGACATTCTTCATTGGAACGCAATCTTCCCCCATACGAAGGGAAAGACACGTCTATCTCCGGGCGTACCGTCGCAAGCGACCGCCGTTCCCGGTTTGATATTCATAAAGAAAGCATCCAGCCGTACAGTACGCAAAATATCGGTTCGGTCATACGGGTCTCGCTTGAAAGGGACCCTGCCGCGCCGACTGCACTGTCTGTGACCGGTTTTGCTGTCGCCCGGTTATCGGACATACTCTGCGGAAATTACCGTCCGTAGGACGCAACCTCCCGCTTCATCGCACATCAAGCTTTGTCAGTATACCATATACATACCGTTTTTGCAATAGGTTTGAAAAATTTATTTGTAAATATTTTGTGACATACCGCCTGTGTTACGGCGGCAAAATTTTTCCCTGTCCGCGCTATGTTGAGCTAACGTCGAGCGTACACGAGCCTTCCCCTCGATACACTGTGACCTTCGGTCAAGTGGGGAAGGTGGCGCGCGAAGCGCGACGGATGAGGTGCGCCCGCGAAGCGGGCGAGCCGTGATAGCGAGTTTCGGTGAGGTGAAAATTTGTGTACTGCGGCGAAAGGTACGCTCGAGGTTATGTCAGCAAATTTTGTCTTTGCGCATTCGCCCATGCCTTCGGCATGGGCGCACCTCATCCACCGCTGGCGCGGTCCCCCTTCCCCTCGAGGGGAAGGCTCTGTTACGCATCAAAATCTTATGTCAACATAACATGGATAGGTCAAATTATCTCCGACATAACAAGGATAAGGCGAAATTGCATTCTGACCATCAGAATGCAATTTCGCGGTAACTGCAGCGCCGCAAGGCGTGACCATCAGAATTCGTATTTCGCGGGAACACTCGCCGTAGGCGCCACGGGCTTTGCGCTGAGAAGATCCTTCCACAAAAAGGCGCGCAGTGTGCCGTCGGTTTGAGGCACGGAGAAGCCGAGCGACGTTATGTCGGTCTGCGATCTGCCGACTTTTGCGGGGACGGTTTTTACCTGCACCATTCCTTTTTCGGTCACAAGCGAGAGGATCAAAAGGCTTTCTTCCTCTATATTTTCGGTGCAGACGTTGTTGCCCTCAAAGAACACGCACGGACGCGCGGTGTTGGAATATTCCTCCGCTCCGAGGCGATAGACGACGGAATTTCCGTTCCAAACGGGATGCGCGTCGCTTCCGAGCGTCTGTTTCCATGTGCCCGAGCCGTCGGTCACGCCGCCGTTCAGAAGATACGCCGCTTTTCCGTCGGCAAAGCTTTCGACCTCATAAGCACTGCAAGGATTGCGCGTGTTCTCGCCGAAAGCTTTTCTTCCTGCGGGGACAACGTTGTTTACGATCTTTTCGGGCGGACAAAACCGAACCGTTCCGATGATCATCGCCCCCGAGCTTGCACTCTCGGGCACCGCATAACAGCCCGAAAGCCCGAGAAAGCCCTTGTTGTTGAGATAGCCGAGGATCCCGCCGACATGTCCCGACGCACCGCCCCGCACATCACCGTCGAAAAAGCAGTCGTAAATCGAAACGCCGCTGTAGGCATAGCCCAGGATTCCGCCGATACAGTCGCCCGTATTCGGCAGATCGATCTTGCCGCCGAAGCGGCATTTTCTTATTGTAAGAAGGCTGTCGGTCACCTGATTCGAGCTTCCGACGATGCCGCCGATATGATGGCAGACACCCGAGCCTGTGATCGTGACCTCGGACGCAATGTTTTCAAAGACGGCTCCGTCGTGTGCCGAGCCGGCAACGCCGCCGACTCTTTGGCGGTCGCCGTCGAGTATCACCTCGCCGCGCAGCGTAAAATTCTTCACCGTTCCGCCCGATACTTTTCCGAAAAGTCCCATATGATCGGCATCCGCCGTCAGCGAAAAGCCCGAAAGCGTATATCCGCCGCCGTCAAAAACACCCGTAAAAGGTGCGGCATACGAGCCGATCGTGACCGCGCCGATATCGAAGATATCGGTATACACCTCCGCCTTTGCCTCGGGGTTGCCTCCGTTTACCTTATCGGCGAACCACAAAAGCTCGTTTTGATTGCGAATCGCATACGAGCCGTTGATCTGAGGCGGCACTTTCTTCATATAGCCGCAAAAAGTGCAGACATCGCGCTCGTCACGTGTGTGCGCTCCCCCGATTCTCTCGGAAATGAGCGTGGTGTACTCAGGATTCTCACATTTTCTTATATGCCCGTTCTCGAGCTGCTGCCATTCGCCGAACATGTGCTCATGCTCATGTGAGCAGACCGAACAGCGATAGAGGATATCGGTGATTTTTTCGTATTTGTGCTCCTGCTGCGTTTCAATCTCCTTTTCGCAGACCGTGCAGAAGCGCGCATGTTTGTTGCCGTCGGCGTTCCATTTCAATTCGCCGTGTTCGCCGCAGCCGTAGACCACCCGACAGACACTGCACGTATATTTTTCAAGACAGGTCGCGTCGGTATTTTCGGGCGTATGCTTGGTGTAACGCTTGATTGCATCGCACGATTTGCACGCAAACCAATGATAATCCGAGCTTATCGTGCGAAGAGTCTGCCAATCGTTGTGGATGTGCGTGACGCCGCATTCCATGCAGACATTGTTCTTGTCAAAATTGTGATACGTATAATTCCGCGTCGCCTTGCAGCCCGAGCATTTTTCCCAATGATACAAATCGTCGCCGTCAAAGCTCCATTCATGATCGTGATCGGTGTAATCCTTTTCGTAATTGCACTTTCGGCAAATCGCTCTTCCGCTCGAGAGTATCACGTAGTCATGCTCGGCATAATACGCCGTCTCCTGCGGACGAATAAGCGTACAGTATGCGTTGCCGCACGGGAGATAATGCGTAAAGCTGTCGAGCTTTACATAGCTTCCCGACCATTTGTGCGTATGGGTGCACGCCGAAAACGAAGTGGAAATCGTTCCTTCGGAGGAGGCGGAGGAAGCCGCTGTCGCACAGGAATAAACGTTGATCGTCGTCTTGCCCTGCGCTTTCGGCTTGACAATGCCGGTCTCCAGTCCGATACCCGTAATTGCCGTGTCCGCCGAGCGGAAAATAACGCGGTCGGTCGCGTCGGCGGGGGTAAGAATCGGGCTTGCGGTATAGCTGTCGTCGACCAAAAGGCGCACTTCGTAAACACCCGGGTCTACCGATACGGCACGCTTGTAAATCTTCACATTCCTGGCGGTGAGCTTTTTGTTCGTGTCGGTGCGGTATACCGTGATCGTCAGGTTTTCGCGCGTGTTGATCACGCGCCCGTCCGACTCGCGGATATAAGAATAGGCAGGCGTTTGCTTGATTACCTTGAACACGCCGTTTTGATCGATAGTGGCATACCGTGTGTCGGAAACCGTCCAGCGAAGCTTGTTTGCCGCAACGGGCGCGTCACGGCAGATAAGCGTGTAGGTCTGCCCGACAAAAACCGAAGTCGGAAGTGCATTTCCGTCGGACTGAAGGATCGTTTCGGCGGCATGAACGGGGAGAGCCGTACTCAAAGAGAAAAGAAGCAAAACAAAAAAGGCAAGAAAAGCAGATCTTCTGCGCGTCATGAAAAAACCTCCGTTTTGGTTGTCAGGGGGACAAGTGTACAGTATTATATAATAATTATACGAACGATTCGGGGCTTTGTCAAGACATACGGAAAAACTTTGATATAATTTTATCAAACTGTATGAACTGCTTACATTTCCGCGCCTACGGCGAGTATTGCCGTGAAAATGAATTCTGACCACCAGAATGCAATTTCGCGGGAACGCCCGCCGCAGGCGCGGCAGCTGCTCCCCGCAGGGTCACCGCAGGTGTGCGGTGTTTGAGACGTATTGTATGCGCGGAAAAACGCGGCCGTCTTCGAAAGGCTTAAAATCGATCTGCGTCACGCCCGTATGCGCATTATCAAAGCGTGCAAAGAGCGGGTACGGGATAAAGGTCACATACGGCAGGAAGAAATGTCCGAAGCCCTCGTGGGCGAAAAGGGCGATCTTGCCGTCAAAAAGTTTGTCTGCGCGGTAGCAATGTTCGTTTTCATCGCGCACAAGCCCGAAGCTTTCGAGAAAAGCGTCGGCTTCCCTTGCGGCGCGCAGATAACCCTCTTTGCATTTCAGCGCGGCAAAAGCGGGGTGCTCATACCATTTGTCGCGCAGGGCATACACCTCGTCCGAAGCAAAAAGCGCAAGATACTTTTCGGGGCGGTAGATCCAGCTCCATTTGCCGTCGTCCTTTGCACCGAAAGCATCGGCGGCATATTTCTCGTTGCACCAATCGAGAAGCACAACGTCTTTCTGCAAGGCGTCAGCAAGCGGCTGTGCCGTCTGGCGGGCGCGGTTTGAAGTGGAGGCGAAGATCTTATCGATCCCGTAATCCTTCATCGCTTCGCCGAGCGCTCTTGCCTGGGCATGCCCTTTTTCGGTCAGTTGATCCGGCTCGTAGATCGGTTCTCCGTGACGAACGTAATATAACTGCATAGGAAATTCCTTTCCGGACGGCGCGGCGTCCCGCTCGGTGTGCGGCTGTTTTTTCGTTTGCTTCATTCTATCATGCGCCTGTTTTTTTGTCAAGTCGGCTTTGTGTGCGGGGCAATTTTTGAAAAATGTTCTTTTGCGCGTTTTTTTCCACAATTGCGGGAAACTCTGTGGGAAATTTTCGGTTTTTTGCGGATTTTTCCGCAAAAAAATGCTTTTTGCCCCAAAAATCCCCTTATAACGCCGTTTTTTTCCGAAAGCGGCTGTGGAAAATTTTGCTCAAATTTCCCGCAGCTTGTGGGTTTTTTCACCAAAACCGATTTTTTCCACACAAAGCCGAACAAAATTCCCCACAATTGCGGGAAACTTTGTGGGAAAAATCAAAGGGTCGACGATACGGCGCGGGCAACCGGAGGGGCGCCCCTGCGCTTTGCGGGCGCAAGTCGGGGCTCTGCTCGGGGCTCCGTCCCGACACTCCGCAAGCTTTGTTTCTCGGTGCGTATCGAAATCTTATGTTAACATAACAAAGGTAATGCGAAATCGAATTTCGACCACCGAAATTCGATTTCGCGGCAACTGCGGCGCCGCAAGGCGCGCAGGGGCGCAAAGCGCAAAAAAGGCAAACCGTTCGGCTTGCCTTTTTCTTGTCCTTTCGAAACGTGCTTAT